>JBAYRN010000128.1:0-15451 GCA_041676625.1 Vulcanimicrobiota bacterium
GTCCCGGAGACACCTGATTTTTCTCCTCCGACCGGGCTTGAGCCTGGCGAGGTTCTGGAGACTGTGGTCGAGCCCGAGCCCGAGCCCGAGCCTGTAGCAGAACTCGAGCCTGTGGTCGAGCCCGAGCCTGTAGCTGAGCCGGAGTCTGTAGTTGAGCCCGAGCCGGAACCCGTGGTCGAGCCTGCGGTCGAGGTCGAACCAGAGCCAGAGCCAGAGCCAGAGCCATCTGTAGTTGAGGCAGAACTTATAGTCGAGCTGGAGCCTGCGGTCGAGCCAGAGGCAGCGGTCGAGCCGGATGTGGTTGAGGCAGAGTTTGCGGTCGAGCCAGAGCCAGAGCCCGAGCCTGCGGTCGAGGCAGAGCTGATCGGTGAAGTCGAGTCCGTTCCGTCGACCGCTCCGGAGTTTGCTGATCCGGGTATTTCGCAAGTCGCTGTAACCCCGGATTTCACGACCCCCACAACTCCTCAGATTCCAGACTTTTCGGCACCGCTTGAACAGCCCGAGCAACCCACCGTTCCCGACTTCAGCGTACCCGCAGCTTCCTTACAACTTCCTGATTTTGCCACTTCCCCCTCGGTTCCCGACTTTGCCACACCAGACTCGGAAGTGCCCGTTTTTGAACCACCGGATAGCCAGGAGAGCCCTCCCACCATGGAAGTTCCTCTAACTTCTCTGGGTTTCCCTGGCTCCGAAGGGGATGGCTCGGCTCCTTCCGTCGAACAGACCATTGAGGTCGATCTCTCAAACCAGCAGCCGATCGACTCCATTCCTCCCTCGGTCGAGATCGAGACCCCCGCCCTGAACCTTGAAATGGGCGCGAGTGCCGAAGAGATTTTGGAGGACGACTACCCGTTTTCGTTGGAGGATGGGCCGGCTCGTCCTCATTGGAACGGATGGAGCGTAGAGCAGAGGGAGTCCGTTCAGGATCTCTGCGAGCAGGTGATCCGAAGAAACAGGGAGGCCACTTCCGAAGCCTACACCGGACCCATTATGGAAGCTCTCAACGGCCCTTCCGTGAAGATTCAGGTCGTTATGCAGGAGGCTTCTGGGAAAACCCGGCTGGCTCGAGATTTGACACTCGCTCTGGCTGAGGCTCCGAACTGCATCCCTCTATTGGCGAGCTGGGATAAAGCCGACTTAGACGCCTTACCGGGCGAGGTGTTATTACAGTTTTATTACGAACTCCGGGAGAGTAAGGCTAAACTGGATAGTCAGGTGGCGCTACCAGAGCCTCAGGCGGTCAGTTCTCTCGCCCTAGTGGCGGACCAGGCCGGCTTCTCGGAAGCCTTCCAACGACTGATAGGAGAGATCGCAGCGGTCAATCGCAAACCCCTGCTTTTCATCATCGACGAACCGCCGGAGATGATACGGACGGCTCTGGGCTTAAGCTTGCCGGCCGACGTTCGGGCTGTAACCTTCGTCAATTCGGATCAGGCTCAGGAGAGCTTGGGAGTCAAGGTCGACCTGGAAAGAAAATGGAAAGCCGCCTCCGCAGAGCTATTCGGCGAGAAGGCAAGAAGCTACTTCGACCACGAGAATGCGTCCTTACTGAGGATCGCGCTGGCTTTGGAGATGGAGCAGGTGGGCTCCACCCCGGCGAGTTCCTTGTCGCTGGTCGAGGAGAGCGTGCTGGAGTTGAGCACTCTCGACTCTGAACTCTTTGCGGTCTTGAGCCTGGAGCAGCGACCGATCTCCCTCGACGATTTGGACCAATGGTTTCTAGATCCCGCTTCAGTTGAGGCGACACTCAAGATGTTTCCCTCCCTGTTTGACTTGGAAGCGACTCGTCTGTCCCCGATCGTGGGAATCGCTCACGCTTCGGTTCGAAGAGTAGCTGAAGCCCACCTGACCAGGGAACGGTCACTGGCGGCCCGTAAGCTCCTGGGTTGGGTTGTGGTACAACTGGAAAGGACCGCGCCTGATCGCTACGGGGGACTGCAGGTTCGTGAAATGGTCTTCCGAAACTTCCTGCGACTCTATCTGTACGCCAAGCTGTCCGATGACCCCGCGATTCTAGAGTGGGTCGTCCGCAATAAAGAACTGCAGCGGCGCCGAGTGGCGCTCACCGGCCATCTGGAACGACCGGGCTGCCGATATGAACTCCAGGAGATGCTGGCCTTGCTGGTGGAACTGCTGGAAAACCTGGTCGATTCGGGGCGTTGCGACGACTTACGGGACGAGCTTGGATGGGCTCGCTCGAACCTTGCTCTCAATCAGCTCAAACTCGGTTTACTTCCCCTGGCCGAATCCGGTATCGGACGAGCGCTCGAATTGTTCGATGTCCTGGTCAATCAGGAGAAACAGTACGAGTTCAGACCGGCTCTTTCCACGACCTACTATCGGGCCTCCCGAATCTTCGAGGCGTCCGAGGATCTCCAGGGAGCCATGGATTTTGCCGACAAGGCCGTTCAGGGATTCGTGGACCTGGTTGAGGATCGTGGCCGCAGCGAACTTGCCCCTCGACTGGGGCTGGCCCTGGCCCACCGGGGAGGCCTTCATTACAACGCCGACAACCTGGCTGCAGCTAAGACAGACCTCCAGCGGGCCTCTCGATTTCTCGAGACTGCCGATGGCGAGCAGAGTGAAGATGAGTCTTATCGAACAGTCGTGGAGATAGAGTTAGAACTCGCTTCCATCCTACTCAAGGAACAAAACTATCAGGCGGCGATCCAGGAATGCGGTAAGGCCGTGAAACTGGCAACCGAGGCGCTGGAAGAGAAGAACCTGGAAGAGTTTCAGCCGCTGCTGGCTACCTGCCACGCGGTCCGGGCTAAAGCTTACTTTAAACTAGGTGAAGATGAGCGAGCGATACGGGACATTGTCAAGAGCATTTCTCTGCGCAACCTCTCGGTAGACGAGGGGCGGTTGGAGCAGCGCTACCATCTGGCAGGCGATCTCCAGTTGAAGGCTCAGATCGATCAAAACCGGGGTGCCCACGAGGACGCCAAACGAGATCTGGGCCAGGCCGTGCAGCTTCTGGAAGCGCTCACTCAAGAAGGCCGTAGAGACGTGGTGCCTCGATTGCTCGCCTGTATTCAAGACCGGGCGCGCCTCAGCCTGGCCACTGGTGATACCGCCACCGGCACCCAGGATCTCCAGCGGGCCCTGGGTTTGCTCGATGGCCTGAAAGAACAACCCGAGGCCACCAGATTGTCCATCATGGACACCCTGCTCACCGCCCACGTTCAGGCCGGAAACACCGCCGAAGCGCTGTCCGTATCCCAAGCCCTACTTAGCCAGTATCACTCCGGGCAGCAGTGGGAGCCTTACGCCAAGGTTCAGTTGGTGCGGGGTCGGGCGTTGGAACAAAAGGGAGATCTCAACGGAGCCCTGGAGTCCTACAATCAGTCCGCAAACCTGCTGGGCCAATTATTGGCTCAGGGCCAGACCGATGAACTCCTGGAGAGAGTTTCCGACGCCTACATGGGGGTTGGCGAGGTCGAGCACAAGTTGGGTCGTCCGGCCAATAGTGTTCCCCAGATCAAACGAGCGATCGATGTCTTTTTGCACCTTTTTCAGCAACGTGGTCGATACGCAGTCCTGCCCCAACTCTTGAAGGCTTATTCTTTGTTCAGCGCCGGCAATGTAGCCATCAACCGGTTAGCTGAAGCCAAGCAGTCTTTAAAGAGCGGTTTCGATGTTCTGAACTATCTAGAGACCCAGGGTGGTCAGGGTGGAGTGCCTTCGGCTCGAGGAATGGAGCGGGAGAAGGGTGAGTTGCACCGGCAGCGGGCCAACCTTCTCCTGGCCGAAGGAGATGCGGGCAACTCTCTGAGCGACGCCGAAGAAGCCATCAAGAACTTCCTGGCCACACGCCAATCTCGGTTTCCAGGTTGGCAGGATGAGATGGCGCGGACCTGGATCTTGCGATCTCAGATTTTGTTCAAGCTCAAGGACTTCACCCAGGCTGACAAGTCGATTCAGGAAGCGATTTCCCATTTCGAAGAGCAAGTGCGGGAGGGGCGATACGAGTACTTCTCCGATATGATGAAGGCCTTCTCGGTGCGCGCGGATCACGCAGCCCGCTCGGGCAAGATCGATCTCGTACTGGAGGAGTACAACCGGATGCTTTCCATCACGTCTTCGGCTGCTGCCTCCGGCGCCGCCATCGACCACGAAGTGGAGATGGCCAAGATCCTGGAACGAAGGGCTCAGGTTTACCAGCAGCAGAGCTTGCTCAATGAAGCTTACGCCGACTATGAGAGTGTTCTCGGGCTGTTGCGCAATCAGCTGGGTGGTGGGCGTAACGAGCTTGCCTCGGAGTTGGTCAGAGTTTTTCTGGCTCGAGGCAAGATGACCACGCGGGCCGGACACGCGCAACACGCGGTCGGCGATTTGAGCGAGGCCGTCAACGTGGCCAAAGCGCTGGTTTCCCAGGGTCAGGTGACTGCAGTTTCGGACCTGGCGACGGCCCTTCACGAAAGAGCCGAGGTCTACAAGGTGCTGGGTCGAGGGAATGAAGCGCTCCAGGACTTGGAGGGCTGTGTCGGGTTCAGGATGCAGTTGGTGCAGAATAACCAGGATCCCCAGTTGATGGCGGAGCTGGGCAAGGCGCTGCTGCTCCAGGGGTCCCTTCTGGCTCAGGCCGGCCAGGCCGCTCAGGCCGCTCCCAGACTGGACCAGGCCAACGCGATCTTCACCAACTTGGTAGAGGGCCAGGGTCGAGCCGAGTATTCCAGCGAGCTGGCCCAGGGACTCATCCAGAGGGTCAACCTCAGTTCCGATAAGAGCGATCCCGCTCTTCGGGAAGTGTTGATCAAAGCAGTGAATCTGGTCAATCAACAGGCGCGAGAGGGCAAGCCGGTGGGCCGAGACTTTGCCATCGAGTGCCTCAAGACTGTGGTTGAACTCCTGCAGAGAGAAGATTTTGATACCGTTGGCTCACTCATCGATAGCGTCTTAGGATTGGTCGAGACCGTGGTCACCGACGCCCGGGCTGAACAAGACTTCGTGAAATTGACGGATCTCTTGCTGGCGGCCAGCGCCGGGCTCATCGATGACCGGCGCACCGCTCGCCGCCCTCACTTTCTATCGCTGGCTTGTGTGAGTTGCAACCGCGAGATTCAGATGTTTGGCAAGAACTCTTTGCCTCGGTTGGTGTACTGCCTGTACGAGTTAGGCCAGGCACTGGAGCGCAGCAAGCCGCCCAACGTCTTGAACTACGTAGGGAGTTCGTTTGCCTTGTTGGGAGAGTTCGCCGGGCAGCAACAGGCCAACGAAGATTTTATGCGAGAGCTCAAGATGATGGTCTCGACCTGGCGCTCTCTGCCTCCTCAGATCCCGGCCCTGGCCAACGTGTCGCGCCACATGTTGAGCCAGTTGTTGCGGCTAACATAGATCAACCCAGTTGGCTCAAACTTAAAACATGTGGAAGTAGTTTGTCTGTTAACAGCGACGTAACATGTACAACTTCCAGAATTTGCATAATGCTTAAGACGATACTCGGAGGAAAGCAAATGCAGATCAATACAACCATCAGAGCTGTCCAGCCTAACATTACTAAACAGGCACCCCCACAGGCTCAAGACCCTGGGGAACAAGATCCTGGACAGGATACCTTTCAGAAATCAGTGGTCGATAGTCTCGTGACATCGCCCGACTTTGCCAAGAAGGCTCTTTCCGGATCCGGAAAATCACTCACTATCACCCCCGTCGACGGTGGCGGAGTAAAAGTTACCAACGAAGGTCCCAGTCTGGCCCAAAAGTTTCTTGACGGCGGAGCCCAGATCATGACCAAAGCCTCGCAGGAAGTTGTTCGCATCATGGATGCCGACCCTGCGTTCGCCTTTAAAACTACTGCCGAAGCCGTTCAGACTCGCGTCGTCGCGAACCTGGATAAGGGCGCGGCCGACACCATTAAGCCGTTTATTCTTCCTGTCCTACGGGGCGGAATGATGGCGATGGATACCAAGCGTGCGATCGGCACGTATCAGAACAAGGACGCTTCCGTGTGGGAGAAAGCCGTTGACATCGGACACGTCGTGACTGACGCAGTGGGATTCGCCGGAGCCGTCGGGCAAGCCGGTTGGGTACCCTTCCTGGCCCCCTACGCCAACACTATGACCGGAATCGGTCTGGTGGGAGACCTGGCCTCAGTAACCTTCCACGCCATGGGATACCTGACCGAGCGAGGACAGGTGAATCTGGACTCCATGGACCAGATTTTCAGCTCTAAAGCCGCTAAGCGGGAAGCCGCTAAAGCCGCCAAAGAGGCTGAACAACAGTCGCAGCAAGCCTAATTAAGGGCCGGCCTGTTGACCCTCCGAAAACGGAAGCCCCCGGGCTTCCGTTTTTCATTGGTGTGGTGATTGGAGCTTTTCGGTCTTCACCAGCAGACGGTCAATCCGCATCCCGTCCAGGGCGTCGACCCGGAAGATCAGACCGGATAGAGCGATATCGTCGCCCACGGTGGGAGCTCGGCCCAGCAAGGAGAAGATGACGCCGGCGATGGTGTCGTTCATTTCATCCTCAATACTTACCTCGAAAAACTTTTCGACATCCTCGGTGAGAACGAGCCCGGAAACGGAGTAGAGGTTTTCCCCCAGGGCCACGATACTTTGAGGCTCCTCGATCTCCACTTCCTCGTCGACGTCTCCCACGATGCGATGCAGCACGTCGCCCAGGGTGAGCATGCCTGCCGTCCCGCCATATTCGTCTAACACTATGGCCAGACGGGTCCGCTTCTCCTTGAGTTGGGCGAGTAACTGGGAACAGGGGAGAGTGCCCGGCACGAACAAAGGCTCACGCCAAAGCGAAGTGATGCCGCTATCCAGTTCGTCCGGGTTTTGGCTCAGGAAAGAGACCAGATCTTTCATCAACAGGATACCAACAATCTCGTCGGTGTTCTGGCCGTAAACCGGATAGCGGTCATGCCCCTCGGCGGCCGCTACCTCCATGATCTCGCGGATGGAGGCCGTTGCGGGTACACAAACCATCTCCGTTCGAGGGATCATGATCTGGGTGGCTACCATATCGAAGAGATCGAAGACCTGGGAAATCATTTCGTTTTCAGCCGGATCGGCAAGGCCCGCTTGCTGCCTGGTGGCAAGCAGTGACTCGATCTCTTCTTCAGAGTAGACCTGTCCCCCGTGGCCCCCGCCCACAGTTCTTACGCCCAGCAGTCGAAGGATGAGGCTGGTTATCCAGGAGAGTAGCCAGATGGCAGGGCGGAATAGCTTAAGAAACAGTTCCGCAGGGGGCGTGGTGACGAGAGAAACTTTGCCTGGCTTATCCAGAGCCAGCATCTTGGGTACTTGCTCGCCCAATACGACATGAAACATAGTGACCAGGGTCAGGCTGATGGCGATTCCGAGGCCGGACTCGTGTCCCAAGTTTAGGCCGAACCATCGATTGAGAATCCGTAAGACGGTATCCTCGGCCACCATACCCAGGGCCAAACTAGCCGCAGTGATCCCCAACTGAGCTGCGGCCACAAAATCATCCACGTGGTTCTTACCCCGCTGGACCGACTTCGCTCCCCGGATCTTTTGCCGAACCATCTCATCAACCCGGGTTTTACGGACCGCCACTAGAGCAAATTCGAGGGCCACGAAATAGCCGTTAATAAACAAAAGAACGGCCACGATTAAGAGGGCTGCAGGGATGGAGAGACCGGAATCGGTGGGCGGTGTATGTGCTGCGCTGTCGGCCAGGAGAAGCAAGGCCGATAACGACGGGACTTCCATAGACCAGGCGAATTCGACGAGCAGTTGCAACTGTTCCTCCTGTCGCTCGCCGGGGATACGGAATTCTAACGTGAAACCGTCTTTGCGAGGTTGACAGGTGGAGAGGGTGCTATTATATTTGTTTGCATATCCGGCGGGGTAGCTCAGGGGTAGAGCAGCGGACTCATAAGCCGTTGGTCGGCAGTTCAAACCTGCCTCCCGCCACCAATATCAAAGCCCGTGAAAACGGGCTTTTTTTGTTTGCCTTTTACGCACATTGTGGCACCCTCGCGCTGCCACAAACTCAGAGGCGGCACAGCACGGTCCTCGGACGAAAAAGTTAACTCCAGCCTTTGAATGTTATCAAAGTTTTGACCGGAGCTTAAAGACATTTTAACGCCTCCTGTCGCCCCGACCGTGTAGACTCCGGGCGTGACTTTAATTAACCGTGAGACAAATTGCGGCAATCTCTGATAAGGATAATTCAATGCAAATTCAAACAACCAGAATCCAGCAGCCTACCAGGGCCGCTGCCCCTGCTCCTCAAGCAGCCACAGAGCAAGCTCCGGCCGCTTCTTCCGACTCTTTTACCTTCAGCCAGGCCACCGGTGGCGGGCACTACTCCGGCGGCAAGATCGTTATGCGCGCTGCGGGTGGAGCTATCACCGGTCTGCTGGCCAACCACTTCAGTGACGGCTCCATCGGGGGTGTGGCCAAGCTGGGGGCGGTCGTCAACGGGGTGACTGGTGCAGCCTTCGGTGGAGTCGTCGGCGGCCTAGCCGGCGGCGTTGCCGCAGGCGGCGGCGGCGCGCTGGTCGGTGCGGCCGGTGGGGCCGTGGTCGTGGGCGGTACTGCTGCAGTGACGGGAGCCATCAAAGGCGCCCTGATCGGCGTCGTCGGAAACGCTCTGGGCGGTGGCCCGATCGCTTTCGCCGGCTCCGGTGCCATCCTGGGCGCTCTGGGACTGTAAGGTCTCAAGCCACCAGATAAAAGCCTCGGTTTGACGACCGGGGCTTTTTCGTGTCTTCACATTCCAGGAAAACTTGATAGAATTTCAAAGCTATAGAAACGATATTGCGAGGAGCGTGTCCGACTACTCCGACACGCTCCCAGAGGATCAGTTGTTGAGCGGCGTTTGCATGGACATAGGCGGCACCAGGGCCCGCATCTACGAGTTTCAAGGAGGTAGGCGCGCGGCCCAGTTGGAGATCGAGCTACCCCTGATCGATCGTGCTGTTTCGGAGCAAGAAAACGGCAAACGAAGGATCGAGGCGATCTCGAGGCTGGTGAAGTATTTCGCCGGAGGCCGGAAGGTCCCGAGGGTTGCCACGGCCTGTGCCGGGTTGAAGGACCCGGAGCGCACCAGCGTCACTCTATTACACTTTGGAGTGCCTTTGCCTGACCTTGCCCAGAGCGTGGAGCGGGCCACCGGTGCCACCATCGGACCTCTTTACGACGACGACGTGGCGGCGGCCTGGGGTCATCTGGTGTCCCCCGATAGCCCGTTGAAGGAGGATTCGCCCAATACGATCCTTCTGACTGCCGGAACCGGTCTTGCTGAGGCCCATTGGGTGGATGGTCGCTTTGTGGACAAGAAGAACTACCCTCGGGCCTCCGAGTTGGGACTAGAGCAGTTCCTCCGGGCGGATGGCTGGAAGGAAGATGGAAACCCCTCGCAGGCGATCGGTGAGTTGGTGGCGGCTCGGAGGCAGCTTTATCCACTGAGACAACTGATTCTCTCCGGGCGCTTTGTGCACATGGATCGCCATTGCTTGCCTCTTCTAGAAGAGGCTTTGAAGATGAAGGTCTATCTGGTGGAGTTGCCCGAGGCTCCCGCCCTAGGCGCGCTTCATCTTCTGCAGGCGTCTGCTCGCTAGGAGCGAACCAAGGCCCACGTGTTGCTAGAACGAGGATTCACTTTATCGGCCCAGAGAGTCGAATCGGCACCGTTTGTCCATTTGACTCTCACCGTTCGAAGGGGAACTGAGAGTGAAGGGATGGATGAGCAAGGTTATCTGGCACTGCTGGGTACTCTCCTGACCCGGGGTTGCGGGAGCCTGGACCGGGGAGCCTTTGCTCGAGACTGCGACCAGCGGGGAGCCAACATTCAGGTCTACCCGAGCCGGGATTTCTTCACCATCGAGGTCTGGATTTTGCCCGAGGACCTGGAGTGGGCTCTGGAAACGCTCGAGCACATGATTTGGGAGCCCACCCTCGACACGACCGAACTGGAGATCGCAGCCCAGGAGCAACTCTCCCAGCTGCGCGCTCGGGTAGACGAAAAGCGCTCGGTCATCTGGGATGTCTCCCGGGAAAGCTTTTTCCACGCCGACCACCCCTACTCCCGACCTTTGCTGGGCAACGAGAACTCTTTGGAGCTACTGACGAGGGAGCGCTTGGAGTCCTATCGGTGTCGTTTTTTTGAGCAAGTGGAGATGGTTTTGTGCGTGACCGGGGGCTATCGTCCGGACCGACTGGAACGAGCCCTGACTCAACGTTTTCAAAGAAAGAGCTTTGCCGAGTTCGTGGCTGGAGGCCCGTCTTCTCCCTTTCGGAAGTTGGATTCCCAGGTGCGAGCAATCCCTTTTCCCGTAAAGCAAGCGGAGGTTCTGGTCTCCCTACCCGCTATGGCGCGCCAGGCGCCCGACTACCGCCTGGGGGTTTTCTGCAACGAGGTGTTCGGAGGAGCCTTTCTCTCTCGACTCACTCGGGCCATTAGGATGCGCGAGGGGATGGCCTACTCCGCAGAGAGCCGTATTCGAGCGGGCCTGGATGGAGGAGCGCTGTGGATCGGTCTGCAGACGGATGTGGAACGGGTGGGTCAGGCCTTGCAGGTGGTGCGTGGCTGCATGGACGAGTTAGCAGAGACCGGACTGCCGAAAGCCGAGTTTGAGCACTTCAAAGAGTTCGTGCAAAACTCCATGCCGTTCGATTACGACGGAATATCCGACCTCACATCGCGTCGACTGGAAGAGGTTCTTTTTGGGGAGCCCTGGGGTTTGGAGGATCGGGTCAGGGAGTTTCAAGAGACCATAACTCTGGAAGAAACCAACGCCCTATGCGCTCGCATGTTGACTCCTGAGAGGGCCCTGGTGTGTGTCCTGGGGGAGGGGATGGAGCAGCGCTGGGGAGAGTCTTTCTTTGAGACTCCCAGGACTGCTTTTTCTTCGGCCCCGCTGGAGTGGCTGGAGGAGCCTTCAACCCGGCAAGACGACGCCCGTCCGGTTTTGCTGGAGAAGCACGCTGATGGGTGTCTCTACCAACTCAGCAACGGCATACGGGTCCTCTGTCTTCCTCGCACCGAGTTGGCGTCCATCTCGTTACAGGTCTGGACCCTGACCGGCGGCATGGATGAAAGGAAGGGCAAGACCGGCCTCTCTCATTTGCTCGAACACCTGATGTTTCGAGGCACGGCTGCAGTTCCGGATGGCCATTTCGATGCCATCCTGGCTCAACGGGGAGGCTTGAACAACGCCTTCACCACCGAAGATTTTACGGTTTACCTGAACCAGGTGACTCAGGAGGGGCTGGAGGCGGCGCTCCTTCTGGAAGCTGATCGCTTCAGCAACCTGGAGATCTCCGAAGAACTCTTCCAAACGGAACGTTCGGTGGTCCTGGAAGAGCGCTCTGTGCGGGTGGACTGCAACCCCCTGGGGATGGCTTACGAGAAGCTGCAGCATCTGGCCCTGGGGGAGCATCCCTACGGGCAGCCCGTGATCGGTTGGCGGGACGATCTGGAGGGTTTCCTACTCGAAGACATCCAGGAGCACTACCGGAAGGCCTCCAACCCCAACCGGATGTTGCTGGTGGTAGCGGGCGGCTGTTCTCCAGAAGACGGCGTGGCCCTGGCCCAGCAGGCGTTCGGTGGCTGGGAAGGAGAGTTTGAGCCCCATTGGCCGGTGAAGGCTCCCTCCCAGGTAGATCCGCTGAAGCCTGCTTGGAGCGAGTTGAGAGAGCGCTCGGGCTACTCGTATCTGCTCATGTGCTACCGTCTCCCCAGGGTCGGCCATCCGGACTACGAAGCTTGCGAACTGCTGACCAGAGTTCTGGGGGAGGGAGATTCTTGCCGACTCTACGAGACTTTTGTGCGGGAGCGACAACAGGTCCAGGAAGTCTGGGTGAACTTCGAGGCCCAGGCTCGAGAGCACCCCATGCTTCACCTCGGTCTTGCCACTGCCGAAGAACTTTCGCCCGATCTGCCGGACGAAGTCACGCATTATTTGGATAAGATCCCCGAACTTCTCACTCAGGACGAAGTGGACAAGGCTCGAAAGGTCTGGTTCGCAGAAGACGCTTTCAGTCGCGATGATCTGGAGGATTGGGCCCTGGAGATCGCCGGCCGAGTGGTTTTGATGGATTGGGATGAGGTGTGGCTCCAGCGTAGCCGCATGAATCGAGTCACGCTCGAAGACCTCCAACGAGTTGCGAAAACTTATCTGACCTCCTCCGGAGCCGTTCACGTCGTCTTGCACGGAGATTCATAGTGCTCTGTCAAACTTCAAAATTCGGCCGAAGGCGGCCAGCCATCAATTCTATCGTCATCGATTTTCGCTTACGTATTCCCGATACGCGCGCTCAAATCGATTTAGCTAGAATTGCGTCTGGCCACCCTCAACCGAACTCCAAAGTTTGACAGAGCACTAACTTTTTCGTTGGATCCAGGAGCGTGATGGAATGAATCGAACCCTTTCCGAATGAAATCTCCCAGGCAACGGTTTCAAGTGTTGATAGGCTCGGTTCTGATGGCGGCTTGTTTGGCTGCGCCGGTGCTCTCCGAAACCACCTCGGAGCTGGTGGAACTGGTGAAGGTGGATCCCTCCCTGCGGTTGGACATCCGCTACGCTTCAGACCGCAATTTCATGGGTTTTCCCCTGTACGCACAGCCCCGAGCGTTTTTGCAAAAAGAGGCCGCGTTAGCTCTGAAAAAGGTCAACGATGACTTGCGTCCGCACGGCCTGGGGTTGCTGATCCTCGATGCCTATCGTCCCTGGTCGGTGACCAAGCTTATCTGGGACAAGACACCGCCGGCCAAACGAGCTTACGTGGCTGATCCCCAGGACGGTTCTCGACACAATCGTGGAGCTGCGGTGGATCTGACCCTGCTGGATCTGGAGACGGGGAAGCCGGTCGCTATGCCGTCATATTACGATGATTTTTCTCAGAAAGCTCACCACTCTTACCAGGGGGCGAGTCTGCAGGCCCGCCAGAACCGGGCTAAACTCCGAGAGGCCATGGAAAAGCACGGGTTCGAAGCTCTGAGCAACGAATGGTGGCACTACGACTATCAAGGCTGGCAGAACTACCCCGTCATGGATAAAAGTTTCGAGGAGATCTAGATCTTCCCCATCAAACGGAGAAGTTCCCACAGTCCGGTAGGCCAGCGGACCTGTTCGGGTTGGCCCAGGCGGTCTTGATGGAAGTGATAGGCCACCTTCGACAGTAATAGGCGATCATGGTGATGTAGTGCCAGGCAGAATTTCTTGGCCGGGGCAAACTTTGGCTTGAGGGGAACCGAACCGGAAAAGTCGATGGCGACCAACCTCTGGTCCGGGGTCCAGATCAGGTTGCTCTCCCGTCCCATGGATTGCCAGTGGTCGTGTCCCAGGTCGCCGTGGGCGAGATCGGCCTGCTCCAGCGCTCGCAGCAAGGATACGGCTTGCTGATGTAAGAGTTCAGGATCGTACTGGTGCTGCTGCAGAGACTCCAGGGGGGTGCCTTCTACGTACTCCATCTCCACGGTGAAACGGTCCGGGCGCGCCAAAAACTCCGGTGCGTGTCCACTGGACTTCAAACACTCGAGCGCTCGACACTCCCGATTCACCGCCATCCGTCCCACAGTTTCGCGCAGATAGAGAGGGCAATGGCGATAGCTCTTACGGACAAACGGTCCGGCTGCGTTGGACATCAGCCGGACCGTGGGGGAGTCTTTTCGAGCCGGTCTGAGATCTTGCAGAAGCAAACTCAGGCCGTTTTTCTAGATATTGGTCTCAATATGGAGGATCTTGTATTTGGCCGGTCCCCGGGGGGTCTTGACGTTGACGGTCTCCCCGAGTTTTTTGGCCATGATGGCCGCACCGATGGGCGATTCGTTAGAGATTCTTCGCTTTTCGATGTCGGCTTCGGTGGTGCCCACGACGGTCACTTTGTAGGTGTCCTTCGAGTTTTCATCGCGCAATTCCACCGTGCTACCCAGGTGTACCTGGTCGTTGGTGAGTTCGTTTCGGTCGATGATCTGGGCTCGTTGGAGCAGTCGCTCCAACTGAATGATTTCGCCTTCTACAAACGCCTGGTCGGACTTGGCGGATTCGTATTCGGCGTTGTCGGAAATATCACCGAACTCCTTGGCCTGGCGAATCCTCAGGGCAATCTTTGCTCGTTCCTCTGTTTTGAGACGCTGAAGCTTGGCTTTATAAGTATTGTAGCCTTCTTCGGTCATGGGGATTGGGGTTTCTTGCATAGCTTCTCCTCACAGAAATGCCGCTCTCGTAAAGCGGCCCAAGTCTATACTCGGCTCGAGCCAGTCCTCCTGCTCAATCCAGGTATTCTTGATAGTAAGCATCCTCGTCTACGGGATCGACCGTTTCATTTTCGGCTTTGTAGCGACCCATGATGGTGTTGACGTAATCCAGGGTCTCGGGATAGGGGGGAACTCCGCCCCACTTTTCCACGGCGGATGGACCGGCGTTGTAAGCTGCCAGGGCGTAGTCGATGCGACCGAATCGGTCCATCTGCTGGGCAAAGTAACGAACGCCTCCCTCGATATTCTCCGCCGGGTTCCAGGGGTCTTCGACTCCCAGCATCCAGGCGGTGTCGGGCATGAGTTGCATCAGTCCCATGGCGCCTGCCGGTGAAAGAGCAAAGGGATCGTACCCCGACTCCTGCTCCAGAATGAGACCGATCAGTACCGGATCGACCTGATAGTAGTCGGAATAGTGCCGAATTAGCTCCTGCAGATAGTCGTCCTGAGCAAAGATCATCGTCGAGGAGACGCCGTCTGCGATCTCCAGGCGGGGCGCCTCGATCGGAACAACCTCTTCGATGTCAAAGCTCCCGTGGAGCCCGGCGCGGCTATCGGCGATCAGGTCTACCAAGACTGAAAAGGAGGAAATGGCTTCCATTTCGAGGGCCGAACGACTGGCGTCGGGACGTGCCGGCATACGGATTTCAGCCAACAGGGCATACTGAATCGAGCACACGGCCATGACCAGTAAGCTCACGTAGCGCACTATACGATGGCTCCCCGACAGCATAACTTAGACCAGTTCTTAACACGAAATTTGGTTCCTCGTCAAAGGGATACCCAAATTGTTACAGAGGCAGCGATTTTGGTAAATGGAACTGCAGGACCAGTGGCAAGGCCCCTCAAATTGAAGTAAAATGGGACGACTTTGGTGTTTTATGGAGGTTCACCGAGATGACTGAAGCGTGGCAATTGTTGATTTTGGTGGTTCCGGTTTTGGTCTGGGTGATGGCTGGTATTCGCTCCCGAAGATCCCGGTCCCGGAAAAGACTCCCTTCACCCGAGCTGGTGACGGTTAAGGAGATGAATCAGATGATTCGAGAGCTTTCCCCGGAATTACGCCCCTCGGCCCGGGTCACCTTACCCAGTTCCTCCTTTGATTCAAGCCACGTCTGGGATTCCCCCACCGGTAAACGGGTCTACATGAATTAGGGCCTGTGGACATTTGGCATTCCGAGCCAAACGCAGGACATTTTTCTCCTCCTGGAGTGGAATTTTCTGTGGAATAGTGGACCTATTTGAGGAAAATTTCGCTTCAGGAGGTGGA
>JBAYRN010000129.1:0-15401 GCA_041676625.1 Vulcanimicrobiota bacterium
CCCGATCCCGAATTGTTGACAAACACGTTTTCCGTATCTCCGCAGCCGACCACGGCCACGACAAGAAAGATCAGAAAAACCCTGAGATTCAAAAACCTTTTCATTTGATGTTTCTCCTTCAAAAAGTCAAGTAAAATTCTGTTCCTAAATTGAATTACCTCTGGGAAAATTGGCCAAGTAGGAACGCGCGCCCGGGTCTTGAAAGGCGTTCTATGCAGAGACGCGATTTCTTGACTAAAAGTGCAAAAATTCTGGGTTTAGCAGGCCTCGGGGCGGTGAGCGGTTGCGAAGATTCCTCCTCCCAAAACTTCGTCTTCACCCAGGGGCAAGGACCGGACAAAAAGCCAAACGTCTTACTCATGATCGTAGACGAATTGCGGCTCCCGCCTCCGGGTTACGGACCGAACGAAGGGGAGATCCCGCAGCTCAAGGAGCTCCTCGGGTTTTCCAAGACCCTCAGCGAGAGCAACGGCCTGGTCCAGCATTACCCTGCATTCAATCGCCTGCGTAAGAACGCCGTGGTCATGAGAAACCATTACATCGCTGCGGCTGCCTGCGCACCCAGTCGGGCAAGCTTTATCACCGGCGCTTACCCGGAAGCCCACTCGGTCACCCAGACCGATGGAATGTTTAAAGACGCCGAGGAGATCCGTTTCCTGGACGAAAACGGCATCCCCACACTGGGAGACTGGTTTCGGGCCGGAGGCTACAGCACTCACTGGTTTGGTAAGTGGCACTGCTCCCACTCTGAGTTCGACTGCGGTGATGCCAATCACCCGTATCTCGAGCCGTGGGGGTTCTCGGATTGGGAAAAATCGTGTCCCGAGGCTCACGGGGGCGGAGTGAACGGACCCGCCGGTGGGCTCTACCGCGACCCCGAGTTCGCGGACGCTGCCATCGAGTTTCTCAATGGCAAGGCGCAAGAGCAGAGTGAAGATGGCGAAAGCGAGCCCTGGCTTGCGGTCTGCTCCCTGGTCAACCCCCACGACATCGGCTATTATCCCAACTTCTGGTATTTACCGGGCAACGCCGGGGCCCAGCCACCTAAGGTGGATTTTCACATACCCGCTCCCATTCCGTCTACTGGGGACCAGAGCAATCCTTACGTGAACGACGGCAGTGTCATCGACCTCAATCCTCTCGGGTTGCCGCAGCCCCTCTTCAACACACCCAGCAGTTCCGGTGAGGACCTGTCGACCAAGCCGGACTGTCACTTCGAGTACAGCTACAAGATCGGTTTTAGCATCAACTCGGGGGTGCCCCCGGCCGGCTCGGTGGTCCTGGCCAGGCCTTATCAAAAAGAGCCAAATCCTTCCGCCTGGTATCAGGCCCACGGCCAGTTTTACTGCTATCTCACCTACCTGGTGAATCTGGAGATGGCGCGTGTTTTCGACGCCCTCGACCAGGGCGGCTTGAGCGACAACACCATCGTGGTCTTCATTTCTGATCACGGCAACATGGCGGGCGCCCACGGCGGCATGACTCAAAAATGGCACACCGCCTATGATGAAGTCATCAGAACGCCCATGGTGGTATCCTCCCCGTTGATCAATCCCGAAGAGCAAAGTCTTCGGGAAGTCTGGCAGCCCTCCAGTCTGATCGACCTGGTGCCCACCCTCCTCGGGCTGACCGGGATGTCGGTGGATGAACTTTTGCCCAACCTCCAGGGACACCAACCGGTGGAATTGGTGGGGGCCGACCTGAGCGCACACATTGCGGGCAAAGTCAGAGGACCGATCAACGGACCAGACGGGAGCCCGCGTCCCGGCGTGCTTTTCGTGACCGACGACAACATCACGGAACTGCCTGATCCTGAGCTAGCCGAATCACCTCCCGGCCAGCAAGCTCGATATAATACCTTCGAAACCCTGGTGCAGGCCGCAGGCGTGCTTGGCGTTCCTCTGACCCCGGGTCCGATAGTCCAGCCCAACCAGGTGCGCTGTCTGGTGGACGGGGAGTGGAAACTGGTTCGATACTTCGATCCGAAAGGAAACCACCCGGATCAGTGGGAGATGTACCACCTGGTCACCGACCCCACCGAAGTCACCAACCTGCTTCACTACAAGACCGGCGAGCTCCGGCCAGGAGTGATCGTCCCGGGCATCGACTCCGGACAACTCGAGGCCAAGCGAGCTACCATGATGGATCAACTAGCTGCTCAAGAGCAGCGCCTGCTCCATCCAAGTCCGCTTTAATAACGGTTCAAGGCGGCACTCCCGCGCTGCCTCAAGCCCCGTCGCACTCACTAACTTCCCATTAAACTTTGCTGAGATCTGTGTTAAACTACCTTCTGTGGGTCGAGGGCTATTTATCTCCAAAACGAACCTCAGGGGTCTAACCTTATTAGAAATGGTCATGGCCCTGTTCCTCTTCGCCATTCTGGTTCCGCTCTTTGCCGGAATCTGGCCGATTCACAAACGGGCTGTCTCACAATCTCAAGCAGCCCTTTCCGGAAACCACATCTGCCGCCAGGTCCTGGAGGAGTGTCTGACTTCAGGCTACGACGGGGTTGACGCTATGGCCGGCACTTCCTTGGAAGACCGGACCATCCAACTGATTTCTCGGCGGGAAGATCGGGATGGGGGCACCAATACTCAAACCCGCACCTTCGTTTGGTCGGTGGAGATCAAGACTCGCGCAGAAGAGCCCGTTCTACTTCCCGGTGAGAAGCTCGTGATTGCCAGGGTCGACTGGGAGGACCAGGGAGAGACTCGCCAATACGTTATGAACACCATTCTGGCGGAAGCGCCGTGAAGAGGTCACTCAGCAGAGGAACCACCTTGATCGAACTGGCGGTTGCCTCCTTTCTCTTCTTGATCGTGCTCGGGCTCACTTCCTCGGCCCTCACTGCCGGAATCAAGAACTATCTGGGGGTACGAGGCGAGATCGAGCTACAGCAGGACGCCATCGTCATGCTGTCCCGAATGGCTCGAGAGATGGGAGAAGCGGATCCCGCTGCCACCTGGCCGCCGCCCGTTGTTGAGTCTGAATTGACTCCCCCTCCAGGCCAACCCGTGGGGGTCGTTTTTTCCTCAGCCCGTGACAACCAGGGAAAACTGCTTCTGGATTTTGATTCAAAGCAGCCGATTTGGCAGAAACGAATTTGCTATCTCTTCGATCCGGCACAAGAGAAGCTGTTGCGCTCTGTCGATCCCCTGACTGTTCCCACTGACAGCCCACCCGAAGTCGATCTGGCCAAAACCACCGGATGGTTCCGAGAGGCCCGACCCCAGGATCCCATGCCGGGAAGGGTCCGAAGCTTTACCATCAAGGTGGGAAAGGACACCGATTCTTTCAACTTGGATATCCAGGTTTCCGGAAGCAGTCTGGGCCGCACCACGACTCTGCAGTTTCTAGGCCACTCCACCATGAGAGGATAGTATGAAGGTGTTACAAGAACTCATTCATAAGATCGGGTCCATGGGGCACTCCAAAGGCGGCCGCGGGAAGCGGGGCATGGCGCTTATCGTGGTACTTTCTTTTCTAACCATCCTGGGTCTTCTAACCGGAGTGGTGGGGAAGTCAGCCAGTCTTTCCATGGCTCAAAACCAACAGTCCAATGAACAGGACCAGGCTCATTTTCTTGCTTATGGGGGCCTTCAACGAGCCCTCATACTGCTCCGCCAGGACCCCGAGTATGCTGGAGGGGGCTTTAGCTTCCCGGGAAATGAATCGGCGGAGATCACCATCTCAGTGGTTCAGAATGATTCTCCGGAAAATCCGAAGCCTACAGAATATGGTCTTGATCTACCCCCCAACACGACTATGGTGGTTTGCGAGGCGGTCAGCAGCGACACCAAACGCACCCTGGCTGGAACCGTTCGAACGGCCTCGGAGACCACACCGGGGTTTGGAATGCTGAGCCGCAGGCGCCTTTTGGTCAAAGGGGCCAAGGTCGGTGCTTTCCAGGCTGGACCGGGCGACGATTTTTCCCTCGCCGCGCTCGAAGCGGTGCCCAACGCCGTGCAGATCGGAACCACCGAGGGGCTCACCGAACTCACCCTCAAGGAGAAGGATGGGGTCACTCTTTACCCCGAGGTCGATGGGGCGATCGCAAGCGATCTGGTCGATGGCGACCCTAACACAACCGAGGACAGCGTTTACACCCTGGAAGAGGGCTCCATTTTGGGAGGCGAAACCGCTCTGGATACCCCGCCCGAAATGAGCCCCATGCCGGAAGCGGAGTATTTGGGCGGGGCCGACATCGATGTCAGAAGCACGAACGCGAAAACTATTGGACCTGGCCACTACAACTCCATTCACCTCTGCGAAGACGCCACCCTCATCCTGGATCCGGGGGAGTACTATATCAAGGGCAATTTCGAGGCCTGGGAGAGAGCCAATGTTCAGGTCAAAGGCCCTGTGAAAATCTATCTCAACAGTGTCTTGATGACCGGTCAGGAAGCCAGCATCAACCTTGAGCAGGACCCCAGCAAGGTGGAGATTTTCATCACCGGAGGGGAAAGTTCCAGCACTTATAGCTGGCTTCCCTGGTCCAGGAACATGGAGTTCGAAGAGCCCTGGCGCCCGGAAGGCGCCCCTCGTCGAGGGACCGTGGGCTCCCAATCGAAAATCTTTGGTCAGGTCCGGGCCACTGATTCGAAGTTTCACGTCTCGGGTTATATTTTTGGCGATATTCAAGCCGACATCCTGGACGTCGGGGGCGGAGTGGACGGCTCTGGAACCGTTCAGTATTACGTGGGTCTGAGTGAAGGGGACGGCTCAATCATTCCCCTGGATCCGGCAGGCTTCATCTACGACAACATCTGGATTGTGCAGCAGTAACTAACCTTTTGTTAATCACTTTTGTCATTCTACTGGCAACCATCGCCCTACTTCTGAGCAACCGAGTTCCCTTAGAGGTCTCTGGCTTTCTCTGCCTGCTGGCCTTGATCATGACCGGCGTTCTGAGCTACGAAGAGGCGGCCGCCGGCTTTAGCAACGGGGTGGTCGTTACGGTGGGAGCGCTCTTTGTGTTAGGGGGTGCTCTGATTCGCACGGGGGTGGCCCAGGCCGCCGCCGACCTGCTGGAGAAGTGGAGTAGCGGCGACCCGCTCCGCCTGATGCGACTTGTGGTGCTCACTTCCTCGGCCCTTTCCACGGTCATGAGTTCCACGGGAACGGTTGCCCTGCTTTTGCCCACGGTAGTCAACGCCAGCGGTAAGAGCGGTAAAAGCCCATCCAAGTTTCTCCTTCCCCTGGCCTACGGGAGCCTCTTCGGAGGCATGCTCACCCTGCTCGGTGGTTCGGCCAACTTGGTGGCCGATGAAACCCTCCGAAACGCCGGTCGTCCAGGCTTCGGTTTTTTTAGCTTCACCCCCATCGGTGTGTGCATCCTGGTATTCGGGTTGGTCTACCTCCATTTTTGGGGATACAGAAAGCTGCCCGAGCGAGCCAAGCCAGTCGATTTGGACGGTGGACCTACCGTGATCGAGCTTCTGGGCCAGTACGGCATGTACGACAACATCTATGAGGTGCAACTCCCCCCTAATCGGGACCTGGGATGCACCACCCTGGAGGGCTTCAATCTTCGGACCAAGTACCACCTGGAAGTCCTGGCCCTGCGCCAGGCTGGAACCGGAGCCGCTATTGTTCCTAAGCCGAACAGCCCCATAGAAAACGGTGCCACTCTGTACGTGCAGGCCTCCGAGGAAGACGTGAAGATTTTTTGCGAAGATTTCGGGGCAGGGTTTCAGAAACAGCCTGCTCAGGCCCCACCCCTGGAAGGGCGAAGTCTCGCGGAACTCATCCTGGTTCCTCGCTCCAAGTTGGCCGGGCGATCGCTGGTCGAGTCCCAGTTTTTTCGACAGTACGGGGTGCGGGTGTTGAAAGTCCGGCGGGCCGACCAGACGTTGGTCGAATCGCTGGCCGAGGCCCGACTTCGGGTGGGAGACACCCTGCTGGTGGAGGGCTCCCTGACTCGTCTGAGAACCCTGGCCAACGAGTACTCGGATTTCGTGGTCATCGGACTGCCCCGGGAGATCTCTCCCCACGACGGGCTGACCCCTAAGGGAAAGCTGTGCCTCGTTATTACGGCGATTATGATCGCCGCCATCGTCGGCAAAATTCTGGCTCCACCGGTGGCGGCGCTGGCTGCCGCGGTCGCCTTGATCCTGACCCGCTGTATCTCGATGGAGGAGTCGTACGCCGCGGTCAGTTGGAGCAGCCTCTTTCTGGTGGCCACCATGCTGCCCCTGGGCACGGCCCTAACCAAGACGGGTGGCATCGAGTTCCTGACCCAGAATCTCTTCGCGGCGTTCGGCAGCGATAGCTCACCTTATTTGATCCTGGCTGCTGTTTACTTCCTGGCCACGATCCTGGGACAGGTGATGTCCAACACCGCAGCGGCCGTTCTGCTGGCTCCCCTGGCCCTGGATGCAGCGCTCACCATGCAGGTGGCCCCCGAGCCGTTTCTCCTGGTACTGGCCTTCGGCGCCCAGATGTCGTTTCTGACCCCCATCGCATCAGCCGGAAACACCCTGGTCATGGTGCCCGGAAGCTACCGCTTCTCCGATTTTCTCCACCTCGGCCTCCCCCTACACCTGGCCGGAACCGTATTCTCCCTGGTACTGGCCCCCTGGCTGTTTCCGTTTAGCTAGAAGCACAACGACGAAGAATACACGAAGTGTGGCGAGTCATCAGGAGATCGACGAGAGAAGTCTTCGTTTGGCGCACGAGGTGGCCCGGCGCATCGACCGTGACCCCTCGCTGCTAGCGAAAGTGAGGGCCTGGGCGGACCGGCAGACGGCTCCAGCGATGGTGGAGTGGCAGCTCATTCTGCACGGCTCTTGGTCGGCAATTCGTGCCACCCTACTCGATCCGACCGACTTGGGGAAACGCCTGCGTCAAAGCTCTCCTTTCGTGGGAATCCTGACTCCTCGCGAACGTTGGAGAATCTATCGTGAATCGTCCTCAGCTTGAACACGTATTGAGGGCTGCGGGCGCCATCGCGGAAACGTCGGATTTGATCGTCATCGGCAGTCAGGCGGTGCTAGGCTGGAGCGAGGCCCCGCCGAATTCTCTCCTCCAATCGATAGAGGTAGACCTGTACCCGCGCGATACCCCAGCCCTGGCCGATCTGATCGATGGTTCGATCGGAGAGCTTTCGCCCTTTCACGAAACCTTTGGTTATTACGCTCACGGTGTCCACCCAGCGACGGCGATCCTGCCGAACGGATGGAAGCAGCGACTAATCCCCTTGAACAACGAAAACACACAGGGAGTGACCGGTTGGTGCTTGCACCCGTTGGACATCGCCATCAGCAAGCTTGTGGCGGGACGCCCCAAGGATCTTGAGTACGTGTCCGCCTTAATTTCCTTTGCCGAACTCGATGAGTCCGCACTCGATGAACTCGCCAGAACCTTGGATGAACCGGAGAGCAGCCAGGTCTTGGGACGATTGAATCGGCTCCGAGGTTAACCCTTTCGAAGGAGCTGTTCGATGAAGCAATCCGAAAGCTTAAGGGGCCACCCCAGCGGTGACTATCCCACTAGCGCCTCCGGCGCCATCAGGGTTTCCGCCGTTACCGCCACTTCCAGAGCTGGCCTCACCGGAGTTTGTGCCTTCGATGGTAACATCTCCGCCGGCTCCACCAGCCCCGCCTGAATCGTTTAGAGTAGCGGAACTCACGTCCTTGCTGAGCCTTCCACTGAGGATGAGCTCTCCGGCGTTGCCTCCGTTGCCTCCGTTACCAGCGCTAACATCAACTGTATTGTCGCCGGCGATCAGCACGCTACCGCCGGCACCACCATCTCCACCATTGGTGGCGATGGTGCCCGTCACGGTAAGATTGCCCAAAGCGATGAGAGTGACTCCACTCCCATCTTCACCATCTTCACCATCGGCGCCGGTCGGGTTGCCATCCGAACCATCCGCGCCGTCAACCCCACTAAAATCGATACCACCCGCCACCTCGATATCACCGAAAGCGACCACTTGAAAGGCTCGAGAGCCTGTGAGTTCCAGGGTGGAACCAGACTCCAAGGTAAAACTCTGGAGTATTAAAGAATATTCGGCAACTCGCCAACCCGGGATGGTTGAGTTTGCTCCTATGGATGGTTGGAGCACCCCAGTGTCGGTGTTGAAGGTATAGATTTGGTTTCCACCCATCACCAGATCCGGATAGACGGCTTCCGGAAGCAAAATTGTTGGGTTTTCAATAACAAAGACTTCTCCCTTCACCAGGATTACCTGAGACTGGGAAAGTCCCACGACCGCATTTTCTGCGTTGAGATACTCCACCACGAAGCGTTTCACCGTAAGTTGAACATCTGTCCAATCGGCGACGGTGTCTTTCTGAACCGTTTTCGGACCGTAAAGAAGCTCGCCCGAGTCATCGAAGCCGGATCCCCGAAAGCTCACCACATCGGGCGGGACCTCACTCCGGGCCAGCACGCTTCGGAGCTGGATAGTGGCAGTTTCGGGGGCCTGGGGCGACGTGGCTACAAAATCTTCAGAAGACCCGCAACCGACCAACAAAAGCGCAGAAAAAATGACGAACGATCTCAGCAACAAACGATTGCACATAATCCAACCTTTAATCCATGTAGTATCTTAATACCATCCTGTTTCTCGCTATTCGTGCAGAAACATCCTTCATTTTAATGAAGGAGTACCTACGGAGCGTCTGGGAATGAGTTTCACTATGCGCGGCCCTGGATAAGAACTTCGCGATGAGCGATCAGATTAGAATCAAGGGTGCCCGAGAGCATAACCTCAGGAACGTGGACGTGGTGATCCCCCGTAACAAGATGGTGGTGATCACCGGGCTTTCCGGTTCGGGGAAGTCTTCCTTGGCTTTCGACACTCTGTACGCCGAAGGGCAGCGCCGCTACGTGGAGTCACTCTCCAGCTACGCGCGGCAGTTCCTGGGCCTGATGGAGAAACCCGACGTGGACTCCATCGAAGGTCTCTCTCCGGCCATCTCCATCGATCAGAAGGCCAGCTCCCGCAACCCCCGCTCTACCGTGGGTACGGTCACGGAGATTTACGATTACTTGAGGCTTCTGTTTGCCCGGATCGGGGTGCCCCACGACCCCTACACCGGGGAGCCCATCCAGAGCCAGACGGTGGACGAGATGGTGGACCGGATCATGGACCTGGAGGAAGAGACCAAACTCATGATCCTGGCCCCGGTGGTGCGGGGGCGCAAAGGGGAGTACAAGAAGCTCTTTGAGGAGTACGCCGGCATGGGTTTTGCCCGGGTGCGAGTGGATGACGAGATCTACCGGCTCGATGGCGAGCCGATCGAGTTGGAGCGCTACTCCAAGCACACCATCGAAGTGATCGTGGACCGGGTGGTGGTTCGAGCCTCCTCGGTCTCCCGGATCACCGAAGCGGTCGAGAAGAGCCTGGAATTGGCCGAAGGTCTGGTGCGCTTCGCGGTGCTGGGTCAGGGACAGAGCATCGAGAGGGTGGAGGAGATGTCGGCCAAGCTCTCCATGTCTGATGGCACCGCCTTTCCCGAGGTCGAGCCCAGGCTGTTCAGCTTCAACTCACCCTACGGAGCCTGCTCCGAGTGCAACGGCCTGGGCTTCAGCCCCGAGTTCGATGTGGACCTGATCGTACCCAACCCCGAGCTGTCCCTGGCCGAAGGGGCGCTGGCTCCCTGGGGCAAGCCGAAGCGTTCCCTGCGCCACCACGCCCGGGCCACTCATTTTTGGCGGCGCTGCGAGCGGGCCCTGGCCACTGAAGGCATCTCCTTGAAGAAGCCGTGGAAAGCCCTCTCTGCCAGAGAACAGGAGATCATTCTTCACGGGACCCACGGCTACTCCGGTGCGGTACCGGCTATGCAGACCATGTACAGCGAATCGGAATCGGAGTATTTTCGCTCCGAGTTGGAACGGTTCATGACGGAAAAGCCTTGCTCGGCGTGTAGGGGGGCCAGACTACGACCGGAAGCCCTCTCGGTTCGTATCAGGAGCCTTTCCATCGCCGACTTCACCAGACTTTCGGTGAAGAAGGCTCTGCGCTGGGTAGAGCTTTTGGAGCTCAACGAAAGAGAATCCACCATCGCCGAGCAGGTCTTCAAGGAACTCACCGCCCGCCTTCAGTTCTTGAATTCGGTGGGACTGGACTATCTAACCCTGGACCGCTCCGCCCGCACCTTGTCCGGGGGAGAGGCCCAGAGGATCCGTCTGGCGACTCAGATCGGATCCGGCCTGGTGGGGGTGATGTACATCCTGGACGAGCCCAGCATCGGTCTGCACCAGCGCGACAACGCCCGACTGCTCGATACCCTGCGACACCTCCAAGAGTTGGGCAACACCCTGATCCTGGTGGAGCACGATGAAGACACCATCCGAGGAGCCGACCACATCATCGACATCGGACCGGGGGCCGGGATCCACGGCGGCGAGGTGGTGGCCCAGGGCCCTCCCACAAAGATTGAAAAGAGCAAGAACTCGCTCACCGGAGACTACCTGTCCGGTCGCAAGTCGATCGCCGTGCCTCCGCAGCGCCGAGTACCCGGAGACGAGTGGATCCGGGTGAAAGACGCCCGGGAGAACAACCTCAAGGGGGTGGATGCCGGTTTTCCGGTGGGTCTCTTCACCTGCGTGACCGGCGTCTCAGGCTCCGGCAAGAGCAGTCTGGTAGACGGCATCCTCCGCAAAGCCCTGGCCATGCACCTGCACGGCAGTCGGGAACGCCCGGGAGAGCATCGGGAGATCAGCGGCTTGGAGGCCATCGACAAAGCCATCGTCATCGACCAGACCCCCATCGGCCGGACCCCCCGCTCCAATCCGGCCACCTACACCGGTCTGTTCGATCCCATTCGCCAGGTCTTCACCCGCACCCCGGAAGCCAGGATGCGGGGCTACAAGCCGGGACGATTCTCCTTCAACGTCAAGGGCGGCCGCTGCGAGGCCTGCCAGGGCCAGGGGATCTTGAAGATCGAGATGCACTTTTTGCCGGATGTGTACGTGCCGTGCGAGGTTTGCGACGGCAAGCGCTACAACCGCGAAACCCTGGAGGTCCGGTACAAGGGCAAGACCATCGCCGACGTGTTGGAGATGACCATCGAAGAAAGCTTTGAAGTCTTCAAGAACATTCCCCGGATCCGCCGACGACTGGAAACCTTGATCGACGTGGGTCTCGGCTACATCAGCCTGGGCCAGCCGGCCACCACCTTGTCCGGAGGAGAGGCTCAGCGGGTAAAACTGGCCACCGAGCTTTCCAAGGTGGCCACCGGCCGTACCGTCTACATCCTGGATGAACCCACCACCGGGCTCCATTTCCACGACGTGGCACGCCTGCTGGAGGTACTCGAACGTTTGACCGGGGCCGGCAACACGGTGATCACCATCGAGCACAACTTGGACGTAATCAAGTGCGCCGACTGGCTGATCGATCTGGGACCGGAAGGGGGAGACAACGGAGGTCAACTTCTGGTAGCCGGTTCACCGGAGGAGGTCGCCAGATGCCCCGCCTCTCATACCGGACACTTCCTGGCCCCCATGCTGGCCGAACCGGAACCGCCTCGTCCGACCCCTATCAAGAGAAAGAAGAAAGCGGTCAGCGTCTGAGGTAGGCGGAGAGATCTCCCAGACCCTGGCGGATCACTTCCGGATTATCTCCGGTGAAGTCCAGGATGGTGGAGGCTTCCGAACGCTGCTGCCCCAGGCTAATCATGAGGTCGGCTCGGGGATACAGTTCCTCGATCTGGTCGGGGTCGCTCACCACCTCTTCCAGGGAATCGCTGGCCGAGGTGTTGACCAGGGGTCTTCCCAGACGGCGCACCAACTCCAGGGTGAAGTCTTGCTCCGGAACTCGGATACCCACCGTTCGCTGTTTGGAGATCATCAACTTCGGCACCTGACGGGTGGCCTGCAAGATAAAAGTAAAGGGACCGGGGAGCAACTTTCGCATCATGGAGTGGGCCGAGTTTCCCACCTTGGCGTACTCGCTCACCATCTTCAGATCCGAGCAGATAAACGACAGGGGCTTGCGCTTCGGAATCTTCTTCAGTCGATACAGTCGGTCCAGGGCGTCCTTGTTTTCCAGGTCGCAACCGATCCCATAGACCGTATCGGTCGGGTAGACCAGGATACCACCGTTTTCCACCACATCCAGCGCTCTCAATAGCGCCTCGTGTGGGTCGCTCAACAGGTCCAGTACTAACATATGAGCCCGGTTCTGTTTGCAGGCTATGGTTCCTTGTGGTCTGTCAACATTCTGTTTACAAAAAGGAAACGAACAACTGGTAACTTGGTATGTGAGGAGCGGACTGTGAACGTAGAAGCCAACAAGATTAGATGCCAGACTCTCAAATTAGGTCGGTATCAACCTGCCGAAAAGTCAGCTTCCAAGGTGGTCAACCCGCACGATGATATGGGTCCGAGCCTGCTCAGGGCCAACGATGAATTCTTCGAGTACAGCGAGAGTGACCTCACCAAGGATCATCGGGTACCGGTCCTGATCACCTTCCCCGAAGAGGTCCAATCCAATTGCGAATCGAGCGCGGCCTGCCCTCTCATTCCTCACGATGAAAAGTTGGAACTGCCGCTGGTCAATGGATTCTCCACTTACATCGAACGGGACAAGCTTCCCTTTCTGGCCGAATACTTGCCCGAGGGAACCTCACTCATGCTGAACAACCGCTTGAAGTATCACGAGGTACCGCAACACTTTTCCGATCCTGACATTATGCCCCAGGACCGGGTAGGCCGAGTGGAGCGTCTGCCCAATATTGAGAAGGTTTGGGAGCGCGGTTTCACCGGCGAGGGTAAGAAGATCGTGGTGATCGATTCAGGCGTTCACGCCCACCCCGATCTGAAAGACAAGGTTGTGGAATGGGTGGATTTTTCTACCGCCAAGCACTCCAAAATGATGGATGACTACGGCCACGGCACCCACGTGGCCGGGATAGCCGCCGGATCGGGCACCAAGAGCAACGGAGAGATTCGGGGCATTGCCCCCGACGCCGAGATCGTGGGCCTGCGCATCACCACCAAAGCGGAAGCCATCAAGGCTCTTCAGTGGTGTATCGACAACAAGGATCGACTGGACCTCGACGTGGTCAACATGTCACTGGGTGAAGAGGCCAGGAGAGGCCACGCTAACGATCCCTGGGCGGTGGCCGTGAAAAAGGCCACCGATGCAGGCCTGACGGTGGTGGTCGCGGCCGGCAACGAGGGCCCCGATCCCGGGAGCATCAGTACCCCCGGTATCTATCCTGGAGCGATCACCGTGGGAGCCTACGACAGCAAGGGCACTCCCGAACTGGAGGATGACACCGTGTGGAGGAGATCCAGCCAGGGCCCCACCATCGACAACTTGCGCAAACCAGATGTTTTAGCACCGGGGGTGGCTATCTTCGGACCCTTATCCCCCAAGTCGCACTTTGACAACGAAGCGTTTCCTCGTCGTGGTAATGAATACTTCGC
Organism: Vulcanimicrobiota bacterium; assembly: GCA_041676625.1. GTDB lineage: Bacteria > Vulcanimicrobiota > Xenobia > Xenobiales > JADMJV01 > JAEXNA01. The sequence continues at coordinate 13,387 of JBAYRN010000129.1, forward strand.
CATCTCCGGCACCTCCCAGGCCACTCCCATGATCTCAGGTCTGGTCTCCATCTTGAAGCAAGCCAATCCGGCCCTGCTGACCGATGAGATCAAGTCGATTCTCAGAGAGGCCAGCGCTGAGGCTCCCATTCACCCCACCCTGGGAACCCCGGCACCCGATGGGGCAGGCCTGGTGGATGCCGAAAAAGCCCTCGACTTGGCTCTGGCCATGGCCGAGAACAACCAGACCATGGTAGCCTAAAGGCTGGCTAGAGTCTCCGCGATCTTCTGGGTGCGGGGGTGGTCCTCGCCGTAGGTTTCCCGGCTGGCCAGAAGCGCCTGGTCGAACCAGCGTTTGGCTTCTTCCGGGTTTCCCATCTGGGCGTGAAGTTTCCCGAGATTGTACTTGGTGGCGCATAGCCCACCGGCGTGGCGGGAGTCGTAGTTGGCCAGTCTGGTCCAGTACGACTGGGAGGCCACAAGCAGACCGTGGGCCCGCACCAGGTTTTCCATTTCTACGTGCAGACCGGCTAGGTTGTTGAGCATAAGGGCATAATGCTCATTGCGTCCGGAGGCTTTCTGGCCGAGTAAAAAGACGGAGATCGCAGCGGCTTGCATGGCCGAGTCCAGTTGACCCATCTGCTGGAGAATCCGGCTCTTGACTCCATAGGCCTGTCCTGGATCCTCTCCTTCGTGACGCCCAAAGAGGTAGCTTTCAACCACGCCCAACGCTTGAGTGTACCGGCCCTGTTCGGCCAGGGAGAGTGCCTCCGTTTTGATCTTTTCAAAGGGCTCGTGGCAGGTAGGCTCGCGACCGGCTTCCTTCATTTTTCGTTCCACCGGCCCAAGTTTTTCCACCAACTCGGAGGCTGCTCGGGTCAGTACATCTCGATGCCGATCTTCGAATGCTCCTATCTTGATCCGGTTATCCACGTACAGAAGGCCCAGGGTCAGACCGTTGGGGTGGCGCAACGGTACGGTCAATATAGAGCGGAGGCCGGAAAGAATCACCGAGGTCCGGTTGGTGAGACCGGGAGTGCTGACGGCATCAACGATCAAAAGCGACTTGCCTTCCCGGAGAGTCTCTTCAATCACCTTGGTGGAGATGTCTTCATTCACGTACAGTCCAGCCATGGAGAAACCGTGAGTCGCGTAGGGAGTTGGATATTCCAGATGATCGGCCGTTCGACCGCGATACGCCACAAAGGCCCGTTCCGGCTTGACTTCAGCCACGGCGCTACTGAGACCGGCTTCGAAAAGCGCAGCCAGATGGTCGTATGTGCCTAACACTTGCCTGATATGCGCGCAAATCCAGCCAAATCCTTTACCGGTTTCAAGGGCTATCATTCGGTGGCTGTCTTTTTTTGTGGGGGAATGGAATAGTTTGTCGAGAAGTACTACTATAAAGAAGTGTAAGAGTTGCGAAGACCTCCGGAGGTTTCACTATGTATTGCCCATCGTGCGATAAGTCATACGGCGCTGTTCACAGCAGATGCCCAGAATGTCATTCCTGGTTAAAAGTTTCCGCACCCGCTAGCGCTCGAAAAGGAGCCAAGTCGGCCTCTGGAGCAAAACCCCCGGCGTCTCCCGTCTCCAACCCGGAACAGTCTTCCGTTTCCACTTTAAAGCGAGACTCCGACTTCGGCACTTCTAACGGCTTTGGGGCCAGAGACGATCGTTGGGCCGACCCCGCCCCCAGTTCACCCGGAGGACAATGGGAAGACTCAGAGTCCGACGACGACTGGAACGAGCTCGGAAGAACCAACGAAGTTTCCCGACCGGAAGGCTGGGGCGCGGCCTCCCCAACTCCCTCGAAGTCCCCCGCTTCGGGCTGGGGAGGTAGCGGCGGCGCAACAGACGGTTGGGGAGGTGGAGATTCGCCCGGAGCGCCCGCTGGTCGTGCCGAGTCCCGCGGCGGCTGGGGTGGAGATGCTCAAGACGGGTGGGGGAGTAGTCCAGGAGGGGTAGAGACCGATCGAGGAGCCTCCGACGGTTGGTCCGGCGGCACGGGCTCCACGACTTCCACGACTTCCTCG
>JBAYRN010000130.1:0-15335 GCA_041676625.1 Vulcanimicrobiota bacterium
AACCCGCTAGATCCCGCCACCCAGCGAGTTAGCCACTTCAGCCCGCTAAACTTAGCGGAATGAACCCGCTATATCCCGCCGCCCAGCAAGTTAGCCACTTCAACCCGCTAAAGTTAGCCAATTTAACCCGCTAGATCCCGCCACCCAGCGAGTTAGCCACTTCAGCCCGCTAAACTTAGCGGCTTCAACCCGCTAACTCCCGCCTCCCGGCAAGTTAGCAGCTTCAACCCGCTAAACCCCGCCTCCCGGCGCCTGGCCAGGCTGCCCGAACCGTGCTCGTAGGGTGTCCACGAAGCCTCGGTGGGCCTTCTTCGATATCGGCCGAAGCGGTGACCGGTCGTACTTCCAGGCAGCGTAAAACACCCACACGAGCAGCCCCACCGTGAACGACACGTTTTGCCAGCCGTTGAGTTTCCACTGCCCCTCCCATAGCAAGTTGCCCACCTCGCGGCTGAACGGTCCGAAATAGTAAATGGGCCAGAGGTCGTCGATGGTATCCGTGCGGCCGCGGGAGCCTACAAAATCGCACAGACAATGGAGATGCGCCACCAGCATCGACCACCAGAACACCTTACCTTTCTTCACCGCCTTCCAGGCCAGCAGGGCTGAAAGGACCGTAATCCCCGCCAGTCCGTGAAACAAGAAATGGTGGTAGTCGGCATACAGCGTCGTTTCAGGCCCCCCCAGGGCGGGACTGGCGAAATCGCAGACCACACCCAGACTGTCGAGATCAGGGAGGATCCCGGCGCAGGCCACCAGCATCTTGTCCCGATCGTCCTCCAGGACCGTATCGGCTATCACCCAGCTAGCCAGAAAGTGCGTAATCGGACTCATTCTCTCTTTACCCCCTCCAATCCAGAAACCATTCCTTGCCACGCCTACTTAAATAGACCCCAATCGAATTCACTTGTAATACGTGCTGCAAGGAATCAACAGGGTCTGACGACGGCCAGCCTCCCAGCTTCAGGCCTTCCTGGTTGGGAAAGCGCTCAAAAAACTCTACTTCCACCCGGCCTCGAGGGGGATAGTCCTCCACCAGAACGGGCGGGCCGAGGCGGACGGCAGGGGTCGCTCCGGCAAGCTCGGGAGCTTCCAGGCGCTGCAGAACGGAAAGGGTCGAATAGGTCCTCAGAGACCAACCCTGTTTGCCCTCGGGAGCTACAAAAAGGCTCAGCAGCCGCACGTCTTCGCTACCCGGCGGGCGGTAGACCAACTCGCTCAAGTTCAGTTGCAGCAGCGGGACCATCGGCTGCCCCTCCCAGTCCGGCCAGCCCTCCCCTTGCGCGGCCACCGTCACCCCACCAAAGTACGAGCCTGGCTCATCGGCGAGTTCTTCCACCGCCGGTTCAAACAAAACTGCCGGGCGCATCAATTCCTCACGAAGCTTCTCCACCTCCCGCTTCTTCTTCACCTCCCGGTCAGCGGCCTTGCGGGAGGAACTTCCGGGATCAATGAATGATATAGCAACCTGCGACGAATTCTTTTCATACTTTTTCTCTTGCTGCTCGCCGGATGTGGGAGATCTCCCACCGATCCGAACAAGACCGAGCTTACCTTCTGGACCATCAGCCTCTCCCCCAGCTACGATCAGTACATCCACGGTCTCATGGCCGAATACGAGGCGCAAAACCCCCACGTAAAGCTCAACTGGGTCGACCTGCCTCAATCCGCTTCTCGGCAGAAGTTGATGGCCGGTATCGCCGCCGGCGCGCCTCCGGATCTGGTCAATACCAGCACCGATTTCGCTCTCATTCTGGCTCAATACGGAGCCATCACCGAACTCTCCGAGCATCTGACCCAGGAGCAGATCGAGCGTTACTTCCCCAACCTATGGAGCGCCACCGAGTATGAGAACGGGGTCTATGCGTTTCCCTGGTACGTGACCACCAAGGTGATCATGTACAACAAGCAGATCCTGGCCAACGCCGGGCTCGACCCCGACTCTCCCCCCGGGACCCTCGAAGAGCTCGACCGCCAGGCCCGTCAGATCAGCAAAAACACCGAAGCAGTGGGCTTGATGCCCGATATCCGCATTTGGAACGACTGGGCCATGGAGGGCGCGCCCGCGGTGGACTTCAGCAGCCTCACCCCGCTCTTCACCGATCCCGAGGCGGTGGCAGTCCTGGAGCGCTATCACCAGCTCTACCAGGATGGGGTCATGCCTCCCGAGACCCTGACCGAAGGCTATCGGGGTGCCCTCGATCGCTACAAAGCCGGAAGCCTGGCTTTTCTGGAAGCCGGTCCGCAGTTTCTCCTGCGTATCAAGGCCGATGCTCCTTCCATCTATCAGGTCACCGGCATCGCTCCCATGCCCCGCACCAGGACCAACACCTTGCCTGCCGCCACCATGAACTTCGTCATTCCTCGCTCCTCCAAGCATCGAGAGGAAGCCGTCAAGCTAGGCCTGTTTCTCACCTCACCCCCGGCGCAACTGGAGTTCTGCAAACTGGTGCCCATCCTCCCTTCCACCATCGAGAGCGCCGAGGATCCGTTCTTTCAATCCGGAGGGGAGGATGAGCTGCAATCCGAAGCGGTGCGCATCTCCCTCTCCCAGCTTCCTCGGGCTCGGGACTTCAATCTGGGACTGCCTCGGCAAAAGGACCTCATGCGAAGCCTGCAAAACGCCGTGGAGCAGGCCGTTCGAGGAGAGAAACCCACAGCTCAAGCTCTCTCGGAAGCCTCTGAAGATTGGGAAAAAACGCTCGCCCCTTTCAGGAGTACCATCGAATGACCATCCAACAACTCACCCGCCAGGTCGTGGACTTTCGCGAACGCAGGGACTGGGCACAGTACCACCACCCCAAAGAGTTGGCATCAGCCCTTTCCATCGAGGTCTCGGAAATCATGGAACTGTTCCGCTTCAAGACCGCCGAAGAGGTCAAAGAGATGATGCAACAACCCGAATTTCGAGACCGGGTGGGGGCGGAGCTTGCCGACTCGCTGTTTCTGCTCTTACTGCTAGCCCATGAAAGTGGCATTGATCTGAAATGCGCCTTCCAGCAGAAGCTGGAAGTCCTGGAGCAACGCTACCCCGAAGAGCAAGCCCGGGGGCGAAACGACAAGTGGACCGCGTATAACAAACAATGAAGCGCAATCCGTGGATAGCCTGGGTTTTTCTAGGCCCAGCTCTGGTGATTTTAGGGGTCTTTACCTTTTATCCCATCTTCTGCGGAATAGCCCTTGCCTTCACCGAGTTCTCCCTGCTCCGCCACACCGCCGAGGGCCAGTTGGTCCCGCCCCGATTCGCCGGCTTCGGAAACTTCTGGAGGCTCTGGGTGGACCCATACTTCTGGAAAGCGCTGATCAACTCGCTGCTCTATCTGGCGGTGGTCCCGGTCATCCAACTGGCTTCCATCGCCCTGGCGGTCCTGGTAGACAAGCCGTTTCGGGGACGAAACTTCTTTCGTACCGCCTTCTACATCCCGGTCATAACCTCGGTGGTGGTCATCGGTATCACCTGGCGCTGGGTCTTTCGCTCCGACGGACTGGCCAACTTCCTTCTGGGCCTGGTCGGCATTCCGCCCATCCAATTTCTCACCAGTCCGGACACAGCCTTGCTCTCCATCATGTTCGTGACCCTCTGGCAGGGCCTCGGTTACTACATGATTTTGTATCTGGCCGGGCTGCAAACCATCCCGGTGGAACTCGAGGAGGCCGCCGTATTAGACGGGGCCGGACCTCGAGAAGTCTTTTGGCACATCACCATCCCCATGCTCAAACCCACCGTGGCTCTCTGCTCCATCATCAGTTGCATTTCAGCTCTCAAGGTGTTTGGAGAGATCTTCGTGATGACGCCCCAGGGGGGGCCCAACCAGAGCACACTCACCATGGTCTATTACATCTACCTCAAGGCGTTCGAGGATTTCGACATCGGCTACTCCGCCGCCATCGCCCTGGTACTGGCCGGCGTGGTGGGCGTGATCAGTTGGATCAACGTGCGGTACTTCAAGGACGGCGGTCTCAACAGTTATGGCTAACGCTTTGCGCTGGTTCGTCTTGTGCGCCGTGGCCACGCTTTGCTTGGGGCCTTTTCTGTTCTTGCTCTCCACTTCGTTGGAGGGGGACGACGTCTTCCGTTTAGAGACCTTGGCCGACCTGCTCCCCAACCAGTTCGACACCTCCGCCTATCGGGAAGTGTTTGTAAAACTGCCCGATCTCAAATACTTCTTCTTGAACACGGCGTTCCTCTGCTTTTTCGGGGTCCTGCTGGAGCTTTGCTTTGCCACCTTGGCCGCCTATCCGCTGGCCCGCATGAACTTTGCCGGGAAGGGCTGGATCATGGCGGCGCTGCTGGCCACCATGATGCTGCCCAGCCAGGCCAACATCATCGTGAACTTCGTCACCATCCGGCAGATCGGTCTGTACGACACCCTCACTGCGGTCTTACTGCCTTCGGCGGTGAGTGTCTTCGGGATATTCTTGATGCGCCAGGCTTTTCTGGTGGTGCCCAAGGACCTGGAAGACGCCGCGCGCATGGATGGCGCCGGAGAGTGGTACATCTTCCGGCACGTTATGGTTCCCCTCACTCGACCTGCCCTAGGCACCCTGGCGCTTTTTTCTTTCGTGGCCCACTGGAACAGCTTCATGTGGCCTCTGGTGATCCTGCAGGAGCGCAGTAACTACCCGCTCAGCGTAGGACTGGCCTACATGGCCAACACCTTCGACAGCAATTTTCGACTGGTCGCGGCCGGCTCGGTGATGGCGATGATCCCGATTTTGGTGCTATTTCTGGTGCTCCAGAAGCAGTTTATTAAGGGCATCACCGCGGGAGCCGTCAAGTAAAAATCTAGGTCAACCGGCCCTAACCGTCGGTAGCCAGAGCCGGCATCTCCGTACCCAGACCCGCCGCCACGGCTCTCAATTCTTGGATCTCCATGTCCACCACCCGATCGTCAGCGGTAGCCAAAGCGGAGAGATAACGCATAATGGTTGCCTTGTCTTCGTCCGTCAACAAGCCCTTCATGGTCGAGGCCAGTTGTCGAGCCGCCGGAAGTTCGTCAATTCCGTCTAGCAACGTTTCGAAAATCAGAGTAGAAAAACCGGGAAGCATCTCTTCTCCCAGGGCATTCGCCACTTTCTTTTCTTGCTCATCGATCACACCGTCCGCGGCGACCAAAGAAGCGGCAAGCGCCGCTGCCACGGTGGGTAAATCTGCGTGCAAATCCATTAATTTCATCCTCCGGAGTCTCTGCTATAGCTCAAGATGTTAGTGGCAATAGGGATTCGGACCTTTCGAACAATAGTTCGTACTCCAGCGTGTTTTCGAGTCACTTCCTTTATAGCTCCTAGGGTAAGCGCTTGGGAAGCTGCTCGGCGTAAACCCACTTATTGAAGAACGCCTTGAGGTCTTTGCCGGTGCTCTCCTCGCAAGTCGCGACGAAGTCGGTGATCTCTGCCGATTGCCCGGCGTAGTCGCTGAGAAAGGTCTTCAGGACCTTCTTGAAGTCTTCATCTCCCAACTCTTTGCGCAGGGCATGCACTCCTCCGGCCATCAGGTTATAGGCATCACCCGAGTACATCTTTTGAGTTTCCGGGTCGCCGGGGATGTAGCCCGAGACGCGGGCGCGTGCTCGCTCGTAACGGGTAGCCATATGTCGATCGAGATCCACTCCGAAGTCGTGGGCGGCGTAGGCTGCTCCAAAGTAGGTGGCAAACGCCTCTTTCATCCAGATATCTCTCCAGCGACCGATGCTGACCGAGTCGCCGAACCACTGGTGAGCAGTCTCGTGGGCCACTACTTCGGTGGGGAAATGAATGACCGGACCATCCAGGTCGACCCGCTCGGATTCCATGGTGCGCTGGGTGTAGACGTTTCGGGTCTGGGCCTCGAAGGCGCCGCCGAAGAGCTTTTTGAAGTTGTGATTGCCCAGCACCTCAAACGGATAGTCACCCAGAAACGACTCCAGGAAGTCGAGGATCTCGGGAGTCTTGGAGAGGGTGTCCTTGGCACTTTGGTTGGAGTCGATAGGGACGCTGTTCTCGATCGGAACGCCTCGACTAGAGACCTGAGTCCAGCTTTCGAAATCTTCTGATTTAAAGGCGTTGAGGGCGACCACGTAAGGGGCCATGGGGTCTTTGGGGCTGAAGTCCAGTTGGCGGGCGCTTCCGCCCTCGATCTGCTTCTCCGACTTGGGAAGTCCGCTGGCGTGGGCCTCATAGCCGAGGGGCACACCGATCTCGAAATCGAAGGTGGCTTTGTCGCTGGGGTGGTCGTTGCAGGGAAACCATCCCCTGGTGGAGCGAGGCTCGGAGATGGTGACAAGAGCGCCTTCCACGAAACGCATTCCGAAGGGCAAGTCGAAAACGAAGGACTCTTTCACTTCGTGGGGAGCGCCCTGGTAAAGTACATCTACCTCGAACTCCTCTCCATCTCTGATCGGCTTCTTCGGAGTGACCTTCAGTTCGTTCTTCTCCTGCTTGTAGGTTGCCGCTTCGCCGTTCACTTCCACGGCCACATAGGGAAAAGGTAAGAAATCGAGGGAAAAGCTATCGAGACCCTGGGTAGCTTCGGCTTTCATGCTGGAGAGACCCAGAATGGTTTCAGTCTCAAAGTCCGGTGCTACTCTGACGGTGTAGTGTTTGGCGTCGTAACCGCCGTTGCCGATCTCTTGAATGATGTCGTTGTAGCTGTCGCCCGGAGTTCGAGCGGCTGGTTTGGAGAGGTCGAGAGTCTTGGGTAGCTCGGGGGAGTCTAGAACATCGGCGAGATCGTCGACTTCGGAGAGGAGAGACTCCGCGCCCTTCGTGATGCGAAAGATCTCTCGCCCTTGAATGCTGCCGTCTTTCCCTCTGTTGGCAGTGGCCCGATCCTCCCAGACGGCCAGATCCACTCCACGGTCGATGAGTTTGGGGAGTTCTTCAACGCTGGTGTGAGCCCAACGGTCGTCCTGACGCTTTACGATAAATCGATCGGCGGACCGGCTGGGAAGCTTCAGGCCGGCTTCCTCGGTGCGAGGAACCATCCGGTTTTTCAAGGCTCTTTGAATGTTCAAGTGAGAGGTCTCTTTTCTTTGCTGCTCTTAACCTCTCACACGATCATTAAAAGAAGCTCAAAACGGAGTGTCTGTCGGTCAAAGTATCATCACAAGAGACATGTTGGTGCTCGGCAAATCTATCCTGGGATAAAAAACAGCCCCCGGATCAACGCTTCGAAGCGGAACCGAGGGCTATATGACTCACTATGCTTACTCACTCATATCAGGGCGGCTAGTTTGCAGACCATTGACCCACGTTCCGTGGGTACCTTGCCGCAGCTGATAATCAGACTATACGGCCACCTGGTGAACCCAGGCTGGACTTCCGAGCACCAGATGTAACGAGTTTGTTAACCTTGCCAGGCAACCGATAAACGGTCGTAACCAATTGTGCGGGAATCGCCCCTTCATCGCAAGGAATGGATAAAAGCACCTCAGCATCCAGGTGGCGAAGATGGAATGGGGAGGCTACCAGATCCACTCCACTAAGTTTCCCGAGGCGCACTCCCGGCCCGGAACGCATACCTAGATTCGGCCGCGCGCCTTCTCCTACTGCCACGTGCTCGGTGACAATCAGATATCGGTAAGGCTGTCGTTCGTGCAACTGCGCGACAAAACGACCGATCTCGGCATTTCCTAAGTGCTGAAGCACCTGGCGAACGAAGCAGACATCGGCCTTAGGGAGTTCGTCCACGGAGAGGTCCAACTGGCGAAACTCGACCTTGGTGTCCTGATACTTACGCCGATTCCTATTGAGAATAGTTTCAGAAATGTCGCAGGCTAGATAGGAACCTGCCAGGTCCTGGAGCTTATTGCCTACGTTAAAATCGCCGCAACCAAGGTCCACCACGCTCGGGTTCTCTTGCTCGGTGAGGAAGGCCCGCAGGGTAGCGACATAAGGAGCAACCAGCGTACCCTCGTGCGATCCATAACCAGAAGTTGGTTTGCCCTCTGCATCCCGGCCCCAGGCACCCTGAGTGTACACCTTTTCAAAAACATCCTTGAGGCTGAGCCCGCGGAATCCGGTCCTCCACCTTATATCGGACATTATTCGTCGCAAGAACTCGATAGAAAGGACCGCTCCTAAAAACGATCTCAGACTGAAGGTCCGCCCGGAGCGAGGAGGCACTCGCTTATGACTATCGTTATTACTCATGCTCTATGGCGCTACTACTTCTCTAACCTTCGGCACACTTTCCTCCAACACTCGTTCGGGCATAATGCACTCATAGAAGAAACAACTTTAGAGATTCAGGGTTTATAAGAGCATAAACCCAAGGGGCCCGGCCAAACACAACCCCTCCCCAACCCCAAATGGCCGGGCTCCTTTCTTTTTTGCGACGCCCCGCTGCCCCCATGTAAACCCACAATCTAGCGGACCTTGAGTTCGCTGACCAGGATCAGTTCACAGGCGCCGTTTCCGCTGTCGGTGCGAGAGAGGGAACTCTTCCAGTGCCAACCGTCGGGGGCGTCTACCCGCACGAGATAGCCCTTTATGGTCACGATATCTTCTCTGCGGACCTTTTTTAGGCGATCATCCATGGCTTCGTCCACCCCGATCATGTGCATGTTGGCGGTGTGCTGCAGCATCATCGTACCGTCCACGGTGGGGTCGCTCCATTCGCAGCGATAGTAACGGTTGAGCTTATAGAAATGACACTTCTGTAGTTCCAGAGTGTCGGAGGCCGGACCCCAGGCCACGGTAAAGTCCATGGGAGACAGATCGGCCTCGCGCCCTGTCCGATAGCGCTCGGCGATGATGACCCGCACTTCCATATCCCACTCGGCCAGCGCGGTGATCAGATAGCCGTTCCGGCTCCATTGGACTTTATCGTCCACCGTTCGTTGTACGGGCGCCCGGGGCGCCTGCTCTCGCCCCGGAGGAAAGCGGTAGGTGTGGTTCTCTTTGTAATACCAGTAACCTAACAGCAGCAAGGCAAGAAAACCGAGGAAGGCAAAGATCTTAAAAGCGAGCGCATTGTTGTTTGTGTTGGAAACCCCGGCCACCCCACTCTTTTCGCTGTGTGTCCGTTCATTCCCACCGGAGCAAAAAAGGAATCCGTGCCGTAGCCCCAAAGGAAAAGGTATGGAGAGTAGGATGTTCCAGCATATTCAGGCCCAAACAGCCCCTGCTGTATCCCTGCCCTTCCCCACCACGGAAGTGGGGGAACTCGATTAGCGTCGGTACACATGGCCGGAGTGGTAAAGGCGTGCCGGCGCCAGGGATTACCGCTACAGCTGGTCCGAGCCCGCATTTTGTTCTGATTTGCAAAGCGCTACTAAACTTAGGGTTATTCGCACTTCTGCTGGGCTGCTCGGGCTGCGTGAGGGCCAGTGACGAGAGCACACTCGAAAAGATTTTACGCACCGGTGTGGCTCGCGTTGGCTACGCCAATGAAGCGCCCTACGCCTACATGGATAGCGACCAGCGGCGGCTGACCGGCGAAGCACCCGAGATCGCCAGGATCATCCTCAAGCGCATGGGGGTTCAGCGGGTGGAGGGGGTGCTCCTGACCGAATTCGGCACCCTGATCCCAGGCTTGAAAGCTCGCCGCTTTGATCTCATCGCTGCCGGCATGTACATCACTCCTCCCCGGGCCCGGCAGGTGGCCTTCTCTAACCCTACTTATGCGATCGGTGAAGCTCTGATTGTGGCCAGAGACAATCCTCTCCAATTGCACAGCTACACCGACGTAGTAGAAAATCCGGAGGCTCGACTGGGGGTGGCGGCGGGCGCCATCCAGCGCCGCTACGCCAAGGAGTTGGGAGTGCCGGACAGCCGCCTGGTGGTCTTCCCCGATGCCCCCAGCGCCCTGGCTGGAGTGGGGGCGGGCCGAGTGGATGCTTATGCTGCCACTAGCCTCACCGCAGGCGATCTCCTGCGACGAACCTCTTCTGTTGCCGTGGAACTCGCCGAACCCTTTGAAAACCCGGTGATCAACGGCAAACCGGCGGTGGGCTACGGAGCCTTCGCCTTTCACAAGGACGACCACGACCTGGTGGCGACCTTCAATCATCATCTGGCAGAATTCATCGGAACTCCCGAGCACCTGGAGTTGATAGAATCCTTCGGATTCTCCGAGGCCACCCTGCCTGGCGACGTGACCGCCGCGGAACTGTCCCGGGAGGTTTCACCTTGAGTTTGGCTGAGTTCATGGGACCGCTGCTGACGGGGGCGCTGATCACCATCCAACTGACCGTGATGGCAGCTCTGTTCGGCGGGATCCTGGCCATTCTAGCGGGAGTAGCCAAGATGTATGGAAACGCAGCGGTACGCGCCTTCGCCTCGGTGTACGTGGAGGTCTTTCGAGGGACCTCGGCACTGGTGCAACTCTTCTGGTTCTTCTTCGCCCTGCCCCTGATCGGGATCCAACTGACCGCCATGGCGGCGGGAGTGGTGGTGCTGGCTCTCAATCTCGGAGCCTACGGCGCCGAAGTGGTTCGGGGGGCCGTGAAGGCCGTGCCCAAGGGCCAGTGGGAGGCCTGTCTGGCCCTCAACATGACGCGGGTTCAAGCCCTCCGTCACGTGGTGCTTCCCCAGGCCCTGGTGGCCATGCTTCCCCCCGCTAGCAACCTGGTGATCGAACTCCTCAAAAACACCGCTCTGGTCTCCCTGATCACCATCCCCGAGATCACCTTTCAGGCCCAGACGCTGCGAGCAGCCACTCTCCAAACCACCGCCATCTTCAGCCTGGTCCTCTTGATCTATTTTCTGATCGCCATGGTACTGGTCTACGGTTTTCGTCGCCTGGAAGCCAACCTCAGCCAGGGGCTCCACCTGGGGAGGGCACACTGATGGAAGAACAAGCCGTGTCTAACCTGGCCTTCGCCTGGGAGATCCTCCCCTTCTTGTTGCAGGGGCTCCAGGTCACGGTGCTGGCCACCGTGTTGGGATTTGCCCTGGCGCTGGTTCTGGGTCTTCTGATCGCGGTGGCCAGGCGCTCTTCGGTGCGCTTGTTGTCGTACCCCACCGCCTTCGTGGTGGAGTTTCTCCGCAGCACTCCCCTGCTGGTGCAACTCTATTTTTTATTCTACGTCCTACCCAACCTGGGGGTGAGCATGTCACCTCTGGTTACCGGCGTGCTGGGGCTGGGGCTTCATTACGCCGCCTATACCTCGGAGGTCTACCGGGGCGGAATCGACGCCGTACCTCGGGGGCAGTGGGAAGCCGCGGTGGCTCTCAACCTGAACTCCATGCAAACCTTTCGCTTCATCATCCTGCCGCAGGCCATCCCACCCATCATCCCCGCCCTAGGCAATCGGCTGGTCTCCATGTTCAAAGACACCCCGCTCCTCTCGGCCATCACCGTGGTGGAACTGCTGCAGGCGGCCAAGCTGATCGGGGCCGACACCTTTCTTTACCTGGTGCCCCTGACTCTGGTAGGAATTCTATTCCTGGTGCTGAGCCTGGTGGCGGCCTGGGGAGTACGCCTACTGGAGACCCGAATGACCCTGAGACGAGCCTGACCAAAGCAAAGGAGAACAACCACCATGCCCCCCCTCATTCAGATGAAGAAGGTCAACAAGAAGTTTGGAACGCTGCACGTTCTGCGCGACCTGGACCTGGAGATCGAGGCCGGCCAGAAGGTCACCATCATCGGACCCAGCGGTTCCGGAAAGTCCACCGTACTGCGCATCCTGATGACTTTGGAGCACCCCACCACCGGCAGCGTGTTGATCGATGGAGAGCCTCTCTTTGGACAGGACGGTGAGGGACACAGCATCCCGTTGCCGACTCCAGAACTGCGGCGCGTTCGAGGTCGCATCTCCATGGTGTTTCAGCACTTCAACCTGTTTCCCCATCTGACCGTCCTGCAGAACGTAACCCTGGGACCGATTCAGGTCCGAGGAGTAGCCACAGCAGCCGCTGAAGAGAGAGGCCGGGAGCTTCTGGATATGGTGGGGTTGGGGGGCAAGACCGAAGCCTGGCCGGCCCAACTCTCGGGCGGGCAGAAGCAGCGTGTGGGGATTGCCCGGGCCCTGGCCATGGAGCCCGACATCATGCTCTTCGACGAGGTGACCTCGGCCCTGGACCCGGAGTTGGTCGGCGAGGTGCTCAATGTACTCCGGCGCCTGGCCCACGAGACCGACATGACCATGCTCTTCGTGACCCATGAGATGGGTTTCGCCCGGGAGATCTCCGACACCATCGTGTTTTTTGACAAGGGCAATGTCTTAGAACAAGCAGCACCCGAAGCGCTCTTTACCGAACCCAGAGAAGAGCGCACCCGTCAGTTCCTGGAAGCCGTACTTTCGCATTAGAAAAGCACCCCCACCACAAAACAGTGGGGGTGCCTTTCTGTTAGGCCCGAGCCGGTTCTAGAGCGTACATGGTGAGCCTATCACCGAGGCGGTCCACTTTCACAGTGGAGTCAGGCAGGATCTCTCCTCCGATGATCTTCTCAGAGAGTGGTTCCAACACGTACTCTCGAAACGCCCGCTTCAGCGGTCGAGCCCCGAAAGCCGGGTCGTAGCCCACCTCGGCCAGGAAGTCCTTGGCCTCGTTGGAGAGCTCTATCTTCAAGCCCCGGGTCTCCAGCAGAGACTTGAACTTGTCCAGTTGTATCTCCACGATATCCTTGATCGCGCTCTGGTCCAGCCGGTTGAAGATGAGCTGGGCGTCGATACGGTTCAAGAACTCAGGACGGAAGTGGTTTCGCAGAGAGTCCTGCACGGCCGACTTCACTCGCTCCGGGTCGGTCTCGTTCAAGATGTAGTCCGAGCCCACGTTGGAGGTCATGATGATGATGGTGTTGCGAAAGTCCACCGTGCGGCCCTGACCATCAGTCAGGCGCCCGTCGTCCATCACCTGCAAGAGCACGTTGAAGACGTCGGTGTGAGCCTTCTCGACCTCGTCCAGTAGGACCACCGAGTAGGGGCGTCGCCGCACCGCTTCGGTGAGCTGGCCGCCTTCGTCGTAACCCACGTAGCCGGGAGGGGCCCCGATGAGCCGGCTGACGGCGTGCTTTTCCATATATTCACTCATATCCATGCGCACGATATTGGTCTCGTCGTCGAACAAGAACTCGGCCAACGCCTTGGCAAGCTCGGTCTTTCCGACCCCGGTGGGTCCCAGAAAGAGGAAGGAGCCGATGGGGCGGTTGGGGTCCTGCAGCCCGGCCCGAGCCAGGCGGATCGCCTTGGAGACCCGACTCAGTGCCTCGTCCTGCCCAACCACCCGCAACTTGAGGCGCTCCTCCATCTTCAGCAAGCGATCGCTCTCGGCTTCCAGCATCTTCTCCACCGGGATCCCCGTCCACTTGGAAATGATGCGGGCGATATCGTGACTTGTCACTGCTTCGGTCAAGAAGCTCTCACCGTCTTTGGCCACCTCTTCCAACCGCTCTTGGAGCTCTTTGAGCTCCTTATGGGCAGCCGGAAGCTTGCCGTAGGTGATCTCCGCGGTCTTCTGCAATTCGCCGCGCATTTGCGCTTGCTCGGCTTCAGTCTTGAGAGCATCGATGCTCTCTTTGATCTGCTTGGACCGCCCCAGAAGATCGCGCTCCATCTGCCATTTGGCCTTGAGAGCCTCGAGTTCTTCCTTCTTCTCGGAGATCTCCACCTTGAGGTCTTCCAGGCGCTTTTTGGCCGCCGGTGTCTCCTCGATGTTCAAGGCCTGCTCCTCGATCTGAAGGCGGGTCAACTCGCGTTGGGCTCGGTCGACCACCGCGGGCACACTCTCGATTTCCATCTTGAGACGAGAAGCAGCTTCATCCACCAGGTCGATGGCCTTGTCTGGCAAGAAGCGGTCGGCGATGTAGCGACTGCTCAACTGAGCCGCCGAGACGATAGCGCCGTCCTCGATTCGGATACCGTGGTGCACCTCGTACTTCTCCTTGATGCCCCGCAGGATAGCGATGGTATCCTCCACGCTGGGCTCACCGATGAAGACCGGCTGAAAACGTCGCTCCAGGGCCTTGTCTTTTTCGATGTGCTTGCGATACTCGTCGAGAGTGGTGGCGCCGATGCAGCGCAGTTGGCCTCGAGCCAGCGCCGGTTTTAGCATGTTGGCCGCGTCTTGCGCCCCTTCGGCGGCACCCGCTCCCACCAGGGTATGAAGCTCGTCGATGAAGAGAATGGTCTCTCCGGCCGAGTCCTGAATCTCCTTCAGCACCGCCTTCAAACGCTCCTCAAACTCCCCGCGAAACTTGGCTCCGGCCACCAGCGCCCCCAGATCCAGCGAAAGCACTCGCTTTTTCTTGAGGCTCTCGGGCACGTCTTCGGCTGCAATCCGGGCGGCAATGCCCTCCACGATGGCGGTCTTACCCACTCCGGGCTCACCGATCAAGACAGGGTTGTTCTTGGTACGACGGGAGAGCACTTGCATGGCGCGGCGGATCTCCTCGTCACGGCCGATCACCGGGTCCAGCTTGCCTTCCCGGGCCAGTTTGGTCATATCCATGGTGAAGCGCTCCAGGGCCTGATAGGTGGATTCGGGGTCCTGTCCGGTGACCCGCTGCCCTCCCCGAATCTCGGCCAACGCCTGCAACACCCGGCCCTCATCCAGAGAGTAGTTCTGCATGAGTTCACGAGCTTTGTTCTTACTGCGTAATAACCCGAGCAGCAAGTGTTCCACCGACACGTAGTCGTCGGTCATTTGCTTCTGGGCTTTGAAAGACTCGTCGAGAATCGCCTTGAGTTCGCGCCCGTAATACTGCTCCCCACCCTCCACCTTAGGAGCCGAGCGCAGTTGGTTGTCCAGCCGCGCGGCAAACGGACCGACCGGAAAATCCGCGCGCTCGAGCAGCGGCTTGACCAGTCCGTCTTCCTGCTCCAGCAACGCTTTCATGAGGTGGAGAGAGTTGATCTCCTGGTGCGAAAACTGTCGAGCGAAACTCTCCGACCCGGCCAGCGCGGCACGGGAGCGGGTTGTCAACTTTTGTAGATCCATTTTAGCTTTCTCCTTCTGCCATAACAGCCCACGGGCTGCCTTGGCTTGTATTCTTACCTCTCATAGTAGTCGGCAAGCCGTGGAACGCCGATTGAGGAGAGTTTGAGTTTTGTTATAGAAGGCGGAGGGGAGTGGCGGGGCGGGGATTGTGCTCGGCGGGGGCGCCGCATGCGGCGGGCTAGGTGCCTCAACGGGTGCGGCGGGGCTTTAGGCAGCCCGAGGGCGCCGCATGCGGCGGGCTAGGTGCCTCAACGGGTGCGGCGGGGCTTTAGGCAGCCCGAGGGCGCCGCATACGGCGGACTGGGGGCGCCACAACGGCATGTGGCAGCGCGGGGGCGCCGCATACGGCAGGCTGGGGGCGCCTCAACGGGTGCGGCGGGGCTTGAGGCAGCGCGGGGGCGCCGGATGCGGCAGGCTGGGGGCGCCGCAACGCGTGCGGCGGGGGGGGGGGCGAGGCCGCCGGGTGGCCC
>JBAYRN010000131.1:0-14994 GCA_041676625.1 Vulcanimicrobiota bacterium
CAGACCTACGAACAGGGCGCACAGTCCGGCCAACTGGAGCAAGTACCCGGAGCGGTCCGCCAGACCGCGGAGTCTCTGCTCGGTATTAATAAGGGTGAAGAAGGACAGAAAGGCGGTGGAGGCTGCGGTGGCGGTGGAGGAGGTCCCAAAGAGGGTGGCGGTGCCGAGGAAGCCGGCGACAAGCAGGGCGACTCCAAAGGTAAATTTGATGAAGAAACCCTGAAGAAGTTGGAAGAATTGCTAGGTGCAGACAAAGCCGAGAAGTGCAAAAAAGACGGCAAATGCTGCGACAAGAAGGATGGCGAGGATGCCAAGACCGATAGCAAAGCCGGTGATACAAAGACCGATTCCAAAATAGATACCAAATCGGACACCAAGACCGACTCCAAAGTCGAGTCTACCGCGGGGTCGAAACCTGCCACCTCTCAGGCCACGAAAGCTCCGAAGTCCACCGGTGGCGGACCCAAGCCGGGGGGTACCGGCAAGAAAGCAGCCTGAGTTCAAATTCAGATCGTTAAAGAGAATGAGACCCCCATCGGGTCTCTTTCTTTTTGCCTTTTGGCAACATCTTTGTCACAACTTTTACAAAAACGTGTGAAATTCCCAGCTCAAGTATCGTTCGATTTCAGTACTCTGAATCCAGACAAAACGTCCAACTAAGATACGAAATAAGAACAACGGAGTGTGTAAATAAGATGGCTGCAATCGGTGGAATCGGGATAAATCAGAACCAAATTCGCCCTCAGGGTGGGGTCCAGCCCAACCAGAATATTCAACAACAGGGCCCTCAACAGCAACAGCAGCAAGGTCCCCAGGACCAGACCCAGTTCGGACGAGAAGTTCAGGAAGCCGGGGGTGCTCAACAAGCGTCTCAGCAAGGTCAAAACCCTGGCGCCCAACTCACCCAGGCACTCTCCCAGGGCTTGCAGCAAGTCGGCCAGGCCGAACAGTCCGGCGATCAAAACGCCGTTCAGCAGTCCACCCAACAACTCGGCCAAACCTACCAACAGGGCTCTCAATCCGGGGCCGTTCAGCAAGCCGACCAGAACGTGGTCAAAGCCGTTGAGCAAAAACTTGGAATCGGCCAGGAAGGCGGCGGCGAACAGGGCGGCGCCCAGCAAGCCGGCGGTGGCGGCGAGCAAGGTGGCGGACCCCAACAAGCCGGTGGCGAGCAAGGCGGACCTCAGCAGGCCGGTGAAAGCCAGCAAAGTGGCGACAAGAATCAAAACGGGGACAAGCAAAACGACAAGAACGTCGATGAGAAGGTCAAAGATCCGTTGGACAAAGTCCTCGGTCCGGAAAAGTGCAAAAAGTGCGAAGAAGCCAAAAAATGCGACAAGAATCATGACAAGAAGGTCGACGGCATAGAGAAGGCTGACAAGTCGAAGACGACCGACAAGGCCGGTGAGGCTGCTGCCGCAGAAGGCGCCGACAAACCCAAGGAAGTCGCCGGCACCGCCGCCACCTCCGAGGTGAAGGCCGATGCCAAGGTCACCGAAACCAAAGATGCTGCCCCCGCTAAGAAAGTAGAAAAACCGGTGGAAAGCAAACAGCCCGCGAAAGCCGCGGCCGCACCCGACGAGAAAAAGTAAGATCGATAACTCACTCCGGAAAGAGAGGCGGCAACGCCTCTTTTTTCGTTGCATGAAAGAAAGCGGTTACGAAACTGTAACATACCCGAAGTCTGACTTTGAGAGGATAGGCTCATGAACATTCGTCCTCAGCAAACCGCCGTCAGACCCTTCCACCGTCACCAGCCTCCCGAGGCACCTCAGGATCCCGGACGTTCTGTGCCTTCCGATCGACTGGACCCACCGGTCAATCAGGATCGCCTGGTCAACGACTTTCTGGAGTTGGTGGTGGTGCGCGGCGAAACGCGAAACGAGCGTCTGATCGCTGAAAAGATCAAGTCGGAACTAGCCGAGATGAATCTGGAGGCTTCCGAAGACGATGCCGGCTCGAAGATCGGCGGCAACACCGGGAATCTACTGGTCAATATTCCTGGCAACGTAGAGGGGGCCCCTTCACTTCTTTTCGCGGCCCACATGGATACGGTGCCTCTGGCGGTGGGCTCTAAGCCCCAGATCAAGGACGGTTATATCACCAGCGACGGCACGACCGCCCTGGGCGGAGACAACCGGGCCGGGGTGGCCGAGATCCTGGAAGCGGTCCGGGAAATCAAAGAGCACAACCTGCCGCACGGGGACCTGCAACTTCTCTTCACGGTGGCCGAAGAAGGCGGACTGTTGGGCGCCCGAGCGCTCGACCCGAAAGTCTTGACGGCCGACTACGGTTTCGCCGTGGACGTGTTCGAGGCCAACCAGTTATACACCCAGGGCCGCCATCTGCTGGTCAACGGTGAGGAATCCATCGGCGAAGAGCACTTCACTCCCGAGGGTGTACAGGCTGCCAAGGAAGCAGCCCGCCACGCCCCGGTTGTCCCACCCGAGCATCTGCGCCTGACTGAAGACGAGAAAAAGATCATGAACCTGGCTGCCGACTCCATGCAAGATCTTGGTTTTGAACCGGAATTCCGGCGTATCGAATGGGCCGGTACCGACGCCATTGCACTCCGCCGCCACGGTATGAACGCCATCAGCCTGGGAGCCGGTGAAGATAACCCTCACACCAAGAGCGAACGGGTTGAGATCGCCGACCTGGTCCGCAGCACTCAATTGATCCGGTCCATCATCGCCAATGCAGCAGAAGCGGCAACCTGACAGACTTATCAATAATTCGGCAACAGATTTTTAACAAGTTTACAGCGGGTTAACCTCTTTCCCAACACCGCCGACCTGTCTTTTTCTATACTCAAGATAGAGATGCAAAACGGCGCTGCAAATAACGCGAAGATCACCTGGGAGCGCGCCCGCGCCTCGGATGCCAAGCATCAGGAGCGCTGGAATCGTCCCGCGTTGCAAAACGGTAGCTCCATTTTCTGGAGGGCGGTGGAAGCTCGCCGGGCGCCCCGTTCAGAGCTAGAGTTTGAATTTCTGCTGCAGAGCACCCCGGTCCTTAGTCCTTAGCCTCTTCCCAACTGGGCCCCAGGCCCACCGAAACAACCAGAGGCACCTTCAACTCCCAGGCCGATTCCATCTCCCCGGTCACCAGCTCCCGCATCTCTTCAATTTCAGCATTCGGACACTCAAACACCAGTTCATCGTGGATCTGCAAAAGCATTCGGCTCTTCAGGTGCGGCCGTTGCTGCATCTTCTGATCGATGGTGAGCATCACGCGCTTGCAGATATCAGCCGCGGATCCCTGGACCGGGGTATTGACGGCCATTCTTTCACCGGCCTGGCGGACCGCGAAGTTCTTGGAAAAGAGCTCCGGGATGAACCGAGTGCGCCCGGCGATGGTCTGCACCCGACCCAGGACCCGGGCCTCTTCCATGGTCTGATCGATCCAGACCTTCACCCCGCTGTAAACCTCGAAATATCGCTTGATGATACCTTCGGCTTCCTTCTTCGGAATATCCAAATTTTGCCCCAGCGCACTGGCCCCCTGGCCGTAGATGGTGGCGAAGTTCGCGGTCTTGGCGATGTCCCGCTCCTCTCGGGTGACTTCCTGCTCAGGCTTACTAAACAGCTCCCCGGCCGTCCGCTTGTGGATATCGGCACCTTCTTTAAAGGCCTCCAGCAGTACTGGGTCTTCACAAAGGTGAGCCAGGATGCGCAACTCGATCTGTGACCAGTCAGCCACCAGGAGCTGGTGCCCCGAGGGAGCGGTGAACAACCTGCGGATCCGTCTCCCTTCGTCGGTGCGGACCGGCGTGCGCTGCAGGTCCGGGTCGGAGGTGATCAGACGACCGGTGGTGCTGGCGGTCTGGTTGAAGTGGCAGTGGACCCGGCCGTCCTCTTCATCGACCTCTCGCAGCAAGACATCGACATAGGTGGTGATCAGTTTCTCGAACTTGCGATACTCCAAGAGCAAGCGAGCGATCTCGTGCTGGGGGGCCAGTCTCTCCAGCACTTCTGCGTTGGTGCTATAACCGGTCTTGGTCTTCTTGATGACCGGCAGGCCCATCTCCTCGAAGAGAACCTCAGCCAACTGTTTCGGGCTCCCCACATTGAACGGGTGCCCGGCCAGGGCGAAGATCTTCTGTTCCAGGCCGCTGAGCTCTTTGCGAAACTCCTCTGAGAGGAGCTCCAATCCCGGCTTATTCACTTCGATCCCGGCTCGTTCCATGGCGGCCAGTACCTGGCTGAGGCGAACCTCGTCGGCGGCCAACTCCTCCAATCCGGCCTCTTGGAGTCCCGCTTCAAAAAGAGCGTACAGCTCGGAAATCGCGATAGCCAGGTGAGCCCCATATTCGGCCAGCTCGGAGAGCTCCACTGCCGAGTAGTCGATGCGATTTCGAGCCTTTCCCAGGAGATCGTCCTCGCTCTTCAAGACCCGCTGCAAATGGATCTTGGCCAGTTTTGCCAGGTCGTGAGGCATGCCTTTGGCCGGATCGATCAGATAGGAGGAAGTCTGGGTGTCGAAGACCTCTGCTGCAGGCTTAATCCCGTAGTGCAAGCACCACCGGAAGTACTCCCGGGCGTCGTGGGTTATCACCTTGCCGGTGAAGCTCTCAAAGAAACTGCGAAGCCTGGCCCCGTCTCCCATCGGCACATAAGTCGTCTGACCGCTCGCCGATTCCAGCAGAGCCACTCCCACGGTTTGAAAACGGTGTCGCAACGAACTCCCCACCGGCACCACCGTCAGGGTAGAAGTCGGCAGACCCTCGGGGATGGCCTGGCCCGTCTCCAGCAGGCTCAAACCGTCTCTGGTGCTTTGGGCTACCGGACTTGCCCCGGTGGACTTCAGCAAGCTGAAAAACTCAAGTTCGCTGAAGAGAGCGTTGAGGGCCTCGTCCTCGGGAGGTTCAAAGGAAAAGCTCCCGAGATCCAGACCGTGAGCCACCGAAGTGTCCAGGCGGGCAAGCTTTCTGCTCAAGAGGGCGTCATCCCGATGCTCCTGGAGCTTCTTGCCGACGCTCCCACCGATGCTCTGGGCGGCTTCCAAAATAGCGTCCAGGTCTCCGTGCTCCTCAAGCAGCTTGGAAGCGGTCTTCTTGCCGATCCCCGGTACCCCGGGGATGTTGTCGATCTTATCGCCGCAAAGGGCCTGAAAGTCTACGAAACGCTCGGGAAGTACTCCGAACTTTTTCTTCACGAGATCGGGGGTGTAGGTCAGGTCTCGCATGCCGTCCAGCATGCTGACTCGCTCGTTGAGGAGTTGGGAAAAGTCTTTGTCCGAGCTCACGATCAGAACCTGATCACCCCGCGCCTCGACTTGTCTGGCCAGGGTGGCGATCACGTCATCGGCCTCGAAATCGGTGACCCGAAGGGCGGGGATGCGGAACGCCTCGACCACCTGGTCGATCAGTGGAAGCTGGCTTGCCAGATCCCCCGGCATCTGTTCTCGGTTGGCTTTGTAGTCGACGCTTTCCCGATTTCGAAAGGAACCCCCGGGAGGGTCGAAGATCACCACGGCATAATCTGGTTTCTTCTTGGCCAGAAGTTTATTGAGCATAGTCACAAACCCGAAGACGGCGTTAGTGGGTTGGCCTGAAGAGGTGCTCAGGTGAGCGGGGATGGCAAAGTATGCACGAAACAGCATATTGCTGCCGTCGATCAACACGAATCTTTTCATGGTCTGGGCCCTTCCCTGGCTCCTCTCCAAGGCCTGCAACCTTCCGGGGGAGAATCCGGGGACACAGCATGACGCCTATTTTGACTCTCAAAAACGTATCCAAGATCTACCCCATGGGAGAGCTCGAAGTGCGAGCCCTCGATGATGTCGATCTGCTGGTCTATCGGGGGGAACTGCTGATGGTCCTGGGACAATCCGGCTCTGGGAAAAGCACTCTGCTCAACGTGATCGGCGGCATGGACAGGCCTACCCGAGGCAAAGTGACTTACCACGACCACAATGGCAAGGCGCTCTCCCTGGACACGGCGAGCGATGCCCAACTCACCCGCTTTCGCCGGACCTACGTGGGCTTCGTCTTTCAGTTCTTCAACCTCATCCCGACCCTCACAGCCCTGGAGAATGTGCAGGTCGCCACGGCGCTAAACGATCGACCGGGCCCCTTTAATGCCAGATCCTCCCTGGAAGTCGTGGGATTGGGCCAGCGAGGCGATCACTTTCCTTCCCAGCTCTCCGGGGGCCAACAACAGCGCGTGGCCATCGCCCGGGCACTGGCTTCCAACCCGGAACTCTTGCTGTGCGACGAACCCACCGGCAACCTGGATTCCGAGACCGGCGACCAGGTTCTCTCCCTCCTGACCAGAGTGCATCAGGAGTACGGCAAGACCGTGATCATGATCACCCACAACCCGGAGTCCATGCGGATCGCCGATCGGGTCATTGAACTGCGGGATGGAAAGATCGAAAAAACCACGGTCGTCAAGGCTTGAACCGGCAACTTCTAAAAAAACTATTGAGGGACTTATGGCTACGCAAAGGTTCTCTAGGTGCCCTTTCCTTTGTCTGCACCATCGGAGTAGCTTTTCTGGTGAGCATGTTCGGGGTTTATTACGACCTTCGAGACGCCCGGGATCGCTTTTACACCGACTACGCTCTGGCCGACTTCCATATCCAGGTCAAAGCTGCTCCGGAAAATGTCTTAGCTCGCCTCTCCACGCTCCCCGGCGTCGGTCGATTGGAAGGGGGCGTGCAATTGGAAGGGCGCACCGAGGTACCTGGTTTTCTCGATCCTGTCCAGACCACACTGGTGGGGATTCCCCGAGGAGGTAAGGTCTTCAATCGATTGCTGCCGCTCGCGGGTGGCGAGGTTCAAGAACTGGAGACGGGGGAAGCCTACACTTCAGCCGCCTTTTACGAGGCCCACGAACTACGCCCCGGTGACACCCTGGCCATCACCCTGCTGGGCCAACAAGAACGCATCCGCATCGCCGGTGCGGTGCAATCTCCAGAGTGGGTCTACGTGTTGGCACCCGGTGGAGGGTTGGCACCTGACCCACTGCGCACCGCGGTTTTGTTTCTGCCGATCCGCCAACTCCAACAGGCGGGCGAATTGGAAAACAGCTACAACATCCTCATGGGGCGATTCTCCGAGGACGTCCGGGGTTATCCAGAAAGAGAGCACCTGGTTTTGGAGCGGCTGGAAGAGGAGCTTTCCACCTACGGAGTCATCAATGCAAGCCCCCGCTCCCAGTTCTTGAGCGTCCAGTTCTTGGAGAGCGACATCCTGGGCTTGAAGGTGAGTGCCTCCATCATGCCCACCCTCTGCCTCTTGATCGTGGCGGTCGTCCTCAATGTGGTCATCGGCAGGTTGGTGGCCGGCCAACGCACCGTCGTGGGCACCCTCAAAGCTCTGGGATATCCAAGTCCCGCCATTACCTTCCACTACCTGGGATTCGGTATCGCTGTCGGATTGATCGGAGCGGCCCTGGGTTCGACTCTGGGCCTGTGGCTCCAGCGGGGTCTGCTCAGCCTCTACCGTACGATTTATGAGCTTCCCATCAAGGAGCCTGGATTCTATCCTGAACTCATCGGGGTTTCAGTGGGATTGTCGTTGTTGTTCGCCATCCTGGGCACCGGCTTTGGTGTACGCACCGCCACTCGGCTCTCGCCGGCTGTGGCCATGCGGCCTCCTCCTCCGGAAAAGGGCGGGCGCATCCTCCTGGAGCGAGGCCTCTTCAAGTATCTGTGGAGACTCCTCCCCTTCACCTTGAAGCTGATCTTGCGAGCCATCTTTCGAAATCCGTTCCGGAGCTTCGTCACTTTCGGGTCCTCCTTCATCGCCACCACCATCATGGTGGAGTCTCTGGCCACCGGCAGTGCCATTCAGGTGCTCATCGACCGAGAATTCCGCACCGCCCAGAAGCAAGATGTCACGGTTTTGCTGAGAGAAGCCCGGGATACGATTTCAGTCACTCGGGAATTTCAAACCCTGCCCGGAGTCGAGCGGGTGGAGTGTCATTTGAACAGTCCGGCTCGGCTCTCGGCTCTTAACGGTAGCGGTGCTCAGCGCGAGGTGCTGCTCTCCGGACTGGCCCCCGATCCGATCCTGGAAAACCCCCTGCGCTTGACGCCCGCCATCGCCGAAGGATTCGACAATTCCGGCGAAGGGCTGTATCTAGCCCGCAAGCTCGGGGAAGTTCTGCAGGTCGACCGGGGGGCGCGCCTGGAGGTGGAACTTCGGAGCGGTTCTCGACGAACATACGAAGTACCGGTGGCCGGACTGGTCGACACCTCTCTGGGTCTGGGAGCTTATCTCCCGGCCCGTGAACTCTCCCGACTGATGGGAGAGACCGCGGTCACCAACAAGATCCTTTTGCTGGTGGCTCCAGACCGGCGCGATGCGCTGGTGGCAGAGTTGCGGCGGCGACCGGAGGTGCTCAACGTCACCTGGCGCAACGATTCGCTCCAGCAGATGGAGCAGACCCTGCAGCAGAACCTGGGCACCATGCTCTCGGTCATCATCGTTTTTTCCGGAGGTTTGGCCTTCGGAGCGGTCTTGAACACCGCGCTGGTCGCTCTATCCGAACGGGAAAGGGAAGTGGGTACCCTGAGAGTACTGGGCTACACACCGATGGCCGTCACCTCCATCTTCAGCGGAGAGAGTCTACTCCTCAACAGTCTAGGGGTGTCGGTGGGGTGGGCCGGAGGCGCCGCTCTCACCTACTTCGTGACTCGAGCTTACGACACCGAGATCTTTCGCTTCCCTTTTGCCATGGAGCCTCAGAACTTCGTCGTGGCCACCCTGGTGATGATGGTCTTTCTAGCCGCCTCCCAGGCCGCTCTCTACGTTTTCGTGAGGGGTCTCAACTGGCTGGATGTGCTGAAGATCAGAGAGTGACAGATCCGTGGACGCCTCCACGTGCCGTGGTATATACTGCCGACTGTGTTGATTCCTCGAAATACCTGGCCGGTGTTGCTGGCTCTATGGCTGCTGGCCGGCTGTTCGGAGAAGTTGCTGGTGACCACCACCAAAGCCGAAACCCATCGCCTGGAGGTGAGCTTTACCGAGCGAGCGGAAACCGTGCTCCGGCGGGAGTACCCAGTGACCATGCCGGTCAACGGCCGGATCGACCGGATCGAACTGGAAGTGGGGGATCGAGTCAGTCGCGGGGAAACGCTGGTCCATATCGATCAACTGCCCGTGCGCCAGGAAGTAGAGGCCCGGGAAGCCGCCGTGGAGGCCACCAGATCGAGACAGCAACTCGGCTACGACACTAGCGTGGAAAGGGCCGAGGTGGCCCGGGCCCAGCGCGCAGTTCAAACCATCCAGGCTCGTTCCCAGCAGATGGACCCCCTAGTAGAAGCTGCCCAAACCGCTCTGGACAACGCGCGACGAGAACAAAATAGGGTCACCAATCTGGTCCAGGGGGGAGCGCTCCCCGCCCAGGAAGCAGAACGGGCGCTGCTGGCCGTGGACCAGGCGCGAGCCACCCTTTCTGCCAGACAAAGTGAACGCCAGGCCATTTCCCAGGAACTGGCCCAGGCTCGAGCCGTCGTCTCGGCCGCCCAGGCGATCCTGCAGCGTAAACTCGAAGAGGCTCGGGCCCAGACTTCGACCATCGCCGAGGCCCAGGTGAGAAAAGAGCAGGCGACCTATACCCTGGAAAAGAGCCGCATCACCTCCCCCATCGATGGACTGGTGCTTTCCCGAACGGAACGAGGTCCCAAGGAACTACCGGCCGGGTCTCCCCTGCTCACCCTGGGACGACTCGAAGATCTGGAGGTCCGGTGTGAAGTGCTGAGTCAGGATGCCCTCCGAATTTCCCGAGGAACCGCGGTTTTTCTAGACGCAGGCAGCGCCTACTCGGAAACGCTGAAGGGGGAGGTGCGTCTGAAGGAACCCCAGGGATTCACCAAGCGCTCCAGCCTGGGGGTTGAGCAGCAGCGAGTGGTGGTCCTGGTCAGCCTTCAAGACCCGCCCGAAAGTCTGGGAGCCGGATACGAGTTATGGGCACGTTTTTTGGTCGATCAGAAGACTGCTCTCACCCTGCCTCAATCGTGTTTCGTGCGGGACAAACAGGATTATTTTGTATGGAAGATCACCCCCCAGAACACCCTGAAAAAAACCACCGTGGAGGTGGGAACCCGGGGTGATGAACTGTGGGAGATTCTCGGTGACACGATCAATGAGGGCGATCGGGTGGTACTGACCCCCAGCGATGAACTGGTAGAAGGCGTGGAGATTGAAGTTTAAGGTGCCTCTCAGAGAGTCGAACTATCTTTACGTAAAGAAAGGAACCCCAGGGAAGCGCTCGTATAGGGCGGCATGGTTTCAAGACGTAATTTACTCAAAGGTATCTTTTCATCGGCTATTCTGGGCCCGCTAGCAGTCACTGCAGCTGGCTGCGGAGACAATCTTCCCGAGCTGGTCTTCACCAACAACGGTGGTGGAAGCAATAGGCGCCCCAACATCTTGTTGGTGATGTGCGATCAGTTGCGACTGATCTCGCCGGGGTACCCCAGCGACAAAGGTGAGGTCCCGGCCGTACGTGAAATCACAAGCTTCGCCAAAGAACTTAGCCCAGGCAATCCATTCGCCGAATTATTCAAAGGCTTCACCCGCCTCCGCAAAAACGCGGTCGTGGCCCGAACTCACTACATCGCCTCAGCCGCTTGTTCGCCCAGTCGTACCAGCATGATGACCGGGCAGTACCCCAGCCTCCACGGGGTGACTCAGGTTTATGGGACGTTCAAAGATGCAACGGAAGTGCAGTTCTTGGACCCAAATGGTGTACCCACCATCGGCGACTGGTTTGAAGCAGCCGGATACGAATCTTACTATATGGGCAAATGGCACGTTTCCGAGCCGCCGGCCCCGTACGACCTGACCCCCTGGGGGTTCCGCGGCTACGAGAGCTCCGGACCAGAGCCTCACGGTTCAGACCCCGACAATCTGGGCACCTTTCGCGATCCGGGTTTCGGCGACATCGTCACTGACTTTCTAAACGATCGGGATCCCAACTCCGATCAGCCCTGGTTTGCCGTGGCCTCGTTCGTCAACCCCCACGACATCGTGGCATATCCGCTCCCTTTCTTTAGTCCTCAGTTCGGAACCGGCCAGGGCTTTGTAACCCCGGGTACCCCGCCGGTCACCCAACCTCAGCCGATCCCTGGCCCGAATCAAGACTCCTTCCCCAACAGCGAAGGGCTGGTCTTGGACCTGAACCCCGAGGGTTTCCCCCAAGACACGTTCAACGAACCCCCCAACCTGGATGAGGATCTCAGCACCAAACCTGAGTGCCAGTTCGACTACGCCTTCAAGATGCAACTGGCCCTGGAAGCCCTGTTCCCTCAAATCGTCGGACAAACTCTGCCCTTCCCTTTTCAGTTGGACCCCGATTTTCGAGATTGGGTCAAGCGCTACGGACAGTTCTATGTCTATCTCCAGTATCTGGCCGACCTGGAAGTCCGACGGGTCATGGAGACACTGGACGCTAAAGGGCTGACCGACAACACCATCGTGGTCTTCACCTCCGACCACGGAGAGTACCTGTGCTCCCACGGGACCATGATCGAAAAATGGCATGCCGCCTACGATGAAGTAACGCGTGTGGCCATGGTGGTCTCCTCTCCCCTGGTCAATCAAGATCCCGACAACATCATCGAAGTGACCACCCCTACCAGTCATATCGATCTCGTGCCTACCCTGCTCGGTCTGGCCGGGATCCACGGAGAAGAGTTGGAGAAAGCCGCCCAGGTCATTCGAGAAAACGGACATACTCAGGTCCGAGAGTTGCCCGGCGCCGACCTCACCGGCGTGCTTTTGGGCCGAGAGACCCTCGATCGAAAAGCTGTCCTGTTTACCACCGACGACCAGATCACCGAACTACCGGAAGGGATCGACACTCCTCTCAAACAGGAAGAATACGATCGTTACCTCAACAAGGTCCAACACACGATCAACATACGAAATGTGCCCCTAACCCCAGGGCCCGTACGCCAGCCAAACTCCGTTCGTAGCCTGGTGGATGGAGTTTGGAAGCTCAATCGCTACCTGGATCCACGAGGCGTGGAGGCAGACCAATGGGAGATGTACCACCTTACCAGCGACCCTCTGGAAAACATAAACCTGGTAGACTTCCGTACCGGTGAACTTCGAACCGGGATCAGTGTACCCGGGCTCACTCTGACAGAACTTGAAGCAAAACGAGTAGAGCTGAGCGCCGAACTCGCAGCTCAAGAAAATCAGATGCAGTTGACGCCGGTGTAACGATTTCAGACATATTTCAGGCATCTCTGAGACTATAATGGTGTCACTCACCGCGAACTCACCGACGCAAAACACTGCTGTTGGAGATAGTCATGATCAAAGAAGTTCGCATATCGCTACCCGGAAGTGGCTCCTTTCTCCCGAACTTCGGGTCTAAAGCCCCGGTAAAGCGCCTGCTCGGCGATCCCCTCGAGAAGCTGAAGGATACCGTGAGAGACGTGATCACCAACATCGTGCCCAAAGAGACGCCCTCCATTCCGTCCATTGATTTCGGCAAGAAAGGACGCGATATCTTGGAGGGCTCTCTTTTCATCAGAGAGTTTCTGGGAAGTCTTGCCTCCGGCCGGAAATCGGGCGGACCCCGGCCGCAAGCCAAAAACGAAAGCGGCAGCAAAATCCCGGGTGGTCCCGAACTTTACCGCAAAGGCGAAGGAATGTATCACAAGGGTGCACCCGGGGCCCCGGACACCTACGCTTTTGAAAATAGCCCGGCCGGTATCAAGTTTGCTGCTGAAAACGGTTACGAATCCATCGACATCGACATGCTCATCACCAAAGATGGGGTGCCGGTGGCCACCCATTACGCCAGACCAATGGAGAAGGACGGTTTTTACGACCCCCAGGGCAAACTCGCTCCCAACACCCGGGTCAGCGAAATGACCCTGGCCGAAGTAAGGCGACTTCGCAATAAGGATGGTGAATCCCAGATCTATTCGCTCTCGACTATGGTCGAACTCTTGAAAAAACACGGAATCGCCGGTGACCTGGAAGCCAAGAACGACCCCCGATTCGCCGACGACCAAATGATGGGCCAGATCGCCGACCTGGTCCGGAACGCCGGGATCAGCGCCAACCTGAAGACTATCGACTACGGACCCCAGGCCTATCAGGTCCTGGAAGCCGCCCAAAGACAAGGCTTCTGGGTCCGTACCGCCGCCGGCAACGAACATAAAGCCAGACACTTTGGCTACGGAGCATAGCCCCTCGGAGCGTGTCGGAGTAGTCTCCCATCGCAGAGGCTCGTTCATTATTGTCCATGCGAATAGCTCATTTCACCCGAATATAGCCCCATATTAGGGCAAAAATTCACTATCCGCCTGAACAAAATGTCCTTCGCTCTGCTCGGTCCGACTACTCCGACACGCTCCTTGAAGATAAGATCAACGTCTCAAGGAGCGACCTGGAGCCCACGCGAAATCAACCGCCATGAAACCACCCGGGCCGACAGGCTTGGATATGCTAGAGACCATCTGGACCTTCAAGCGGGACCCTCTGTCCACCTTAACGCGCGTCACCCAGCGCTACGGAAACATCGTCAGCTATCGCTATGGGCCATTTCCAGTTGTCCTGCTCAATCAGCCTGAGGCCGTCTATCGCGTTCTGGTCGAAAACCACCCTAACTACGGCAAACGCCACAGCCCTTTTTACAAGATGTTGCGTTACTTTCTCGGCGACGGACTGCTAACCAGCGACGGAGAGTTCTGGCTACGGCAGCGGCGATTGGCCCAACCGGCTTTTCAGAAAAAGAAAGTCGAGGCGATGAGCCCGGTCATCGTTCGTTGCACCCAGGAGATGCTGGATCAGTGGCGGCTCCGGCCAGCGGGAGCACGGATCGACCTGGCGGCCGAGATGATGCATCTTACCCTTCGTATCGCAGGCCTCTTGCTCTTCTCCCAAGACCTCGACCAATCAAGTCATTCGGTGGGCCGGGCTCTCGACGAATTGCAGGTCCAAATGCGAGAGCGCTTCTCGGCGCTGCTCCCACTACCGCCGATTCTACCCACCCCCAGAGACCGCCGCTTTCAGCAAGCCAAAAAGGATCTCGATGAACTGGCCCTGGAGATCGTGCGAAAGCGGCGCAGTGACCCGGATCCTCCCCAGGATCTCCTCAACTCTCTGATCGAGGCGCGGGACCCCGAAACCGGCGAAAGCATGAGCGACGAACAACTCTGCGCCGAACTCGTGACTTTTATGCTGGCAGGGCACGAGACCACGGCCAACGCTTTGACCTGGACCTTCTATCTACTCAGCCTGCACCCGCCTACACGCCGCTCCCTGGAAGAAGAACTCAGCCTCGAGGCTACAGGTCCCGGCAGCCTGGTTGACCGAGTCATCCTGGAGAGCCTGCGCCTATATCCTCCCGCCTGGGTCTTCGGTCGCCGCAGCTATGGCCCGGATAAACTGGGCGACTTTCACATCGGCAGCAACCAGATCGTGACCATCTCGCCTTACATCCTGCACCGTAATCCGGAGTTCTGGCCCAATCCCGAAGGCTTCGATCCTGACCGCTTCCTGCAAGACATTCCCAGGGGTGCCTTCGTTCCTTTTGCCGCCGGCCCGCGCCAGTGCATCGGCAACCATTTCGCTCTTTTGGAAGCGCGACTGATCCTGGCGACCATCGCCCGTCAGGTTCGAGTGAACCTGCAACCGGGCACGAGACCAAAGTTGCAAGCAGCAATCACTCTGCGACCACGCCGAGGCTTACCGGTCAACCTGGAATTCCGATAGCTTCTCTTCGGGCCCTAAACTCGAATCAGCTCCCGACGCGGGCTGGTATAAAACCAAAATAGAATTGATCGACGTCGATCATTCCGCTGGCCTTATCGACTCTAACCGTTGTGGTTTCCTCACACCTTGTGGGATCTTAGTAAGAAAAAAGCCGGCTCCTAGCTAAAGGAACCGGCTATAATTAAAACCTGGCAGTGTCCTACTCTCCCACACCGTCACCAGTGCAGTACCATCGGCGCTAGAGGGCTTAACTTCTGTGTTCGAGATGGGAACAGGTGTGACCCCTCTGCCATCGCCACCAG
>JBAYRN010000132.1:0-14732 GCA_041676625.1 Vulcanimicrobiota bacterium
CGGAGAGGACCGGAAACATGTCTTTGGCGGTGCCGTCGGTGATATCTTCGGTCTCGCCGTTTTCCCAGCGTCGCACCGTGTAGGCTCTTCCCGGAGGGGTTTCTACGTCGTAAACCACCACGTCGCCCGAGGCATCGACTCGGGGGGAGAGTTCGTGGAGGTCGGTACCGGCGACCACTTCGATCTTTCCGTCTTTCCAGCGGCCCACATCCCAGTTGCCTTCGGGATTGAGGGCGTCTTGCAAAGAATACCGGCTGTACACCACCACGTTGCCGTCGTGGTTGACCCGAGCACCGAAGCTGGAATAGCCGTCGTGGTTGACTTTCTCCACCTGGCCGTCTTCCCAGCGGTGCAGGCTCTCACCCACGCCCGATTCAAATTCGCCGTAAACCACCGCTTTGCCGTTGCCGGAAACCCGGCCGGGGTTGACCACGCCTTCGGCGATCAGTCGAACGGTACCGCCGTTTCGAGGGGGAATGTGGGAAATCATGGGGTCACCTCATCCAGGAGAGTTGAGATGATGAGCGGACCGGCTTAGCCTACTCGCAGGTCGGGCCAGAGAAGTTAACAAGTTGTGAGGATTACGCCATACAGGGGAGCATTTCTCGGCTGCGGCAAAGCAGCCGGATCATGAGAGCTTTATTACTGATCTTGGTGCTGCTACTGGCCGGTTGCGTGCCGCCGGCCCGGGGGGAGGTACCAACCGAAGAGACCACGGCCACCGAAGGACAGTACTACCGAGTGGCCACCTGGAACGTGCGCAACCTGTTCGACGATGTGGATCACCCCTATCAGGACGAAACCCCCAGCAGCGCCGAATACCAGCAGAAGCTCCGGGAGTTGGCCGCAGTGCTCGATGAGGTGGACGCCGATTTCATCGCCCTGCAGGAGGTGGAGAACTTGCCGGCCCTGTCGGCTCTGAATGAGCTCTTGCAAAACCCTTATCCCCAGATCGGTTTGCTGGAAGGCAACGACCAGATCCGTGGCATCGATGTGGCTTTTCTCAGTCGACTCCCGGTTCGCGAAGTCGTTTCTCACGCTTCCATGGACCTGCCCAAGCAGCCCGGTGACAACCACAATCACCACTTCAGTCGAGACTGCTTGGAGGTGCGTTTAGAGGTGGATCCTCCCGTCATCCTCTTGATCAACCACTTCAAGAGCGCCCGAGGAGACGCCAAGAAGTCCTCTCGAAAGCGCAGGGCTCAAGCCGAAGGCGTGCTGGCCATCGCCCGAAGTTTGCCCACCGAGGCTGCCGTTCTGGTGCTCGGCGATCTGAACGGCCGCCCCGACGAGTGGGCGCTGGAACCGTTGTTTCAGACTTTCACAGACCCCTTCGAAGGCCTACCCCGGGAAGCCAGGATCACCCATCGCTACCGCAAGGGAGGGAGCGCCCTCGACCACATCTTGCTGGATCCCGAAGCGGCCAAGGTGGCGACCTCGGCTCGAATCTGGTCGGAGCCGGCAAGGCAGACCAGCGATCACAACCCGGTGAGCGTGGAAGTCAAGCTCTCCAAGGTGGTGGTGGCGCCTCCCGGGGTGTGGGATTAAGGCTCTCCAGTACTCTCCTGGGCCCGTTCAAACTCCTTCACAAATTCTCTGAACAAGGATTCCCCGTCGTGCATCCGGGAGAGCCCTGCTTCTAGAAGTCCGGCGTCCAGAACGGTGGCCCCGTCCTCTAGAAGTTGCAGCCCCTCTTCCAGGTCTCCCAGGGCCTGGGCGAAGGTCTGCTTGGCTTTCGACAGGAGCGCCCCGTGTTCGGGGGGCAGTTCGGCCGGTGGGGCTTCCAGGCGCTCGAACTTTCGGCGATTTCTTTCCCAGCGTTCTCGAAAGCCGGAGAGGGCGCTCAACAACTCCTGGGGATCGCTGGTGAGCTGGGCTTCCTCCACCAGGTTGCGCAGGCGAGTCAACTCTTCCGATTCACCGCTTTCTACGTTGCTTCCGTCCTCTTCCAGGGCGATGGTGGAGACCGGGGTCCCAAGCCCTGCGCTCTGGGGCAGCACCCCGCCGCAGGCCCCGCAAAGGCGCGACTCGATGGAGTTGTCGGCTCCGCAGCGTATACACGAGATCCTCCGGGGTTCCAGGTCGGCTTTTTGCAAGGCCTGATAGACCTCCACCAGGACCTCACCCGCTTCAGCGATCTGCTCCAGGGCCTCGGCCAGGGCTTCGTCGTCTCCCCGCTCCAGGGCCAGATCGAGATCCTCGATGGCGTGCATCTGCAGATCCAGCGCTTCCTGGAGATCGGGCAATCGCTCGTCGAAGGTCTTCCTCTCGGGAGGAGAGGGCATCAGGTTTTCGACCTGGTTTTCCAGCAGTTCGTGAAAGCGACAAAAAATCTCGAAGCGGCCCAGAACCGCCTCCACGGCCAACTCGCCGTTTAAGTAGTGCCTGCCCACCCGGATCAGCTCGTTGGTGTAAGGGATGTCGGAGTATTTCTGCCCTGCTGCGGCCACTGCCTTGTACTCATCGAACAGCGCAAACAGGGTCCGAGAGTGCGCCTGGAGTTGTACCAGGTGCTCTTCCGCTTCGGGGAACTCTTGCAGGCTGAGTTCATTGTGCAGCGCCCGCAGGCAGGGCTTCAGCAGCTCGAACTGCTGCCCGATCTTGAGCGCCGGCTGGTTGTGGGGGTCGCCCACGGCCAGGTACTGCAGTTCCTCCACGTAGGTGCCGTAGAGCATACCGTAGATCTGGTCCAACTCGGCGTACTGCTGATTGAGGGCGTCGTAACGCTCGTTTTGGATCGCGGCGATCATCTGCTCCAGTTGAGGCAGGTGTTCGTTGAGCGGGTCCACGGCTTGCATAGGAGAGAGATTTTTGGGAAGGGGTGGGGGGAAACCTCCGTCTTATGTTAATATTTTGAAATAGCACTAGACAGATAGAAAATCGGTGTGAGTAAGAAATTGATTCGATGATATACTCGCTTTGACACTATTCGGAGGCAGACACTAATGGCTATAGGCTTCAACCCCATGATGATGGGCGGCATGAACATGATGGGCGGCATGGGCATGATGGGCGGCATGTCCCAGATGTTCATGATGATGCAGATGATGCAAATGATGCAGATGATGATGTCGATGATGGGCCAGATGGGGGGCGCTTCCGGCTTCCCGCAAGGCGGATGCGGCTGCGGTCATCAGGGCCTGGGCGGCGCGATGGGGATGCCCGGATACCCCGGCATGGGTGGTTTCCCGATGCCCATGCCGATGCCCATGCCCGGCTACCCTCCCATGGGCGGCTACCCTCCCTTCTCCGGCGGTCACAACGCCCCGCCGATCGGCCCCGGAGCCCTGCGAAACGCCACCCCCACCGGTCAGCGGTTGGCGCAAAGCATTATGAACAGCCCGGTCCCTCCGAACTGTTCTCCCGGTTACTGCTATCGCGGGGTGAAGCACCACCTGCGCCAGGTCGGGGTCAACCTCACCGGTGGATCTGCCTATCAGGCGGCCGACCAGTTGGCCGCTCGGCCGGACCGGTTTCGGGAAGTGACCGTGAGCCGCGATCAGTTGCGTGAGCTGCCTCCCGGAGCGGTGGTTGTTTGGAACCGCAGTTCGGGCAAGCCCCACGGGCACATCTCGATCGCCACCGGAGACGGGCGTGAGGCCTCCGACAAGATTCGCAACCAGATGACCAATCGGCCCGCCACTTACAGGGTGTTCCTTCCCAAATAGTAAATGGGGCTGAATGAGCGAAGTGTTATCCTATCTTTCTGAAAAGCAAAGGGAGAGTCTCAGCGACCTCCCTTTTGCCGTACTGCTTCCTGCCGGGCTCCCTTCCGGGTGGTCCGTGGCGGGGATCGACTTCGACCAGCATGAGGAAGGGGCTTCCTTTGCCTTGAAGCTGGTCTCCGGGAACAAGACCTGTGCCTTTCTCACCAGCAACGAAGGCATCGGCGACGCTGTACCCGGGTTCAAGCAGACCACCCACAAGCACCCGGAATACGGAGCCATCAAGGTGGAGCACGAGGAAGACGGCTCCTTGCTTTCAGACTGGATCGAAGTGGAAAACGGTTGGTCTGCCATCGGTGGCAATGGTCTTGATCAGGACGACCTCGACCAACTGATCCCACAACTCGTCTGCTATTAGACGTGCAACTCCATCTGGTGGCGGTGGGCACCAAGATGCCCGCCTGGGTCGAGCAAGGCTTTCAGGAGTACGCTCGCCGTATGCCACCGCGGATGCCACTCGTCTTGCACGAAATCCCCGGCAAGCACCGGGGTAAGAACGCCGATATCCAGAGGCTTCTGAAAGAGGAGGGACAGAAGATGTTGGAGGCGGTTCCTAAAGGCGCCCACATCATCGCCCTGGACCCCTCCGGACGGCAGCAGACGACCGAGGAGCTAGCCCTCACTTTCGAAAGCTGGATGTCTCTGGGAGCCGACGTGGCTCTCCTGGTGGGTGGCCCCGAGGGGCTGGCTCCGGAGTGTTTGCAAGCGGCCCACGGCAAGTGGTCTCTCTCCAAACTCACCTTCCCCCATCCCCTGGTTCGCGTGGTGGTAGCCGAGGCGCTGTATCGAGCCTGGTCGGTCATGACCAACCACCCCTATCACCGGGGAGGTCCGTGAACTC
Source organism: Vulcanimicrobiota bacterium (assembly GCA_041676625.1). Lineage (GTDB taxonomy): Bacteria > Vulcanimicrobiota > Xenobia > Xenobiales > JADMJV01 > JAEXNA01. The sequence continues at coordinate 4,567 of JBAYRN010000132.1, forward strand.
CGCCCTCGCCCAGCTGGATATCCGTTTCCCCGGGTTTCTGGAGTTTTACTCCCGCCTGCTGGGCTACTACTTCGCCGCCTGCCCCCGGAAACACCCCCAGGTGGCGGCTCGAATGGCGGAGGCTCTAGACGCTCTGGAAGAGCAGGGGGAGAGGGCGCTCCAGGAGTTCGCCCGGGGAGGCATCTTTGCCGATGGAGCCCTCTCTTCGCGGGAGCAGGTGGAGCTTTTCTGGAAAAGCCCGCTGATGGCGCTCTTCGAGGCAGCCATCGGCTACACGCCACCCCCTGGAACCGACCTCTCCCTTCATCTGCCTAAGCCCGTCGGCGGTTTCATGGAACTGGTGCGTAGGCGGCAGGAGGTCGCTCAACGGGTGGTCGACGGCGCCCTGGCCCGGGGAGAATTGCCCTACTGGCAGGCCTGTCTTACCAACTGCGCTCCCGAACTCTACCTCCTGCCCTACCTACCGGAGCGGGGCTCTCTGGTGGGTCTTGATCTGGGCTGCGGGTGGGGCCGGGGTACGCTCTCTCTTCCGGAGCTAAACCGGTTGCAGGTGCACGCCTTCGATGTCAACGAAAACCAGCTTTCGGTCATGCGTTCCCTGGCCCGAAATCTTCACTGGCAGGGCCTGCGGACTAAAGCTTCTGCCGAACCTATCGGTGCCGACGATTTCGCCGATTTCGGAGTCAGCACGGCCTTCTTGCACCTCCTGGAGGAAGCGCAACTGACCGAGACCTTACGGGCTCTGCTGCGTCTGCTCAAGAGGCGCAGCCCGCTCTACCTCGAGGTCCCGACCCGTTCTAGCGAGGGGGTGACGATGGTGACGCAGTTCTCTGGCCAGGAGTTGATCGACCGGCTCCATTCGGTGGAGTGCAACGATAAAATTTTCCAACTGGTGGAGCACGATCCCAGGATCCCCGACCTCTTCACCTTCGGGGTCCTGGACAAGCACGAACTCCCCGCCGAACCTCGGACCGGCCGCCGGGCCTTCCGTCACCGGACAAAGGCTCGGGCAGTTTGTAGGCACTCCGCCAGCCGCTGGTAGTCGGAAATTTCATTGTACAGAAAGGCCGAGAGCCTCAACACCAGAGGCCCTCCCGGAAAGGCCTCGTTGATGAAGGTGTCGAGCTTGTGGGTCCGCCAGAGGGTCACGCCCAGGTCTTTCGGAAAACCCTGCAACGGAAAGGTCCAGAGCAGACCGCCCATAGAGGGTGGGGGCGCCGCCCCGGTTTGCAGCACCGAATCCACCACCTGAGCTCCTTCGGCCAGCAGGTTTGCCGTCCTCGCCCGGATGGCGGGCCAGCCGCCTTCGACCAACCCGCCCAGGTAGTCGATGGCTTCCGGTCCGCACAGCCAGGGGCTGAGGTCGTCGGTCCCGGTCCAGTCGAACTCGCACCACAACCGGGGCCTCTCGGAGGTGGAGCGGTAGCCGTGGCTCACCACCGGAGGGTGGATATGGTCTTCCCACTCGGGGTGCACCCACAGAAAGGCCGACCCCTTGGGCGCGCAGCACCACTTGTGAAGGTTTCCGGTGTAGAAAGTCATGCCTTGCTCGGCCAGTTCTTGCAGATTAAGAGCCAGCATCCCGGGGGCGTGGGCTCCGTCGACCAGCACCGGTAGATCCCGGGCCCGGGCCCACTCCAGGATCCTCGCCAGGGGAAAGACCAGGCCGGTCCCGCTGGTCACGTGGTCAATGAGAAGCAGCCTGGTTCGAGAATTGGCGCCCTCCTCCAGGGCGCTCAAGACCTGCGCGGGGTCGGTGAGGGGATAGGGGAGAACAGCCGTCCTCAGCCTGGCACCACGGGTTTCGCACCAGCGCTCGGCCGCCTTGAGGCAGGCCGGGTAGCCGAAGCTGGTACTCAAGACCTCTTCACCAGGCCGTAGGGGAAAAGAACTGAGCACAGCGTTCACCCCTTCGGTGGCGTTTCGGACAAACACCAGATTGCGGGAGCGGGCGCCCAGGAAAATGGCCAGCCTCTCCCGGGCATCATCCAGAAACTCACCCAGACATCCCGAGATAAAAGGAACCGGAGCCCGCTCCATCTGCTCCTGATACTCCCACTGCTTCTCCAACACCACCGTGGGACAAGCCCCGTAGGAGCCGTGGTTCAGAAAGACAGCAGCGGGATCCAATTTCCAGAGTTTGCGCATGTGGGCCGATTTCGACTTACCGCAGATCCATCAAGATCTTGAGAACATCACTGACCTGATTCATAGTCTGATGCGTGAGGTTCCCCCAGTGTTTGACGAGCCGGTCCTTGGATATGGAGCGAACAGCTTCCGTCATCACAAAGCTTATCTCTTTGAGGCCGCCTTCAGTAGGCAGGACTTTGATATGTGTTCTGATTCCGCGCTCTGTTGTCGTCAGGGGGCATATGATAACCAGAGTGGATGGGCCTCGATTAAAAGACTCGGGAGAAACGAGCAAAACCGGACGACGACCAGCTTGCTCGTGACCACGAGTAGGAGATAAGTCGGCAAGCCAGATGGCTCCTCTTGTGAGACTCAATCTATAGATCCAGTCCGTCTGCTACGGTTCCGTCTATCTTTAGGAGCTCTTCGCCATAATCTTCGGCCCCTTGAAAATCTTTGTTGAGCCCCTCCAAGAACAGCTCGCGACGATAGCGTTCCAGAGCCTTTGCAAGAACCTCCTGCATCGAGGCCGCGGATTCCTTAGCTAAGTTTTTTAGGAGTTCGTGGGTCTCCAGGCTTACTCGTACAGTTGTGCTACCCATATCACCATTTTACATTCTTAAGTTTGAGCTGTCTACAGAAGTATCTACAAGTGCTTTTTGAGTAGCTTTTGAGTAGCCCTCGTATACTAAAGTTATGAACATCTCCACGCCCATCGAAAACCACATTCCTCTCAACGTCACTGTTCGCTACAAGCAGAGGCTTATGGCCATGGTCGAAGTCTTCGACGCCGATTTGACCGTGTGTCTGGCCAGGGGAAAGGAGGGCTGGTCGGTGGTTGGACTGGAGGGCAAACTGATCGATGAGAACTGGCACAAAAACCTGCCGGCCCTGACCCTGGCGAAGACTCTGGAGGAGGGGAGAGGCGTTGTCCTGGCGGAGCACCTTGGAGAGATGGGAGGCTCGAAGAATAGCCCGATCCCTTACCGCCTGGTGTCAACTGTTTCCACAATTTCGAGCGATAACAGAATCGTCTTCATCGCCGCCAAGCTCCTGAAGAAAGGTCTCTATCAGCCGTCCGATATCAAAGCGCTGCGTGAATTTCAGGGCGCGTTTGACGGGGCTGGAGTCTGAGAGGCCAGGAAAAGGCTCCGACTGGTGCCTATCCATTCAAAAGTGGGCATAGGCTTTGCATTTCGTTTTTTTCGAATTATAATAAAAGTATGAATTTAGCGCTTCCGAACAAAAGAGAGAGCCAACTGGCGAAATCTGCGCTTTTGGCTTTTCGCGGAGAATTAAAAGCCACCGAGAATACTACTCAGTTGAGAGTTGGCTCCTCGACTATCGAGATTCCTCGGCAAGCGATCGAGATGTTCAGTGAGATTCTCAATAAAATGGCAAATGGTGAAGCCGTGATGCTGATACCGCTCCACAAGGAGCTTACCACTCAAGAGGCAGCCGACATTCTGGGCGTATCCCGGCCCTATGTCGTCAAACTCTTGGAAGAAGGGGAAATCCCGCACCGGAAGCTCCGGCGCCACAGAAGGATCTTGTTTGAAGATCTGATGGAGTACAAAAAGCGATCAGACCGCGAAGTCGATTCTGCACTCGACGCGCTGACGGCTGAAGCGCAAGAGCTTGGAATGGGTTACGACTAAAGGCGCTTGGTTCTTCCTTCCCGATTTACGGTTGTCTATGACGCCTGTGTTCTCTATCCTGCATCGATTCGGGACCTGCTGCTGCAATTGGCCACTACGGAACTTGTGCGGGCAAAATGGACTGAGCGTATTCACGAAGAGTGGATAGAAAATCTCCTTGTTAACCGACCGGAACTCACCCGCGAACGCCTGGAGAAGACGCGAGACAAAATGAACACCATTCCGGACTGTTTGATATCGGGTTATGAGCAGTTGGAAGCTGGACTAGAACTTCCCGATGCCGGTGACCGGCACGTCTTGGCTGCCGCCATTCACGGAGGAGCCCAGGCCATCATTACCTTCAATCTAACCGATTTCCCGGAGTCTGAGCTCAATAAGCACAATGTCGCGGCCATACACCCGGATGAGTTTGTTCTGGATCTGGTCGACTTGGATTCCCAAGTGGTTCTCGCATCTGTTCAGAAGATTCTTCAGCGACTGAAGAACCCGCGCCTAGCAATGGCCCAGTACATCGAGATTCTTCGGAAAAATCAATTGTCTCAATTTGCAATCTATCTGGCGAATCTAGAAAGCTCTGTGCCGTAATTGAGAATTCTGCAGGAGACCGATCACCCAGGAAAAGGATTCGCCCTTTCGAATTTTCCACGGATGGGAGATTTTCATAGCTTCTTCTATTCGGTCGGCACGCTCCTGGCTGCCTTTTTGTTTGCTCTGCCCCCTTATCTGGTTTCCAGATTGTGGAACAAGTTGGTCCCCAATTCGAAGATAAACCCGTGGGCTTTTCCGCTGCTGACATCTTTAGGACTGGGGTTGCTGATAGTCTGTTTTCCCCCACCAGAAGAGTTCGGTGCTACCGATAAGTGGATTGTTGTCCTGGCCTTTCTTCCGCCCTCGGCCATGTGTCTGCTGCGGTTTGTCCAGTATCGGCGTGAGTCGCGCCAAGAAGTGGAGATCCCCGATCTTTAGCTGTCTTTGGCGGCGGCGCGCGCTGCTCGTAGGCGCCTCATGAGGCTAGGGTGAAGTGTGCCTAGCTTAGGGTTTTGGCCATGGCGGGGTTGAGGAGGAATGGAGAACCAACTCTCGTTGTAAGGAAGCTCAACGATATTCTTCAAGTTGAATTTGGTGGGGAAGCTCAATCCTGAGAGTTTGAAGGCCACCGTGTCTCGTCTATCAATTGCGAATTCACCGGAGTATAAGGCATCGATCTTTTGGCTGGTACCATAAGCTACCTGAACGGCGAACTGGTCATCCGTCCCGACGACTCTCCTCACCTTCAGGAGCAAACCGGGACGAGGTTTGGGGCCCGGTTCTAATTCTTCATCTTGAGGGAAAAAACACCAGACAAGATCACCAGCGACTGGCTGCTCCCACCAGTGTTTCATTCTTCGAGAAGACTAGAGCAAGTCTCCCCTAGTTCAGGCAATTCAGCCATAGCTTGGATTTTTTCTGTTTGCTGTTTCGTAAGCGGTCCATCATCTGGACCGTAAAGAGGAAGTATTTCGTCGGCGAGTCTTCTCAAGGCATAATGCATGACATCTGTCTCAGAGGTGCCACGCAGTTGAGCCAAACGAGACAGTGTCTCTCGGCTGATCCGTGCCTGGCTATCATTGGCGGGCATACGGAAAGGGATAGTTGATTTTTTGTTTGCTTTTGCCGAACTCATGATGTCAAAATGATATCACCTTGTATCGGGCGCTGCAATAATGAGCCGCTTAGATCAAGGTTGGACTGTGACCTGTGATCATACTCCTCGTCTGCCTCACGACGTGGTCTGTCCGTTGCGGCGTGAAGCGGTGGGGTTTCGTCCTTTCCCTTGTATCGTGACTGGGGAAGAGATCTACTTTCCGCAAGTGGCGTTTCTCACGCCGAGACTCTTTGTCGTCGATTTTCTGCGGCATTGCCACGGGGGCTGGAGCTGTGTGGAGATTGACGGAAGAGGGCACGACTCCAGGTACGATTCGGAGAAACAGCGGGCGCTATTACTCTCACAGGAGCTAAAGGCCCTTGAGGTCTCTCTCCACCTGTTCAACAGGTTTGTCCAAAAGCTCGGCGGCCTTTACCAGCGAGATCATTCCCTCAGCGAGGGCAGCATGACATTTCCGTTCAAAGGAGGCAGGAAGCTCGAGAGTGCCTCTCGCTCGCTCCAACTCCTCAGGCTCGACCTTGCCGCGCCATCCACTTGCAAAGGTACGACAACCATACTCGTACTGAGATTTAGTCACATAGCCTACCTGCATGATTCTATACCACATGGCCGCAGCGCTCACTCGATAGATCTTCTTCAGAGTTAGAATCTCTCGACTTCCGAAGGCACGTCTCGGTCGGCCTATCAGCCCAACCAGGTGTTCCCTATTTATGAGGAAAGAGCCAGCAAAACGGTTTGCTGCCCGTTCGGTGGCTTTTTCGTCACCGGGTATGCGAAGCAGTCGATGGGCGAGTTCGTGAACGAGAGTCAACCGGCGCCGTTCTAGAGAATGGTTCTTATTAACCACGATCACGGGAACGTCCGGCGACCCGTCTCGGGAGACAATGCAGGTGAGACCGGAAACGTTGGTAGGCAAAGCCAGAACCCTGACCTTCAGACCCTTCTCTTCGAGGAGTTCGGTCACGTCAGGGATAGGGTTTGTCCCCAGCCTCCAAGTGTCACGCACATCATTGGCCAACTGCTCAGCCTCTTCCGCGGAGGACAATTCTTGGAATGGATATGGCCGATCCCAGTCGGCGCTAGCTTCTCCTAGAATCTCCTCCAGTTCGAGACATCGTTCGGCGAAATGAATGACTTCGGCCTCTACCCTTGCCTTCTCCTTGGCGGAAGTTCTGGAGTGTTTACGGAAGTCTATCGAACCGATCCGAGTGTTCTTGGGCGCGAGCAAATAGTTCAGTGTAACATCTAGAGCATCGCATAGAGCTAGTAGTACCTGAGAGCCGGGGACCATTTCGCCGCGCTCATATTTGCCGATAGCTTGCGCTGACACGATCTGATTCATGTTTGCTGCGAGACTTCGCAACGACAGGCCTTCGCGCTTGCGTGCTAGCTTAATCCGGTGGCCAATTTGGTTGCTCATGTTTCCATTTTACAATTTCTTTGTTAGAATGTAAACCGAGGCGACTCAAAAAAGGCCGCGCAAGATCCCCATTGAGACCCACACGGCACTTACTCGTAACAAGTTCTTTGGCGTCACTCGGGATCTTGCCTGCTATGTATCAGGAGAAAAGAGATGGCAACATCAAAGAACAACAACAGGCACGTAGTGCCAACCGGTCGCCCAGACAAGCCTTGGGGTGTACTGAAGCCCGGATCAGACCGATTCAGTTCGCTACACTCTACACAGGCTGACGGAATCCAGCGGAGTCGCGAAATAGTCCACAACCTCGGCGGTGGAGAGAACGTGATTCATGGTCGTGATGGCAGGATCAGAGACTCGAGAACGGTCCCGCCCGGAAACGATCCTTGCCCTCCTAGGGACAAGCATTGAAGTTCGTGGATATCGAGCAGCTTGTGTTGAAGGAGAGCCGATTACTCATGGTTCTCCGATATATGACCGAAGCCACGTTCAGCTTGCAGTCATCGACCAGACGACGATTCTGAAGAAGTGGATAATTGAAGATGTCGAAAACCCAGAAAAACCAGAACGGTAGACGGTCTCCTATTCACACCGCAGATGGTCGTATCAACCCTGATAAGGCGATTGCTCTGGTGACGAAGATCCTGGAGTCCAAGACGCCCGAAGAGGTTCGAAAGATAATCAATACCCCTGTGGTACTAAAAGGCAGTGACGGTAAACCTCTGAAGGAGCCGAAAGAGGATTGATTTCCGTTCCAGAAACTTCTCGCTCACTATAGGCACACTATCGCTCCCATAAATTTCAAGAAACCCCAAAAGACCTTAGGAAGCTTTCCAGCAACCCGACTCGCCTGGCTCAAAACCTGGTGCAGGAAGGCAAGCTGAGGAAGCTGAGAAACGGTCTTTTTTACGTTCCCAGAAAAGGAGCATTTGGTGATGTCCCTCCTAGCGAAGATGCTATTCTGGAAGCACTCTTTGGAGGCAAGCCGTACCTTAAGACAGGACCAAGTGTCTGGAACTCTCTTGGCTTGGGAACCACAGCGGTAGAGGCCATCCCCCTTGTCTATAACAAGTCCAAAACAGGGGTGGAACAGGTCGGTAAGAAGAAGTTTGAGTTTCGGCGGGTACGCTTCCCTAGAAAGCCTTCAAAAGAGTTCTTCGTTGTGGACCTCCTTCAAAATCTTGATCGGGCGGGCGCAGATCCTGGGGAGATGAAGCAAGCCCTTGGCCTGGCCTTACTGAACGGTCGCTTTGATGGGCCGACACTTCTTGAGATGGCGGAGAAATACGGCAGGCTTGAGCGTCCCCAAGATGTGCACCGCCCGGCTATCACGACGTTGACCCTATCCTCGAAGAAAATCAGGTACTCAAGCTCCGTAGAGCGTCCTGGTAGACCTTGAGGTCGGCGGCGCTAAAGCAAACAAATTTTACTGTCTTCATAGAGGGTTGGAGGTGCTCTTTCACGGTGGAGAGGGCGATCACGGCTGCTCGTTTGATAGGAAAACCGTAAACGCCGGTGCTGATAGAGGGGAAGGAGATCGAAGTGAGATCGTACTCCCGGGCTAATCTTAAGCATTGGCGATAACAGGAGGCAAGAAGTTCGTCTTCATTATGGTCTCCGCTCTGCCAGATGGGTCCCACGGTGTGGAGTACATACTTCGCAGGCAAAGCTCCGGCGGTGGTCAGAACTGCTTGTCCAACCGGGCAACCACCTATTTTTCGGCATTCCTGCATAATCGTCGGACCTCCGACACGGTGGATAGCTCCGTCCACGCCTCCTCCTCCGGCCAACCGGGCGTTGGCCGCATTCACGATCCCGTCGACGGCGATCCGAGTGATGTCGCCTTGCAGCAAGCTGACTTGAGAACTGCCGAATAAAGTGTTCATGGGATAGTCCTTCTAGAATTCATTCAGTTGCAAAACCTTCAGGCCTGGGATTTGGGGTATCCGCCGATCATTGGTGAGAAACACTGAGCTAGCTCGAGCTAGCTCCACGAGTCTTTTTCGGCTTTCACGTGGGAGGCCGCATCCAGATCCTTCCAAACACCTTTGCCCAGGCCTTGGCCGTTGGTTATCGATGTCCTCGAGGTATCCCGCTAGAAACTCTTCAGCCTGAGCGAGCATCAATCCCGGTGGCGCAAAGCCTCGAACTTCTATGTCTATATTGTTCATAGTCAGCAAGGTGGTGCCTTGGTGGGCGGTGTGCTTTCCACAATGACACCTAGTTTTGACCGTCCCCGCCGGGTTATGCTTCGTGCATAAACCAAAGGAGGATAGGTCGTGGGACATCAACCGAATCGACAACTGCTCGAACAAGAACTGCTAAAGGCGCGCAAGCCGCTTGATGAATGGCGGCGGCAGGAAGGAAGACCCAAGCGAATTCCAGAGGCGATCTGGGAGAAAGCGACCGAGCTTGCCACTCGTCATGGTGTTGGAGCCGTCGCCGCAGGTCTGCGGCTGGATTACTCCAAGCTGAAGGGCAAAGTCGCCGCCGGGTCACCCAGCCGTACCGAAAAGAAAACAACAATGATAGCGACTTCCCGGCAGCCTCGGCCCGTCGAGACCAACTTTGTGGAACTCTTCGGAGCGACCAGTGCGGCAGTGACGCCCTCTACCACCTGCGTGTTGCAAGTCGAGTCTTGTCGTGGCTCTCGCTTGCGGATGGAGGTCGGTGGTCTCGATGCCTCCGGGCTGGCGCTGCTGCTGAAGGAGTTCGCATAATGCTGCAACTCGCCCCTCAAATGAGAATCCTGGTTTGCGTCGAGCCGGTGGACGGACGTAAAGGCATCGACGGTTTAGCTCAACTTTGTCGAGAGAAGCTGGCCGAGGACCCTTTTTCTGGGGCCATCTTCATCTTCCGCAACCGTAGCGGCACCTCTGTCCGACTGCTCACGTATGATGGCAGGGGATTTTGGTTGGCTCAAAAGCGTCTCTCACAGGGCCGCTTCAAAGCCTGGCCCAAGGGTGACAGGGCTGAGTATATCCTCGAGCCTCATCAGGTCCATGTGTTGCTTGCCGCGGGCAACCCCAACCAGGCGAAGGGAGCGCCGATATGGCGACCGGTAACCCCTTCGAGGTAGTCGGAAAAATTTTCCAAAATTCCTTGGCTTGGTGCCATGACTTTTGGATTGGGCTGGCGAAGGTCTTTTTCGCATGGCTAAATCTCGCAAGAAACGATACAAGTCCCGCAGGGTCAAAGTCGACCTGGGCGAGCTTCAAACGATCGTCGATGCCACAGCGGAGCGAGTCTTGACGACACAGGAGCACGAAAAGCTTCTAAAGAGCCACCAACTCTTAGCCGATCTGATTCAGCC
>JBAYRN010000133.1:0-14712 GCA_041676625.1 Vulcanimicrobiota bacterium
AGCGCGCGAGAGAAGTTCTTTGATTTCTGACATGTGTTACCAGCTCCTTTAGATGCCGGTAGACGGGGGGTCTACCGGGTGCTGGTCACCCGGTCGAAATTCCACAGCTCCTGGGACACTCTCGTCCGTAGACGATGGAAACCTACTTTGTTAGCTTGGGCATCTATAACTTTCTTCTCTGCTTCAATGGGGCCACCGTCCGTAGACGATGGAAACGCACAGGCAGCTACTACTTGAGGCCGCTATTGGGCAGCTTCAATGGGGCCACCGTCCGTAGACGATGGAAACATCCAGAAAATTGACGAGCGCAGGCTTCTCGGACGAGCTTCAATGGGGCCACCGTCCGTAGACGATGGAAACCGAGCCAAGCTCTGGTTCGGTGTCCAGGGAGTTGAGGTGCTTCAATGGGGCCACCGTCCGTAGACGATGGAAACCCCTTTGGACGGACGGCTGGATGTTGCAGGGGGCGAGGCTTCAATGGGGCCACCGTCCGTAGACGATGGAAACGGCCAGATCCGAAACCTTCTCCGCTCGCTTTATGGCGTGCTTCAATGGGGCCACCGTCCGTAGACGATGGAAACGCCAGGAGATAGCGAGTGTTTCGCAGGTAGTCGAAGGGTGCTTCAATGGGGCCACCGTCCGTAGACGATGGAAACGTGACCAAGTTCTTCTTGACGTTGGTTCCGTCTTGCTCGCTTCAATGGGGCCACCGTCCGTAGACGATGGAAACCTCCTCCTCCTGAAAGGCCAGGTGCGGGGGAAGGGGTGCTTCAATGGGGCCACCGTCCGTAGACGATGGAAACCCCCCCAAGTTCCCCGTGAGAGCGGGGCAAAGACTAGCTTCAATGGGGCCACCGTCCGTAGACGATGGAAACCGTGCCGCCTAGCGTAAAGGCAAACAAGCCTCTCCTGCTTCAATGGGGCCACCGTCCGTAGACGATGGAAACTTGCAAAGGTGTCGTCAAGGTGGATAACTTCCCCGACGGCTTCAATGGGGCCACCGTCCGTAGACGATGGAAACCCCGGGGGAATCCTTGACCTGGTGGGACAGTACGCCAAGCTTCAATGGGGCCACCGTCCGTAGACGATGGAAACGGCGCTCAGCTCAACGCCTTTGGTAGCAAGCTTTCCAGAGGGTGTTTTCGAGCGGGTTGGATTTGGGCCTGCTTGGGCTGGTGGCTTTTGTGAGGATTTCCGTTCATTTGACCGGCTGAAAGTAGCTGTTTTCGGAGCATGCGAGCGGGTTCGGGGCTTGTGGCACCATGTGGCCGCTCGTCGGCGATGGAAGTCATAGAATTGTCGGCCCTCTTCTGGGGTCGTGCATCGGTTTGCCAAGTGCTTCGATGGGTCGGGTTAGAGCTGTGTCGGCGGAGCCGAGTTCGAAGAGCAGGACTTGGTCTTCGTGGCAATTGATCTCCTCGAGGAGACGGTTCATTAGTTTTACCTTGCGAGTTGGGGTCAGAAAGCAACGAAAAACCGAGTACTGTATCCTTTGGCCGTGACCCAGCATGATCTTGTAAACCTTGCGTAGCCTGGCTGGGTCGCAGATGTCATAAGTGACCAGAAAATCTCGCTTGGCCCCATGCCGGATCACTAGCGCGTTTCCAGGCCAGGGTAGGAGTCCAATTCTCGGGTAAGGTACCTGGCGAGTAGTCGGGCCTGCAGTGTCAGGCATCGACGGTAAGACGCTTTATAGCCGAAAACGGGGTGAGTCAATTCTTCTGACATTCTTTGTTCAAAAGCTGTGATCAGGGTCTTTTTCGCATTCTTCTTGAGTGTGCAACCAATCCCCGCGAAAAAGAAATCGTCGCGGGTTAGTCGCTTCTCGTTGAACAAGCGCAGAGTCACTGAATCGGCAATGAGAGGGCGGAATTCCTCCATCAGATCGAGCGCGAGCGAGGGTCGTCCGTATCTGGGTTGGTGCAGGTAGCCCTGATACGGATCGAGCCCCACCTGATGCAAGCAAATGGTCGCTTCTTTGCAGAGTAAAGAATAGCAGAAAGACAATACAGCGTTGATAGGATCGGCGGGCGGTCGACGATTACGGGTTTCAAACTTAACGCCCTTGATCTTGAGCATTCTGGGGAACGATTCGAAATAGTGTCGGGCGGCCAGGCCTTCGATACCCAGGAGCGATTTGAGCGACCTGACCCCCAGAGCAGACTGTTTGAGATTCGCCATTTCTTTCAGAACCGCAGCGGGCACCTCTCGTCCATTTCTTCGGAGTAGAACTCGCTGATTGGCGATCTTCGATGCCACGAACGCTCGGGCCAGTCTGACTGTTTCAATGGGGTTAAAGGCTGTGCGGAATTGGCACTGCCGAAGCTCGACATTCTTGTGAGGGAGACCCTGGAGGCCGGCCGTAAACCAGTTTCCGTACGAGAAGTATGCGATCGGGATACCAACCCTGGCACAGGCACGGACAGCTTGAGTGGTGATCTGGACATTGCCGTGCAGGCTTATCTCGGAAGTCTCCATCAAAAGAGCCTTTCCAACCAGCTCCTTGCGAAATGTAACCGTAAGTTCATCTCCACTGATCCCGACCTTCGAACCGGCCTCAGTCACGTGCAAAGGATGCCCCTCCTCGTGGGCCGCCCAGAGCGGACGAACCGATCTTGCCTTCTGTTTGAGAAAATTCACCTCCTCGGGAAGGCATATGGCAGACAAAGAGCAGTCCTCGCAACGGGCGTCATTGACGAGCGGCACAGGTATCTTACCTCGTTCAAAGGTGAGGTGCATCTCTTCATGAAGTCGCCGTGTAGTATCTACAAGCTCCTCATCGAAGGGCACTTCCACCCGTTGCTTCGAACCACTGTAGTAGAGAAATCCTCGCTCGCTCTTCCAGCCGTTCTCGCGCAGGACCAGACCCTGGGCACATAGCTGGACCATCTCCGACCGCCGAGGGCCCCTGGACGGCGTCTTGCCGCGTTTGTACTCCACGGGAACACCTACACCATCTTCTTGCTCCAAAACATCAAGCTTAGTAACCAGGCCTTCGTCGGGTGCAGAAAGTGCCATGGAACGTGTTGTCGGTGCGTCTACGGCTTCCGAGTAAGCGTCCACTCTTCGATGGGTAAATCGCCCATCTTCGGTAAAGTAGTTGTCGGCCCACTCCTTCTGCACCCATTCCAGGTACGCCAGTCGAGGGCAGTAAGCATACTGAGCCAGCATGCGCACGGGGGTGAGAAGTTGGTCATCGCTCATACCTTGTCTTACCACGGTGGGGTGACAGATCGTGTCTCCATCGGAAACTTTGTTTCGATCTGCTTCCAGATTCACAGAAGCGGACGGTTCCTAGACCGCAGTAGCAATGGGGCCGCCTTTGTGAAGAAAACTTATCCGGTTGTCAAAGATCGGTTTCTTTAGTCGTTCGACAACGATGTTCTTGAACCTTGGTGCGCGACTGAAGGAGTACGGAAAGCACCCAGGAAGTATGCGGGAGCGAAGCTGGCCCCATTGAAGACGTGTATGGCAATTAATATTGCTTTACGAACAGAGAACCAGTCTTCGCTTTTTTGTTCCGTGTATGGTAATTAATATTTCTATGCTAGAGGAACCATAAATCACATTGACAAACCTGCCTCCCCATGGTACAAAAAAAGGGTCCCAGCATCGGGACCCTGGAGCCGGATGGTAGAAATGCCACCCAACTGTTTGCACCTGTTTAGTTGGCTATCTACCATCCGGATCCTCCAAAAACAAAAAAGGGAGGACCTGAAAATGGTCTACAAACCAGGGCAAACCTGCCCTCGATCTGGACAGTACGCGATAGTCCTATGCTCGACAGGCCGAGACACGGGCGAGGAAGCCACCGTGGTGAAAGGCGAGCCCTTTCCACCCACATCTAAGCCAGGTCTCTGCTACAAGCTGGTCGACCCAACAAAATAATACACCCGGTGGTGCAGCTGACGCTGCACCACCACTCGTCTGATTTTGAAGGTCCTGGACCGCTTTGCGCAAAACCAACGCTCGGGATTAAAACTGGGGATTTTTTTTTCGCATTGACAGGATCTGTCACTCTTCTTTTTTACCCTACTTTTATTAATGCTTCGGATCCAGGCCGGGGTTTACTTGGAGGTTTTATGTCAACGAAACTTAGTTTAGAGGTCTTGAAAGTAGCCGTTGCGGGTTCAGCAGCTGCCTTTCGAACAGTCATCGAAATGCAGCCGGCGGGTGGCGAGGGTGATAAAATTTTTCCGGCCACCTATGAGGGAGGGAAGTACGCCGAAGAGAGTCGTGTGTTACCGGAAGAGAACGAGCCGGTAAATTGTGTCCTTATCGATTCTGTCGCGTCACAGGCTAACCGCATGGAGCTCGCGATGCTGGAGGCTTGGGAAGAAAGGAGATTGCACATTCCCATGCTAACCGTTCAGTTTCCTGAATTGCCAAAACCTCTTCGTGTGACCAGCTTGGAGGCGCCACATAGAATTTCTGACGCCTTACTGAGAGACAGTCTCTACGACGGTGTGAGCTTCCGCAAGTCTGAGGTGGGACAGATCCTCGACATAGTCAGTAACGCCAATGCCACTCCACTTCTTCGCTATTGCCCCACGGCGCTGCTATTCGGTCTCTGGGATTCTACTGGGCCTCGAGGTGGATTGGGAGTGAAATTCCAGAGAATTCTGGTCTCGGAGATTGTCGGCACCCACGCGGTAAAGGGCGTCAAGGTTGCTAGCCGCCTGGATCCTGCCCAAATAGAAAAGGGAGCAGCCGTCATTTATGAATCAGCCAAAGACGGTTGGTCCCTTCAAGGAAAGAAGACCATTGGGAAAGAGGGCAAACCCTCTGAGATCAATCACGGCAATGTCACACCCACCATTGCAGATGGGGGATTTACCGTTAAGAAAGTCCTTCAAACAACGGTCTTATCGCTGCCTGGTCTGCGGCGGTTGAAGTTTCCCGTGGCGAACGAATACTCTCTAGAGCGAAATCGAGCCGGACGAGTTCTTCTTGCAGCTCTTGGTGTCGCAGCTGTCGCTCTCTCTGTCGAAAAGGGATGTGACCTGCGTTCCCGCTGTTTTTTGATTCCTGACAGGCAGCCCGAGTGGGAATTACTCAGAGTACCCGGCGAGCAACCGGAAAGATTTGAACTGACTGCCGAGTCTGCCTTGCAACTGGTTGCTGATGCCTACCGTGAAGCCGAGGCCGTGGGACTCTCGTGGGAGAGTGATGAAATTCTGCTTGAGCCACGAGAAGAATTGACTGAACTCGTCCGGAGAAGTCAACTACTGGCCATGAACTCCACTGAGGTATAGCCGCCGTGGGTTTCTGTATAGGAGTGGAGTTTCTTCTTGGGCGTTGCATGGCAACTTCTCCCAATACTCGAGATCAAGCTGAATGGCCACCGCACCCAGATCGTCTCTTTATGGCCCTGGTGGCAGCCCACCATTCAGGAGATACGGAACCCCACGAGAGAGAAGCGTTACTTTGGCTGGAAAGCCAGAAGCCACCTACCATTCACTGTACTCCTGCAGCTCAACGAACGGTGACCGTACACTATGTACCGGTCAACGATACAACCTTGCCCAGAGTAAAAGACCCGAAGAAGGTGTCTGCGTCAGTGATCGATTCTGCCCTCCAGGTACTTCCTGAGAATCGCTCGAGACAAGCCAGGACCTTTCCAGTTACAGTTCCGGAGAAAACGACGTTGTATTACCAGTGGCTGGCAGATGCTGCGCCAGAACTTCATCGAGGACTGGAAAGCCTATGCTCTAAAGTTACTTCGTTGGGTCACTCTGCTTCTCTAGTTTGGGCCTGGGTAGGTGATCCCGTAACGGAAGGGCGAGTCGCACTGTCCCCAGCTAAAAAAGGACGAAGGCTGAGGGTATCCCACGAAGGGCGACTTGCGTCCCTCGAGGAGAGTTATTCGATAGGACGCCGACCCTCTAAAGGCATGTGGTGCAACTATGACTTAGCTCCAGAAGTACAAAAAAATCCCCCGGGAACGGTCTTCGACCCTGCGTTTTTGGTCTTCGAAATTGTCGACCGAAAGAGGTTTGGATTGCGGAGTACAGCTCTTCTGACAGACGCTCTTCGAAAGACCTTAATGAGCCGCTGTCCTGAGCCCCTTCCATCCTGGCTGAGTGGGCACGAACCTGATGGAAGTCCGCTTCAAGGCGATCACGCAGGCTTCATTCCGCTACCGCATGTCGGACGGATACATGCTGATGGGAAACTCCTCGGACTGGCGGTGGTTATGCCGTACCTCCTACGAGATCCGAGGAACTTGGATGCTCTTTTCAATCTCTTTGATGAGAACGGAGAGTTACGAGAGTTCGAACTGAAACTAGGACAAGCTGGGACAGTACAACTCTCGCTTCATCATTCTGGAATGATGCCTACGAGTCTGAATCCGCGAACCTGGAGTCGGCCGTCTAAAGTTTGGGGCACGGTAACACCCATTATTCTTGATCGGCACCTTAAGACTAAATTACCGCGCGGACAGGACCCGCAAGCGGCAGCTGAAGCCCAGAGGCGAAGGGATGAGGAAATGGAGCAAATTATTCGTGCAGCTTGCGTACGGGTCGGTTTACCAGAACCTCGCGTTGAACTTCTACCGGTGTCCATATTTGAAGGAAGTCCGAGTGTATGGGAATTCCCGAACTTGGTTCTAGCAAGGCAGGGGCGCCGAAAGATGACGCATGCCCGTCTAGAATTTCCCAGGGAAGTATCTGGACCAGTCCTGCTCGGCGCAGGTCGATATCGTGGATACGGTCTATGCAGGCCTTTCACGAGCAGAGAAAAGGAGAGTGTCTCGTGAGCTTATCAATAGAGAGTTTTTCTCAGTTTTTTTCGGAGGTCCACGGGGCAAATTACCACCCCTTCCCCTGGCAAATCAAACTATTACAATCCGTCGTGGAGAAGGGTTGGCCCGAAGCGATAGGAGCACCCACGGCAAGTGGCAAGACGGCCGTATTAGATATTGCCGTGTTCGCGTTAGCTCTCGATCTAGCCAGAACGTTGCCGAGACGATTATTCTTTGTGGTCGACCGGCGAATTGTAGTGGACCAAACCTACGAGCACGCCCTGAAGATCCAGAAAGCGATCAAGGAGGCTCCGTCAGGGTCCCTATGTCGAACGATCGGAGAGAGACTGGCTCAGATCGGAGGTCCCGAACTTTTCGAGAATTCTGGATTCGAATCACTACAAGTACACCAATTAAGAGGCGGCGTGTACCGGGACCAGACCTGGGCATCCACTCCATCGATTCCGACCATCGTTTGCAGCACGGTCGATCAGGTAGGCTCTCGGCTCTTGTTCCGCGGCTATGGGGTTAGTGAATTCAGTTCCCCCTACCAGGCGGGATTAACCGCCACAGACACGTTAATCATACTAGATGAAGCGCATTGTTCGACCCCCTTTAAGCAAACGATCCAACGAATTAGTAGGTACGCAGCCGTACGAGATGTGCAAGTGGGCAAACCCCTGGCCGTTACAGTGATGTCAGCCACCCACGGACCGGAGGTGAAATCCTCGATAAAGGTCCAAGGAGCAGATTACGCCGATCGGGTTCTCGGTCCCCGACTTACGGCCAAAAAATATGCGACATTGCACGTTGCGGAAAAGGCTAAAGGGTCAAAATGGTCGGACCGTTTAGCAAAGGACCTCGTCTCTCATGCCACTTCTCTGGTAACGGAGCATAGATTAGGAACGGTTGCCGTCATCGTTAACCGCGTTGCTACGGCAAGACACATCTTCCGCGGACTCAAAAAGCAAAATAAGAACTCAATTCTATTGACCGGGCGCATGCGGGAATTGGACCGTGAAAAACTGCTGAAGCAATATGCATCCCAACTTCTTGCCGGAAAACGCTCGGAAATTAATGAGAATAAACCCCTCTACGTTGTCGCAACACAGTGTGTGGAGGTCGGGGCGAACTTCGACTTCGAAGGAATGGTGACCGAATGTGCATCCTTGGATGCTCTCCGTCAGCGTTTCGGTCGATTAGATCGGTTAGGCGAACGAGGTCTTTCCCACGCCAGAATCGTGATAGCGCAGGAACAGCTTTCTGCCAAAACTCCAGATCCGATCTATGGGACTCGGGCTGTAGCGACCTGGCAGTTTCTCTCCGGCCTCGCTCGTGAGGACGGTAAGGTTGATATAGGCACGAATTCGCTGTCCCAAGAACTTTCCAGGTGGACCGGAGACGAGCTTTCCGCGCCTACCACTGATGCACCAATTCTACTACCTACCCATATGGACTGCCTGGTTCAGAGTTCCCCCCGACCGAGACCAGATGTTGACCCATCAGTATTCTTACGTGGTGTAGACACAGGGACACCGGACGTCAGGGTGCTTTGGCGGCATGACGTCTATCCCACGATGTCGGATTCCCACTTTCGAGAGTTGATGGAAGTTGTACCACCAGCAACGTCAGAAACTTTACCGGTGCCCTTGCATACCTTTCGGCGATGGCTGATCAACGATTTGCACGAAGATCTTTCTGGGGATGTCGAGCAAACCGACTCGGAAGCAACGGACGTCCAGGGTGAACCCATGAAAGCGGTCTACGTGTGGAGGGGACCAGAAGAAGGGACCACCGGTCGCCTTAAGCGAGTCAATGCTTTACGACCAGGCGACACGATCGTATTAACGGAGCTAGATCACCTGAAACAGCTCGGTGATGTTCCTAAAGAAATTTGGAGCCGACACGATTTGGGTGATCTCGCCCAGTTCCGAGGGCGCAACCAGCTGGTACTACGATTAGGGTACTTGCTGGACGCCGAAGACAAAACGGAAATTTCTGCTGGAGCCAGGGCTGGCGAAGCCCTGCAGGGAGCTATTGATGCCGGGGAGTTAACCGCAGACTTGCTTCGTCGACAATTAGAAGAGTATGGCTCAACGCTGTCAGAAGATGACCCACATAAGGAAATTGCGGCTAAACTAAGCGCAGACTCAATCAAGTTAAGCAGCAAATCACTTCGGAGATATCCCGGTGAGAATCGTATCGGTGTTATCCTTAAGCTGAGTCTGAAGGGTAAGACCAACTTCACACACGAGGACGACACAGCCTATAGCGGAGACCCGGTAGGTCTTGCGGACCACTGTCGGATTGTAGGCGAACTCGCTAGCTATTTCGGTAAGTCCTGTAATCTCTCGGAGGAACTCGTCCATGATCTCATGCTCGCCGGTCTCTGGCACGACCTTGGTAAAGCCGACCCGAAATTTCAGGCGTGGCTCTATGATGGCAGCCAGATAATGGCAAGTGCTGGGAAGCTACTGGCCAAATCCAGACAGAATAGGTATCAGCGAAAACTTTACAAACTAATGGCCAGATATCCGGACGGGAAGCGACATGAATTCTTGTCCGCGAGTTGGATAGCGGGAAATCCAGCATTATCGGAACAGCCAAACGACCTGGATCTGGTACTGCATCTCGTGGCTACACATCACGGCAGAGCGAGACCTTTAGCCGAACTCATTGAGGAATCGGATCCCACTGAGATATCGTTTAACTTGAACCACGACCAGGTTGCAGGGACCACAGATCCTATCTGGAGCAAACTGGAAAACGGACACTTGGACCGATTCTGGAGATGCGTGCGCAAGTACGGTTGGTGGGGACTAGCTTTTCTTGAATCAATTCTTATTTGCGCCGATCACAGAGCCAGTGAAAATCCGCGATTAAGATTGGCATCGAGCGATAACGCAAAGCCTCAGGACACCGGATCAGTTTCTAGCGGTGTACCACTGCACAATCGTGAATTTCCTCACTTGGATGGCTCTGAGATTTTGGGCTTTCTATCCTCTCTTGGGCTACTACGAACCCTTTCCAAACCATATCCTCAAGCCAGACTAAGCTGGAAGCTAGGACGCGTATGGCATCCAGTACTGTGGCTTCCCGAGTCCCTACCCGATTCTGAATTTCCAGGAACGTTGGCGTCCCTTTTAAATGAAGTGTCCTGGTCCAGGTTGATGGAAATGGAAGATAACACTCACAAGTTGGAGCCGGGTTCTTTCCGAGCACACCTGATCCAGGCGGTCGATGGATGGTTGTCCAGTGGGAAACGAGATGAAGTCGATTGGCTTTCAGCTTTGGCATGTGAGAGCGCGACAAATGATGGATTCTTGAGTGACACCAAACTTAGAACAATGAGTGGGGCCGGTCACCAGCACTTTCTGAAGACGATGCGGCAGTTGCGAGAAGAAACCACCCAGGAGCATCTTGAGGCGTGTCTTTCAGGTCCGTGGAAATATGAAGATGGTAAGCCCAGTCTACGCTTCGACCCTGAAGACGACCGGCGCTACGCTCTGCGCTGGAGAGAGCCAAGTAAAGACCCCGTGAGAACAGTGAGGGGTGCGAACCGCCTGGCCGTCGAAGCCATTCCCTTGTTTACGTGCCTGCCTGACGGAAGCCGGATGCAGACGGTTGGATTCGTGGGAAGGGGCGCAAGAAGCACCTTCCTGGACTGGCCTCTTTGGGAAGTGCCATTGAGTCTCGACTCAGTGCGCTCTCTCTTGAATCATAGCGATTGGCTCGCCAAACTACGTAATTCACAGTTGCTCGGAGTCTCCGAGGTTTTCCGATCTCAGCGGATAACGGTGGGCAAAGTCCGGAACTTCACACCCAGTCGCTCACGACTCTCGGAGGACGAAAAACTAACCCTCCTCCTATAACCCCCTACCCCAAACTAGCCATATCGATAACGAACCGATACTTCACGTCGCTCTTCAGTAATCGGTCGTAGGCTTCATTGATCTGGTTGATGGGGATGAGTTCTATTTCGGAGACGATGTTGTGTTGGGCGCAGAAGTCTAGCATTTCCTGGGTTTCGGCGATGCCGCCGATGAGGGAGCCGGCCAGGTTTTTGGAGCCGAAGATGACGGAGAAGGAGGCGATCTGGAGGGGGTCTTCGGGGGCTCCGACCAGGACCATGGTGCCGTGGCGTTTGATCAAGGATAGGTAGGCGTTGACGTCGTGGTTGGCGGAGACGGTGTCGATGATGAGGTCGAAGGTTCCGGCCGAAGCGGTCATCTGGTCGGGGTTGTTGGAGAGGACCACACCGGAGGCGCCCAATTTCTTGGCGTCTTCAACTTTGCTGGGGGAGGTGGTGAAGAGGACGACTTCGGCGCCCATGGCCGAGGCGATCTTGACGGCCATGTGGCCGAGTCCGCCGAGCCCCACCACCCCGACTTTTTTGCCGGGGCCGGCGCCCCACCGCTTGAGGGGAGAGTAGGTGGTTATACCGGCACACAGCAAGGGCGCGACGGCCTGGAGGTTGTCGGTGTGGCGGATGTGGAGCACGAAATTCTGGTCCACGGTGACCGACTTGGAGTATCCGCCGAAGGTGTGGCCGCCCAAGTGCTTGTCGGGTCCGTTGTAAGTGAAGACGGCTCCCTGTTCGCAGAACTGCTCTTCGTCGTCGCGGCAGGCCGAGCACTCCCGGCAGGAGTCTACCATGCAGCCGACTCCCACGGTGTCGCCGACTTTGAACTTGCTGACCTGGGCTCCCACTTCGCTGACGGCACCCAGGATCTCGTGCCCGGGCACACAGGGATAGAGGGTGTTTTTCCACTCGTTGCGCGCCTGGTGCAGGTCGGAGTGGCAGATGCCGCAGTAGAGAATATCGATCTTGACGTCGCCGGGTCCGGTCTCTCTCCGGAGCACGGACATGGGGGCAAGCGGCGCAGCCGCGCTGGGGTTTCCATAAGCTGATACTGACATGCTAACGGCTTTCTGAGCCAACCGAAGATACCCTACCCGAGCCCCGACAAGTAAAAGGTTTGTTAACTCCTTTTAGGCGCCAAAGAAATCTCTTAGAATGAAAGAATGAACTTCAAAGCAAGGCAAATCGTATCTCGGAGTAACCCCCAACTACAACAGCTCGCACCGGCGGCCTGGAGTACCCGGAGATACTTTCGGGTCAGCTATATTCTGATGGTCTTGCTCCCGCTCGTAGGCCTACTTACTGGCGATCCTTTTTTCCGTATACACAACTGGGAAGAAGTATACTTTATGGCCCTCCTTCCGTTGATGCTACTCCAATTCTTTGCTCCACCCGTCGTTCTCTTTCGGGTCTGTCGAGTGAATTTTCGACTGGCCCGGCAAGGGGGGCATCAGACTCTAAAAGAGGCTGGGTGCAGTGACCAGGAGATCCTCCACGGAACGGCCTGGTGGGCTTGCCGAGAAACCTTTCGAGTGCTCCTGGTACCTACTCTAGTGCTAGCCGTCGGAGGGACGGCCATGGAGTGCTTGGACTTAACCGTATTCCTTCCCGCGGCTTTGAGCATGCCGGTCTACGCACTGGTCCTGACCTACCCCGCCCAGTGCCTAGCGCTGGCGATGGCCCGGACCGATCTTTTCAGTCGGCCGGAGTTCTGGTGGCGGTGCCTTTCGGCCGCCTGTCCCTGGTTACTACTGGGATATTTCTGGTCCAGTCTGGACCTACTCTTACCTAGGAGCGACCTTTTCCCGCTCGTGCTCTTTGGTTGGCTATTCCTGGTGGGCTGGAGCCTATGGAGGCTCAGTGCCTACTGCCTGTCGGCCCGTCGAACCCCGCTCTGAATCGCCCATAGCCGGGAATAGACACCTTCCCGGGCCACCAGGTCTTCGTGGACTCCGTCTTCGATCATACGACCGTTTTCGATCACGATGATTCGATCAGCGTGGCGCACGGTGGAGAGGCGGTGGGCCACGATCAGTACGGTCCGCTCCTGGCGCACCGTCTCCAGCGCTTCGGTGATGGCTCGCTCGGTTTCGTTGTCGACCGCTGAAGTGGCTTCGTCGAGGATGAGGATGGGAGGGTTCTTGAGGAGGGCCCGAGCCAGGGCGATGCGCTGCCTCTGGCCTCCCGAGAGCTTCAAGCCCCGCTCCCCCACCACCGTCTGCAAGCCCTGGGGGAGCTTGCCGAGAAATTCATCCACGTGGGCCTGGCGGATGACCGTCTGCAGGGCATCGGTGTCGGCCTGAAAGCTTCCGTAGCGAATGTTCTCTTCCACCGTGCCGTCGAACAGGAAGATATCCTGGGAGACCAGCCCAACCTGCCGGCGCAGCGACGCGCGGGTGTAGTCGGGTAGGGGGTGGCCTGCGATCCGAACTTCTCCGCTCTGGGGATCGTAAAGCCGAAGCAGCAACTTGACCAGAGTGGACTTCCCACTTCCGGTGGTCCCCACAACGCCCACCGTGCTCTGGCCTTGCACCTTCAAGGAAAACTCCGAAAGAGCATCCTCGTGGGTTCCAGGGTATCGAAAGAACACGTTATCGTACTCGATGTCAGCGGCGGCCTGAGCCGGGGCTAAATCTACCGTTCCGTCTTGCATGGTCGGTTCGGTGTCCAGCAGCAGCAGGATCCTTTGAATGGAGGCCATGGAGCGCCGGTAGAGATCGAGGGTGGTACCCAGGGAGGTCAAAGGCCAGAGCAAGCGCTGGGTCATAAAAATGAGGACCGAGTAGGTGCCCACCGCCAGCTCTCCATTGATGGTCTGCATACCAGCGTACACCATGATCAGGACAAACCCGACCACGATGGCCATGCGTATGAGCGGCACGAAGGCGCTGGAAAGGGTGATGGCTCGGGCGTTGAGGTGCTGGTACTCGAGCGACTCTTGGGCCAATCGCTCTTTTTCGTGCTGTTCCGTCACGAAGCTCTTGATGGTCAAGAGCCCGGCCAGATTGTTGGACAGCAGATCGTTGACCTTGCCTACCTGGTCGCGCACCGCCCGATAGCGGGGCTCCAGATCCCGCTGCACACGAATGGAGGCAAACAGGATCAAAGGCGCCGGGACGAAGGCCATCCAGGAGAGGTCCGGCACCGCCCCCACGAACATGGCTCCCACCGCCAGGATGGTGGTGGCCAGTTGCAGGATGGTGTTGGCTCCGTTGTCCAGGAAGCGTTCGAGCTGGTTGACGTCGTCGTTGAGGACCGACATCACCTTCCCCGATGAAAACCCCTCGGTGGCCGCCAGGTCCAGACGCTGGACGTGATCGTAGGCCCGCACTCGGATGTCGTGCTGCAGAGCCTGCGCCAGGTTGCGCCAGGTTACGGCGTAGAGGTACTCAAAGACCGACTCGGCTCCCCAGATCAAAAGCGTCAGCCCGGCCAGGATCCAGAGTTGCTCGGCGGACTCCTGAAAGCCGAATTCGGAAAGCCAGGAGTCCTGGTGGCGTACCACCACATCCACCGCCAGTCCGATCAGGACCGGGGGGGCCAGATCAAAGAGTTTATTGAGGACGGAGTAGATCGTGCCCAGGAGTATTCGGCCCCGGAAAGGTCCGATTTCAGACCACAGTCGTCGGAGTTCTGAAAAGGGGCCTGTAGTGGAAGTTTTCATGGCTGAGGGCGTTCGTAAGGAGTGAGGAGTGAGCCTTTGTCCGGTTAAACCAGACCAACGACGGGAACTTTTGTACTAGCTAGGGAATGAAGCCGCTCAGATGGGCACGAAATCCGACACTTCTCTCTCTTTTACCAATCTGCCCCGGGGGGGCACCCTGGTGGAGGGTGGGGATTTCCGAATCCAGATGGGCTCTTACCCCGAAACCATCAAGGACACCATGAAGCTGGAGCGAGGCGTTCCCGACCTCTATCTGTTGCCCGACGACCTCTTCGATACCCACCTCGGGGTGAGCAACGCCGACATGGAGTTTCCGGTCTACTTCAACTACTTCATCAGGCAACAAAAATGCCGCTTGATCTGTCACTCCCATCAGGTCAAGCCGGTGGTCAGGGTCTTGCGGGAGGCGGTTGTGGGGCCCTTCAAAATGTACCTGGAGGA
>JBAYRN010000134.1:0-14565 GCA_041676625.1 Vulcanimicrobiota bacterium
AGGCTCCACCCGCTTCTTCCCCTTCAACCGCGGCGACGGCTTCGGTGCCGGTAATCCGGCTGTGAAAGAAAAGCACCGGACCCACTATCTGTGGGAGAACGTCTGGGAGAGGCACAGCCTGCTGGATCTGATCGCCCGCTTCATCCACTTGCAGCAAGAGACCGAAGTCAACCCGAATACGGGCAAAAAGACGAAACGCGAGACCCTTATCTTTCCGCGTTATCATCAGTGGGACTGCGTTCGAAAGCTCGTGTCCTCGGCGCGAGAGCACAAGACCGAAAAGAACTATCTCATCCAACATTCCGCCGGCTCCGGCAAGTCGAACTCCATCGCCTGGCTTGCCCACCGGCTTTCCAATCTCCACGACGAGAACGACCGAAAAGTTTATAGCACCGTCATCGTTCTCACCGATCGGGTTGTGCTGGACCGACAGCTCCAGGACACCATCTACCAGTTCGATCATAAAAGAGGCGTCGTCTGCAAGATCGATCATAACTCAGCCCAGTTGGCCGAAGCGCTAAAGACCGGCGTCCCGATCATCATCTCCACCATCCACAAGTTCGGCTTTATCCAGGACAAGATCGATGAGATACCGGACCGTCGCTACGCCATCATCGTAGACGAAGCGCACAGCTCGCAGAGTGGCGAGATGGCGGTGGCTGTGAAGGCAGCCCTGGCAAGCTCCGAGGTGGCCAAGAAGCTGGCAGAAGAGATCGAAATGCGGGGCGAAGAGTTTACTGTCACCGACCAGTTGGCTATGCGTGCGGCTCTTTTCCGTGGCGACCAGGCAAACATCTGCTCTTTCGCCTTCACGGCCACACCCAAGTTCAAGACCCTTGAGATGTTCGGCCATCGAGATGAGGAGAACCGCCCCAGACCGTTCCATCTTTACTCCATGCGACAAGCCATCGAGGAAGGCTTCATTCTCGATGTTCTCAAGGGGTACGTCACCTACAAACGCTTTTTCAAGCTGGCCAAGCAGATCGCCGACGACCCCGAGCTGGATAAGAAGAAGGCCTCGTCTAAGCTCACCCGTTTCGTCAACCTTCACCCGACCAACATCGCCCAGAAGACGGAAATCATCATCGAGCACTTTCGGGCGTGCGTCAGCCACCAGTTAGACGGACGCGCCAAAGCCATGCTGGTCACCGGCTCTCGGCTTCAAGCCGTCAAGTATAAGCTCGCCTTCGACCGCTACTTGCAAGAGAAAGGATACAAGGGCATCGAGTGCCTGGTAGCCTTTTCAGGCGAAGTGAAAGATGATGAGGTTCCCGGCGTCAGCTATACGGAAGTGCAGATGAATTCCGGAGGCTGAATCCGACCGGGTCGCGCGAGGGCAAGGTCGTGCTCGCCCAGCACCGAGACATCTCCGACCCCGAGCACGGCGGGCACTATACCGTGAAGGTCTACTCCAGTGAGAAGGTTTGGGACGAGGATGGGGGCTGGAGGCACCAGTCGGTGACGCTGTCGCCGGATTCTGATGATGCTTCTTTTAAGCCGATTGTTCTGACTGGTGATTCACCAAGCGACTTGTCAATTGTCGCCGAGTTAGTTGGGGTCATAAATGACGGTGAATAGCTCAAGAAAAGTGACGAGAACACATGACACTTTCATAGTGTAGACGATAATCTTCACTTTGAAAGTGCCTACCGAATTCGATACATTAGACAATGAAGCTCTCTGGCAGATTTTAGAATACTGGAGCTACTGGGAGCTACCGCCGAGGGTCGGCGTGATGCGCCAAATCCCCTTACCCCAGCCAGATCCACAATTGGCTTTAGCGATTCAAGG
Organism: Vulcanimicrobiota bacterium; assembly: GCA_041676625.1. Classification (GTDB taxonomy): domain Bacteria; phylum Vulcanimicrobiota; class Xenobia; order Xenobiales; family JADMJV01; genus JAEXNA01. The sequence continues at coordinate 1,792 of JBAYRN010000134.1, forward strand.
TGTCCGTCGTTGCGGGAAGTCGACCCTCCTGGGACAGATGATCGACCGCTTTCGTCTGGACAGGGTAAACTGTTTGTTCGCGAATTTTGAAGACCCTCGACTGACGGCTCACTTGACCTCCGAACTCCTTTTTCGCATCGTAAATCTGTTTTCCGAGCGTCGTCAGACAGACCAGCCTTTGTGGTTTTTCTTTGATGAGATCCAGAATGTCCGAGGCTGGGAGAGTTGGCTTCATACCGCCTTGGAGAGAAACGAAAAAGAGTGCTTCGTCGTTACTGGATCGAACGCATCCCTGCTTTCCGGAGAGCTATCCACCAAGCTTGCGGGACGACATCGACTGGTAGAACTCTATCCTTTCGACTATACCGAAGCGACCCTGGCCGTGCCCGAAACAACCCCAGAGAACTTCCTTGCCCACGGAGGCTTTCCCAAGATCGTCTTGTCAGGGGGAGACCTGGCCCTTCGTCAGCAGTATTTTCGCGACATTGTCGAGCGCGATATTACCAATCGTGCGGGGGCACGCTCCAGCCAGTCGGTTGTCGCTGTGATACAGATGGCTTTCGAGTCGTGTGGGTCTGAGCTTAGTCTTCGTCGCTTGGCTGCGGTGTGTGGATTGAGCGCTGACACCGTGGGAGCGTACTTGCGCGCGGCCGAAGATGCCTACTTGCTCTTTTCTTGCCCTTTCTTTAGTCACTCGAGCCGACAAAGAAGAGTGCGCAACCAGAAATACTATCCTATAGACACAGGTTTGCGGCGGGCGGTAGTGGCGGGCACCTCACCTGACCTTGGCAAGTCGTTAGAATGCTCTGTCTATCTGGCACTCAAAAAGCGGTTCAGCGAAGTCTGTTACTGGCGCCAACAACGCAAGGTCGATTTCGTGGTGGTCGACCAGGGCCGTCCCTTACCTGTCCTGGTCAGCTGGGGCGAGCCACAAGATAGGCATCATCTGGCCCTGGATGAGTTTTATTCTACTTTCCCTAACTCTCACGAAGCGTGCTTTGTCAGCGCTGAAGACTTAGCCGACGGCTTTGCGACTTGTTTTCCGGCCTAAACTGACGATCACCCATTGGGAAAGTCACTCGCTTTTAGCTTCCTGGCTGCGATGAAATTTTCCAGGCCGCGTAGCGCCTGCTTCTGCACGAATCTTCGACCTGGCGGCAGAAGACCCAGGAGCTTGCCTTTAAATCCCAGCGCCGCTGCCATCCATTTCTTCATATCGAATCGGTCCCGGTGCTCTACGATCAGACCGTCACGGAAATTGAAAAGTGCGTAGATCTGGTTATGTACCACGGGCCCGGATTTGCCGAAGGTGTACCAAGCCTCCCAGAAAGCTTCGCCCTCGATCTCGCTTGCTCGGACGTTGCGAAACTGCAACTCAAGATCTTTACCTCTCTCGCACAACATCATCCACATGGCGCTCGCTCGCCATCCCTCGAGGCGGGGAAAAGCCGGATCGCCGAATACCACCTGGGGGTGGTAGCAGGCCGCCATGGAGCGGTGATCTTTGTTCTGAAAGGCCTGGTAGAAACGGGTAATAAGTTGCTCGTTGTGGCTTAAGCTCTTCCCTTCACCAGGGGACGACTCGGAAGGAGATTCGAACCCTCGAGCACGAGCCCAACTGAGCAGCCTCCCGAGTTCTCCTCCGTCGAGCCAGACCCCGTGTTCGTTGCATCGATCACACACCACGCCGGAAGTCTCACCGAACATTTCCCGCAACATCATCTGTTGACAGCTAGGACAGGGAATATAGGTGATGGGCCAGATCTCCCGCGGGGTCTCGCTGCAGAGTTGGGCCAAGCGCTCCCGATCCATGCCTTTTCCCTGGGCCACGTTATTGGCCAGTCGATTTAGATCGCTCGAGGGAAAAAACGTGCCCAGGCAGCCCTTACATCGATGAACCGGATAGGTCTCCCCCATCTGAATATTTAAAAAAATGAGAGGTTTGTGGCAGCGGGGGCATGCCGTCTCTTCACTCACCGACGCCGCAGAGCCCACGCGGGCCTGACCGAGTAGGCGAAAGTCCGTGTCGTTGAGAGTGTTGCAGTGTCGGCACACGTCCACACCCGGCGACAAGTTTGCACCGCAGCTCACGCACTTCATCGACCGAACGGAACCTCGATCCCTTCCTTCTGCTCTTCGGCAAGAGTATCGTCAGCTTGAGAGTAAAGGAGCAGTTTCTCAGCGGGGTTTGCCTGGAGCTTCCCCAGAATGGCGGACGCGGCTTTCGAGTAGCGCTCGCGCACCTTCTTATCAGGAATTTCCTCGATATGTTCAAGACTGGTATTCAGAGCGGTTACCGCTTCAGGAACCTTCCCTATTTCATAGCGATAAAGCCCCATGAGGAAATTGGCCCGAGGATCGTTCGGTTGGACTCCCAGAATGAAGTGCATTTCACGATGTACTCCAGCGAGGCGCTTTTCTCTCTCGCTGGGTTTGAGATGCGGCTTCTCGAGCACCTCGGCGTAGAACGCGGAACCGGAGTGGAAGCGAGCCTCCGGAGAATCCGGACGTTCGATTGTAGCCAGCACGAGCAGTTTGTGCCCTTGCAAGTAATCACCCTTTTGAATGGCGGCCAATCCGGCACTGAGGTATTCTTCGTAATCGCCGGAATCCGGTAGAGCACTCACACCTAAATAAAGCAAAAAGAGCGAGGGAATGGCGACCACCACAAAGAGTATCAGTAGGCCAATCCTGTGGCGGCGCTTCTCGGCACGATGAGCCTGAGCACTATGATCAATACCCGCCTGAATGGAGAGGAGCGAATCATCGTAGGTCTTGGTGAGCGTACGGCCCTCACCTCGCTGATGCTGGACTGGAACCTCAGCGGCGGGTAGGGAGGTGCTTCTGCTGCCACAAAATGCGCAGGTAGCGGTAGGGTGACTTAGAGGCGAGCCGCAGCTTTGACATTCCATCCAGTAATTTTTTTCGCGACGAGTAGAGTATAACCTGTCATACTGGCATCACGGTAAACCGCCGCTCAGGTCCTCCAAAGCCGGGTCGATGTAGGTCACGGTCATGGGATCGTCGATGGCCATGAGGACTTTCTGTTGGTGAGGGGGACTGGGAGCGGAGTAGCGCACGCCGGGGGTGGGGTTGTTGCCCGGCCCTCCGGGATTGTAGAGGGGTGAATAGGGAGCCACCGAGGGCACCTCTACTTCGGTGATCAGGCGCATCCCTTCGACATCTCCAGCCAGGATGATGTCGATCTGATTGTCCTGATCTTCGGCGTAGCAATCATCGTAGGAGGTCTGAACAGCACCCAGTTCGGCCAAGCCCACGACCCGGACCTGATGACCGTCGAGCAAGTAATCGACTCCGGTTTCGGTCAACAAGACAGGACCCGAGGCGGTCTCTGCTCTTAACCGGAAATATCGGGAGAACTCGGTAGGATAGATCCCCCTCACCCCATCAGGAGAGAAACCACCGGAGGTGAACACTCGCAACCGATACTGGGCCTGGTCGCCGTAAAGCGTGATGCCGTCGTTCGGGGGTTGATTTAAGAAGGCCGGAGCACCGTCTCCTTCGGCCGCCATGATCGAGAGTTTAGCGCCTACCAGGCGAGGTCCACCGCGCTCTTCCGGGGGCACATCGGGGTCGGTGTAAGGGCTACCCGGACAATCCACACCCATTCCCACCGCGCTCACGAAGCTCGGTCCTGGACCCACCAACTGCAGGGGAGTGGCATCCTCGACAACTTCGACCCGAACCGGATAGACGGCCTCAGTCCGGTCGGGGCTTATCCGATTGCCAAACTTTCCGAACAAGACAGCCACCGCACGCTCGTTGAAATCAGCGTTGGGCATGATCGAACAGACCTGGGGAGTGACTCGTTCACCGGTGTTGAGGATCACCACGAAATCGGTGGGATCGAGGGTGCTCGGTCGAACCGGCCAGGTAAACTCCACCGGCAGGCCATCGGAAAAGATGACCGGAAATCCGTAAGTGGCGGCCACCCCCAGAGGGGTTACGGCTGAGGTAAAGTTGCCCAGGGTGGCTTCAGCACACTCCACGATATTCCAGGTACCGCCGGCCTCGCGGGCCAACTGCTCGCTCTCCTCTGGTTGGTCGACATCGAGACCCGGTACACCGATGATCCCCGTGAAGCCAAGACCGGCCGCCAGCATCTTGGGCTCGTGGTCCCACAGATCGGCGTTGATCAGGATATCTTGCTTGAGGACCTGATAGGTGCGAGTGGGCTGCCTGGTTATCGGCTCCCCAGCCACCGCATCAGGCCGGGTTGTCCCGCAACCCGAGGCTAGAAGACCGGCCGCCACTAAAATACTTAATCCCCGTAATACCTTGTTTGACTTCATCGGTACACCGTTGGCGCAGAATTGGGTGCGTCCTGCCCTGGGCATGATAAAATCTTACTCCTCGGCTCGCTCGGCCACCCATCCGCCTATGAGACAAGCTTTGTAGAAGAGCCTGGGCTCGACAAAGCCGGACTTTTGCAGGAGCGACTTCATCGCGACTTCGTCCAGTCGATGGACGGACTGCGCGAAGTATCGACGTTGTTCTTGCAGCTTTTCGGGGGGCAAAGCGCCCTGAGACATCAACTGGAACCAGGGGTCGAGGAGTTCCGGATAGTCCATCAGGTCCGCGCTCACCAGGCGGCCTCCTGGCTGCAGCCGGCGTGCTACTTCCTTATAAAACGGTAGCTTCTGTGGGGTTTCCACGAAATGGGAGACCAGGATCGTGGTGGCTGCTGCAAACGGCTCGGTATCGGGTAAAGAGTCCAGATAGCCCTGGTGGAATTTGCAGCGCTGCTGGAGATGGGTCGCCTTGTGGCGACAGATCTTCAGCATGGGGGCGGACGGTTCCACCACTGTGAAACGCCACCCGGGAAACTGCTCCGCCAGAAAAAGAAGCTCCCGGCCGGTACCCGCTCCTACGCAGAGAACTCGAGCATCGCCTGGGAACGCTGAAAAAAGCTCGCGGGTCAGGTGGTAAAGTGCCAACTGGAGAGGAGCCAGACGAACCCAGCTCTGGTCGTAATGAGAAGCGTGTTCCTCGTCGAAAAGTTCGGGCACTATGCGTCAGGCGGAATGCCCGGGCAAGTTCGCGGTACCGGGGTCATCAATCCGTCGGGCCCCCGAGGCCGTTTCAGCCAGTGGCCCGAAGCTCAATCCGGTGGAATCTTCCAACTCCTTGAGAGGGACCTGATAGACGGCAAACTGACCGGAATCGAAGTCGCTCTTGAAGGGTGTTTCCCGAGCCACGTAGTCGGCCTGAGAAAGAACGAAGGCAGAGCCCTTGAGCCCTTCCTGGGGGTCGTTCCAAACCACGACCTTCCAGAACTCCTGGGGCATTTGAGTGGGCGGCTTGAGCCTACCGCGGTTATCGAAAGACGGGTCGCTCTCCCGCAGTACCGGACCGGTCAGTACCGTCAGCTTCATCTCTTTGGAACGGGCCGTATCCAAGATGTGGTTCTCCAGGTCCAGCCAGGTCTTCTGGTTCAGGCTGCCGTGCTGCAAGCCGGCGTTGGTGTAGGCGAAAGTATCGTTGCTAGCCTGGTGCGCATTCGAGCCCCAGGCGGGATCGCGGCGGCGAACCATGTGACCCCTATCGATGGGGTTGCTTCGGTAAGCTTCGTTACCCAGTTGGTGCTCCCGAGCGATCCTGCCATCGATACCCCATTTTCCATCCCGGGGTACATCCTTGATCTGGGCACCATCGATGTTCACAGCGGTGAAAAACGGTTGACGCCGCTCCTTATTCATAACGATGGAAAAATTGGTGTACGTGAGTTCGCTCTCGTTAGGGTTGGCCAAAAGTGGAGCCACCTTGTCCCGCAACTCTGGAGCGATCGTGGGGAGAGGGAGGGACCGGCCCAAGAAATTGACGTCGTAGCCGTTTCGACCCGGAAAGTTGCTGACCAGCTCTTCCACCTGTTCGGCTTGTTGGGATTGGAAGGTCTGATGGGCCTTTTTAAACAGAAGGTCGGCACGGGGCTCCACTCCGTTGGTGGGGATGAAGACATCGCCGGGGGTCCCGGAAGGGGCAGCCGGAAGCTTCTGGGCCGGTTGATGCAGAGGGGCTAGAGAGATGGGTTTGAGCGTTATCACGCCTTCTACGTTAGAGTTACCCGGGGATTAATGGGTGTACAAATTGTTAACACGACCCTTAAAAACTAGTTTCGTGGGAAAACGCGGGTCTGTAGCTTCACCGAGAAGATGTTTCGTTCGCCGTGGTCACGAGAGCCGGCGGTGAGTTCCACCAGCAGGACTTCACTCCGGGTCAGTCCACTATTCAGCGTTTCGCGTACCACCTCAAACGCATCGACATCCCGGGCGATGACCCGTCCAGCCAAACCCGAGGAGGTGCGGAACCATTCCACGTCGCGCACGGGAGAGAAATCCAGGGGGTTCGGTGGCTCCGTGACCGGAGTTGGCAAAACGCTCTCTTGCCGCAAGAGACAGTCGGTTCCAGCGGAGGGGCTGCGCTGGTAGCAGACCATCGCGTGCCATAGCGGACGCCCGTCACTATCGTTTCGGATCTTGCCGGCGCTGTCTCGTGGACTGGCGAAGACGACCCCTTCGTTTCCCACCACCAGGGAGGTCGCGGCGGCCTCGGAAAGCTCCCGGCTCAGGTGACGCAGGCTGGTCAGCGCCCGTTGCTCGATCTCGACTTGAGCCGAGCTCCGGCGGTAGTAATGAATACTGGCCTGGAAGACCAGTGCGACCCCTGCGACCATAGCGAAAAGGAGCCCGGAGGCCACCACCAACTCGGCCAGAGAGTGGCCCTTATTCGTTCTTGAAAACAAAGGTCTCCAGCTCCAAAGTTCGCAAACCGTGGCGGGAATCTTCATAAGTGACCGTTACCCAGACCCGGCGCATGGTTTCGTCACCATTATTCTCGAAAAAGACGTCGGTCAGAAAACTGGTGGTCGTCGTGTTCGTACCCCGGGTTGTCCCAAAGGTACGCTCGGTCACCACTTCCTGCGGGTCTTCAGCAGCCACCGCAGGAATGCTGTGAAACCCTTGAGCCAGGCATCGCTCCATCTCCGATTGCAAAATGAAGGTGGCCATCAGGCGGTCCCGAGACTCTCGCAACACCCGCTGATGGGTCATCCAGAGCGTGGCCATCCCGGTGAGAGCGGCCCCCATGATCAGGCCACCCAGGATCACTTCAAGCAGGGAGAATCCAAGCGCCCTAGTCGGTTTCACTGACCAGAACCCATTCCGGATCGCCGTCGAGAACCTGGCCGATCAGGTTCTCATCAAAAATCAGCCGCGCACCTGCAGCCCAGGTCACGAGTCGAGCATCCACCGCGCCGTACAAGACGGCCCCTTCTCCCAGGGCCAACTCCAGAACGTCACTGGCGATAACGAAACTACTGCGACTGTTATTACCCAGGATGAATTGGTCGGCTCCCCAGTTGTCCCGGTCTGTGGAGTAGAGCTGGAGAAGAGCGGGAGCACGCTGCCAGTTGATCTCCGCATCCGGGCCCACATCGAAGATCTCGCCCAGGTAGACCACGCACGGGTTCGAATCCGTCACGTCCACCAGTTCCACCACGCTGCCCTCCCCCACCCAGAGAGAGTCGATGTAGTAAGTGCCCCCTCGCAGCACCAGACTGCCACCGGGCTCTACCTTAACTTCAAAGTACGGCCCCGGGTCCAGGTCGAGTGCCGTGCCATACTGGGAAGGATGGGGCAGAGAGCGCAGCGCTTCGGGCTCGGTAAACTGCAACGGGAGCGGTCCATCGGGCACTACCTCCACCAGGCCGGCCAGGTTTCCAGCGACCGGTATGTCCACCCGGGGCAACTGCACCTTCCCCTGGAGTTGGCTTGCTGCGTTGATGATAACTCCGACCTCGGACCGAATCACGGCTTCACTCTCCAGCACCCCGGCCGGATCCTTCGGATCGGTGGCTGCACCCGAGGAACGATAGGAGGCTATCAGCACGGAGGGCGACTGGATGGTGAAAATTCCGTCTCTTTGGTAGACCGCCAGGTCGAAGACCACTTCCGGTTTGACCGCTAATCCGGCCGCTATGCCGTGAGCACCGGACAGGGGCTCGCCATGAAGCGTCCCTACGCTCTCCAGCCACACTCGCCCGGGCTCAACCATCGTTGAATCGGGGGCAGACACGGGTGCCGCTCCACCCCAATTGTTGACCACCTGCACCTTGCACCCCAGGCTGTTGTCGCGAAAATCGAACGAATCCGGACTGGCGTCGGGTAATACCAGGGTGGTAGGAGACCAGTGAGGGTCTTTCGATAGCTCCAGTAGAGCACGGCTCAAACCAGCTTTGGCGGCGTACTTCACCTTGCTGGCTCGTTGGCTGGAAGACACCTGTTGAGAGAGCTGAGCGATCAGCGCCACGGCCGAGGCACCTAGCACCAGTATGACCGCAGTCAGGGCCAACAACAACGCCAGTCCGATTCCCCGGTTCCTGGTCGTTGAGCGTCGCTTCATTCTCATCGATTCCGAGCCCGCGGAACTCCTCCTCCCGCACGCCCAACGCCACGCCGGCCCGGGGGCGAGGAATTGAAGGCCTTTTGTGCAAAACGGCCGTTGTGAGTATGAACTATGCACGTTGTTTGTTGGCGCTATATGGCCAGGGGTACGGAGGCTGGCAACTCTCCCTGCTGCTGGGTCGCGAGAACAAGCTCACCTCGACCCAGTTGAATCAGCTCGTCCACGAGTACAACCGAACTCCTATGGAAAAGAGGCATCAGATTTGCCTAGGTTTGCGCTCCGAGTATCGCGCAGATTTTATCCGGGCGGCAAAACGTCTGGTTGAGCCCGATCAGTATCTATCGACTCGTCTGCGCAGTGTGGCCTACCTGCCTGAGCTCTGGTCGGAAGTTTCAGAATATTTTACCCTCGCAAGACAACCTACCGGCCACGGCTGGGAGGACGAGTTCGCCTCTGCCGACGACGAATTTCTAGCCGACTTGCCCCTGCCGCTTTACGACTACCTCCTGTCTCTGCTGGCGGACAGATGGTGGTGGCGAGGAGCGTGGACGAAAAGCCGCCAAGAAGGGGCCGCCCGGGGGGAGAATCGGGAGGTCTGTCTGCAGTTTGCCATGCTGACTCCGGACCCCAAGCGGGTGAGCGAACTTTTGAAGGCCGATCTGAAACGAGCAGGCTACGCCTTTGTCTGGGATTTTTTACAAGGCCAGTCACAAACAGCCTATCTCGCCCTCAGAAAGCTCATCAACCGACGCCGAGAGTACATTCCCGTCTTTAACGGATGGGTGGCGATGTGGGCTCGCCTGATCGCCCTATCTCAGGGTGATCAGCACCTCTTTGAAGACCAGCGACTGAGCGGAACGCTCGAACTCGAGCGTGCCTTTTACGACATCAGCCTCAAGACCACCCCGACCACTGAAGAGAAGGAGTTGGGCCGAGGGTTGGTCCATTGCGGTCTTTGGATAGCGCGGCCGTTCCACCGCAACAAGCTGCGCCTGGCCCCCGGGGTGCGAGACTACTGGTCTGGGCTCGGACTCACTCTGCTGGCCGATCAACTCCTGGAGCAGCCGACCGCTCCCTTGCTGCCGCCTCCGAAACACGAAGCACCGTGGCAGACCTTCATCCGATTATTGGACACCCAGTCCGAGTTGCTGCAAAAACCGGCCCCGAAATCTAGCAAGAGCGGAGGCGCACTGCTCTGGCACCTGTTCGCGCCAGAGATCGTCTTTTACAACGACAAGAAAGCCGCTCCTGAATCGGGTCCCGAACAACTGGGCGGAAGACATATCAAAGCCAAAACGTTGCTTTCGCGCATGCCCGACTACCTCAACGATCAAGACCGGGTAGCCATCGGTAAGGTGCGTCTCAGCTCCTATGGGAGCGCCCTGCTCAGCGCCGACGTTTTGAGGGCCCTGGTGGACCATCCCCGGGTCTACCTCAAGGAGCAGCGAATCACCCTACACGAGCGAACTCAACAACTGCGAATGGAACAGCAGGGAAGTCATCTTTCTCTGAAGCTGTGGCCGGCCATTCCACCCGAGCGAGACTATTTGCTGGAAGAGAGCGGCCGATTTTGGACCCGCTCTCCACTGGAAAAACAACTCGCACCGCTGTTGCACGAGCACGCCCCCGTGCCGGCTTCGGCAGAGAAAGAGCTGCGGTCGGCTCTCAGCAAATGGGCTGATCGTATCGAGATTCAGGTTGGCGAAGGGCTGACTTCCATGCTCCAGGCCCACTTCAAGGTTGACCAATTGGTCCTCAGGGCCCGGCCGCACGCCCGGGGGATGCGCTTTGACTGGCTGGTGCGCTGCTCCGAGCGACCGGAATATCAGCGGCCTGCCTTTGAAGGGCGAGAGCAGGAGCGCATCGCCCAGGACGGCTCGGTGATCCAGATCTCGAGAGACTTCAACTGGGAACAACTGCAGTTCGAGCAGTATCTTGAGCGCTGCCCGAGTTTGCCGCCGGAACCCAGCTTTCGTCTGGAGTCCCTGTACGACGTGCTGGACCTGCTGCAGGAATGCCGGGAAGCGGACATCTCCATGGAATGGCCCGAGGGCGAAGCCTGGAGAGTCCGGCGGGCCAGTGGGCTGAGTCTGGCTGTGCGACAGGCTAGCGAGGAAGACTGGTTTTCCCTCGAAGGGGGCGTGCAGCTTGAGCAGGGTGAGTCTCTCGAGTTGCAAGCGGCTTTAGCTGCCGCACGCCTGGGCCAGGGTTCCTTCCTCAAGCTGGGGGAGAACGATTTCGTTCGCATCGATGCCGAATTACGCGAACAGCTTGAAGGGCTAGCCGATCTGGCCGATACCGAGCAGCCCCGAATCCCAGCTCTGGCCGTAGCTTCGCTTGCCGATCTGGAACTGGCAGGCATGAGCTGCGACCAGGCCTTTCAAGAGAGACTGGCCACGTTTCAGGACTGCTCGCAATACGTGGCTCCCATACCTCGGCGTCTGGAAGCCGACCTGCGCGACTACCAGGTCGAAGGGTTTCGATGGCTGGCCCGGCATGCTCAACTGGGGACCGGAGCATGTCTTGCCGACGACATGGGGCTGGGCAAGACCCTACAGGCCATCACCCTCATGCTGCATCGGCGCGCCGATGGCCCTCATTTGGTGGTCTGCCCTCTCTCGGTGCTGGCCCAATGGGCTCAACAGATCGAGCAGTTCGCACCCACGCTCAGAGCCCGAACAGACCGAGAACTGAAAGGCCTCAAAGCCGGTGACGTCCTTCTCTTGAGCTACGGCGTCATGCTCAGAGATATCAAGAAGCTCAGTAAGCGCCGCTGGTCGGTGGCTGTGTTAGACGAAGCCCAGGCTATCAAGAATCCGCAATCCAAGACCGCGAGAGCAGCCTTCCAACTACAAGCGCAGGTGCGAGTGGCCACCACCGGCACACCCATCGAAAACCGATTGGCGGAGCTGTGGAGTCTGTTCGCCTTTCTCAATCCAGGACTGCTGGGCAAGTTGGCCGCTTTTCGCCGCCGCTACGAAGAGCAAAAATCAGGCCGTTCTCGCCTGCGCCGTCTGGTCGCTCCCTTTGTGCTGCGCCGCTTGAAATCGCAAGTTCTGACCGAGCTTCCGCCCCGCACCGAGATCACGCTGAAGGTTCCGCTGGGGGAACCCGAACTCACCCTGTATGAACAACTGCGTACCCAGGCCCAGCAGGACATAGAGCAAGGAGAAAATTTCCAACTGCTGGCTCACCTGACCCGGCTGCGCCAGGCCTGTTGCCATCCGCGCCTCATTCTCAAAGACAGTGCGCTACCAAGCTCCAAACTCGAGGCCTTATTCGAACTGGTGGAAGGCCTGTCCGAAGGGCATCATCGCGCCCTGGTCTTCAGCCAGTTCACCCAGTTTCTCGATCTGGTGGAAGAGGAGTTAATACAGCGTAAGATCTCTTACCAGCGACTCGACGGCAGCACTCCGGTGAAAGAACGCCAGCGCCGGGTGGAGGCCTTTCAAGGGGGCGAAGGCGATGTTTTTCTCATCAGCCTCAAGGCCGGAGGCACCGGACTGAACCTGACCGGAGCCGACTACGTGATTCACCTCGACCCCTGGTGGAACCCCGCCTCCGAAGATCAAGCCTCCGACCGTGCCCACCGCATCGGTCAACGGCGGCCGGTGACTGTGTACAAGTTTGTAGCCGAGAACACGCTCGAAGAAAAAGTCGTGAGCCTGCACGGCCACAAGCGTGAACTCGCGCAATCGGTGCTGGAAGGTAACGAGCAGGCCAGTCCCCTTTCCCTCGAAGAGCTACGAGAATTACTGCGGATGGCTTAAGAACGACCTTTCAGCGGTCCCCAATCCACCCGAAAGACGATCTTCTCACACTTTGGGTCGAAGCGGTGGAAGTGGGTCGACACAACATTGACCACAGCGATCACCTTGTAAGTCCTGTTGGGCTTCTCGGGCTCTACCCAGGAAGCCACCTCGGCGACCCCTCCGAGTATCCCGTCCTTTTTGCTTAGCTTATCAAAGTCCATAAGAGAGGCCATCTTCCCTAAGACACCGAGGGCGCCGTCCTTCATCTTCAGGTCATCGATCATGGTCGGTTTCAGGCCCACTGGCACGGCAAATTCGCATGAGATCTGCTCGCCCTCACGGAGCAGAATCTTCTGATTGCAAAGAAGATCCGTTCCGCGGACCAGGCTGGTCTTTTCGGTCCTACCGTCACGACGAACATCCCATTCTTCCACGAACTCCACCTTGACCTCGGAGATCTCCTGATCCCGCAGGCCGGTCAAGGTAACATGCCCATCGATCGTCTCTTGATCGATAGAAAATTGTGCCGGACAGTCCATCTCCACTTTCACCGTGGAGACACCAAAGAAATCTTTCATACCATCAGGAAACGCCATAT
>JBAYRN010000135.1:0-14401 GCA_041676625.1 Vulcanimicrobiota bacterium
CGAACTCGCAGCGCGCAAGCCCAATGCATGCCGTGCCGCCCCGCATGATCATGCCACGCGGGGCTGCATGCTTTAGTTTCATGCTGCGGAGGCTGGGGCATGCGACGCCAGGCTGCATGCCTCGAACTCGCAGCGCGCAAGCCCAACGCATGCCGTGCCGACCCGCATGAGTATGTCGCGCGGGGCCGCATGCTTTAGTTTCATGCTGCGGAGGCTGGGGCATGCGACGCCAGGCTGCATGCCTCGAACTCGCAGCGCGCAAGCCCAATGCATGCCGTGCCGCCCCGCATGAGCATGCCGCGCGGGGCCGCATGCTTTAGTTTCATGCTGCGGAGGCTGGGGCATGCGACGCCAGGCTGCATGCCTCGAACTCGCAGCGCGCAAGCCCAACGCATGCCGTGCCGACCCGCATGAGCATGCCGCGCGGGGCCGCATACCTCAACGAATTGCAAACTCGCAGCACGCAAGCCCAACGCATGCCGTGCCGTGTCGCATGAGCACGCCGCGCGGGGCCGCATGCCTCGGCATGCTCCGAACCTAGCTTTGGCCTGTTAATAACTTGTTTAACTCCTTGCAATCCTTTGGAAAATTATTTGTAAACGAATGGAAATATCGACGACGTATGATCTGAACATGTTTAAAAAACCATTTAATATCAAACTTAGAGAAAAACGTCTGTCTCAGGGGATTACGCAAAAACATCTCGCGGAGCAATGCGGGATGCAGCCTCAGCGAATCTCGAACCTCGAATGCGGCCACCGCTCCCCGAGCAAATTCGAACTCCAAAAATTCCAACTTTTCCTTGGGCTTGGGAACTGCTCTGTCGCCCCAAAAGAGTGGCATAAACACTTAAAAAACAATGCTACCGTGCACAGCCCAATTCCAGAAATCTTTTCTGCAAACCAGGATCGTCCCACCTACATTAGATATCGAGCTTGCCTACGAACCTATCCTAAATTGGTGAACCAGATGGAACGGTTGGTTCTTGCCCGGGAAGATTTCGAACTATGCGAGTGTCTCTGCAATCAGATCGCTTGCGAATCCGCCTTGGAATCGCTCTTTATCCTTTATCTTTTGGCGAAAGGAGCAATTCCAGGGTTGCATCCACCTGCAGTTCTCGGTCGAACACCGTTTGCAATTGTTGATGACACGGGGTGGCGAGAGGTGGGCCTTAGGCCTCGAGCTTGTTTAATTCTCGAGCAGCGATACTACTTTTTTCAGGTTAGCTTTCGTCGAGATCGAACGGCGCGCTTCGATATTCTCAGATGGGACGGAACCTGGTCTGCGATTGAGATAAATGGGAGCGGTCACAACGATAAGTCAGATTTCTGGAAACGTGAGTCTTTTGATATACCGGTCTACTATCTCTCGGAACTTGATCTGATTCGAAATTGCGAAAAACTCGTCCTGGAGAAAAGCGCAGCTTGATATTTCCGTACCAGCCCGCATGCCTCGGCGAATCGCAACTCGCGGCGCGCAAACCCAATGCATGCCGTGCCGACCCGCATGAGCATGCCGCGCGGGGCTGCATGCTTTTGTTTCGTGCTGCGGAGAGGTGCGCGCTGGGTGTGTGGGCTGGGGCATGCCGCGCCAGGTCGCATGAGCATGCCACGCGGGGCCGCATGCTTTTGTTTCATGCTGTGGGAGAGGTGCGCGCGGACTGGGGCATGCGGCGCCAGCCCGCATGCGTCGGCGACTCGCAAACTCGCGGCGCGCAAACCCAATGCATGCCGTGCCGCCTCGCATGAGCATGCGGCGCCAGGCTGCATGCCTCAGCGAATTGCGAACTCGCGGCGCGCGAGCCCAATGCATGCCGTGCCGACCCGCATGAGCATGCCGCGCGGGGCTGCATGCTTTTGTTTCATGCTGCGGAGGCCGGGACATGCGACACTAGGCTGCATGCCTCAGCAAATCACGAACTCGCGGCGCGCAAGCCCAATGCATGCCGTGCCGTGTCGCATGATCATGCCGCGCGGGGCTGCATGCTTTTGTTTCATGCTGCGCGGGCCGGGACATGCGACACTAGGCTGCATGCTTCGAACTCGCGGCGCGCAAACCCAATGCATGCCGTGCCGACCCGCATGAGCATGCCGCGCGGGGCTGCATGCTTCTACTTGCTGCGGCGGGGTACGCCGAGCCTGAGCATGTCACACCAGCCCGTATGCCTCGCCACAACCTCCATGCTCAGCGCCGCGCAATCCGCAAAGTTTTGCCCTCCACAGCCCTCGGCCCCACAGCCCGCGCAACCCAGCAACGAAAAACGAGACCCGAAGGTCTCGTTTTTCGTTGCTCTATGTAGACGCTGGTCTTAGTCGCGTCCACCTGCGATGAGCAGGCTCAGGATGGCCTGGAACAGGTTGAAGACACCGGCGAAAAGTAGCAGCGCACCGGCGGCGGGGCTGTTGAAGTTGCGGTCGGTGGCGATCAGGCTGGTCGTGGTGGCCAACTGGTAGAGGCCGAGCAGTCCAACCAGGCCGGAGATCACAAGGCTCAAGAGGGAGCTTTGCAGGAACATGTTGACCGGTACCGCGACCATCGCGAATCCGAATAAGCCCCACACCATAGCGCCTTTTACCTGAAACTGCGTCTTATTGATATGGACGTAGGCCGTGACGGCCGCGAACATAGCGCCAGTGACCATGATGGCGGTCGAGACCAGGTTCCCACCCGTGGATGCGTCTTGCCCGCTAAAATGAAGGCCGACGTAAACCAGGGGAGCCAGACACAGGCCGGCGATGGCGCCGTCGATAGCCAGCGCGGGGACGGCCAGTCGAGGGGTGTTTTCAGCCACCCGGAGGGCTATTGTGGGTACGAAGTTTAGAATGAAGAGGCATCCCAGCCAGATCCACCCGCTGGAGAACATGACGCTCAGAAAGCCTTCGGAGTGGGCACCCCAGTAGGCACCGGCCATACAGCCGAACACCGCCACCGCCAGGTACAGGTAGGTGGTGTGGATCATGTTTTGTCGCCGCAAGATCTCGCTGCGATCGGGAATGGTTGCTTCTCCGCGAACGGTATAGGGGTATACGCTGCGTTGGTCCTCTAGCGGGACCTGGTGCGATGCCCCAAGAGCCGCACCATCGTGGTTTCTCTCAAAATGACTCAAGATATCCTCCAATTTTATAAGAAGTTTCGACTTCTCTTCCAGGACCCCTGGTTTTCGAAACGTGCCCGGTATCCTCTCGCCAAAGTACAACCGCCAAACTTCCCCAATGTTCCCGAGGAAGGAAGAGCAGCAGAAACGCGCAAAACCACCTGGACCGTGGATCGACCTCTAGCAAACCAGCAGTACCATATGCAGCGCGCCATGCAGTTAGCAGCCGGTGGGTTGGGTCGTACCAGCCCCAATCCGGTCGTGGGAGCCGTCATTGTCAACCAGGACAAGGTTGTGGGTGAGGGTCTGCACCTACAAGCCGGGGACCCGCACGCCGAGGTTTTTGCCTTGCGGGAGGCCGAAGAGCAGGCCCGGGGCGCCACTATGTACGTGACCCTGGAACCTTGCTGCGTGGAGGGCCGGACGCCGCCCTGTGTCCCCCAGTTGGTGGAGGCGGGGATCAAGAAGGTCGTGGTGGGGCTCATCGATCCAGATCCCAGAGTGCAGGGACGTGGCCTAAAGCAGTTGCGCGAGGCTGGCATTGAAGTGGAGTTGGTCGAGGATGACCTGCAGGAAGCCTGCGCCGAACTCAACCGGGGCTTCATCAAGCGGATCTCCGCAGGCCGCCCCTACGTGACTATGAAGTTCGCGGCCTCTCTGGATGGAAAAATCGCCACTCACACTGGAGACTCGAAGTACATCACGGGGCCCGAAGCTCGGCGCTGGGTCCACCGGGAGCGGGACGACCACGACGCCATCATGGTGGGGATCAACACGGTTTTGAAGGACGATCCTCTCCTAACCTCACGCAACCCCTCCGGCCGAACCCCCACCAAGATCATCGTGGACAGCCGGGGAAGGCTCCCAGCAGAGTCCAAGCTTTTTGACGACATTGAGAACGGCGTCATCGTCCTGACCACCCGTTCCGGAGCAGCCAACCTGAAAGCTCGGGAAGGCCAGAGAGTGATCGTTTCCGAGGATGAAGACGGGCGGGTCAATCTGGTAAAAAGTTTGCAAATCCTTGGAAAGATCGGCTTCAACACGGTTTTTCTTGAAGGCGGCTCCCGACTCAACGGGTCTATGCTGGATCTGGGTTTGATCGATCGAGTGGCCGGCTTTGTGGCTCCGGTTTTACTCGGAGGAGAAAGCGCTCCTTCTCCGGTTTCCGGCCAGGGGATGAGCCGGGTGACCGACGGCCTTAAGTTGCGGGACGTGGGCTGGACTGCCCTCGGTAGCGACCTCCTGATCGAAGGATATCTCTGGAAGCCAACCGACGTCCTGGAGCTTCCGGCTCAAGTTTAAGATGCATTTTGAGATCGAGGATATGAGTTACGCCACGGCCTGTCGACTGATGGCCCAGGGCGAATCGGAACTCTTCAGTAGAGCCTCCGCTCTACGAGATCGTCGCTACCCTGGGAAACTCACTTATAGCCCCAAGGTCTTTCTTCCGGTCACCAATCTGTGCCGCGATCGGTGCAGCTATTGCACCTTCCGAAAAGGCCCGAAGGATGCAGGCGCGCACACCATGACACTCCAGGAGATCCGCAAGCAGGTGACAATCGGGGCGGAGCAGGGTTGTCATGAAGCCCTGCTTTGTCTGGGTGATCACCCCGAAGCCGTCTTCCCCAGCTATCGCAAATTGCTGGGAGATTGGGGGTTTCGCAGCACCACGGAGTATCTGGTGGAGGTGAGCGAGCTCTGTCTCGCCGAGGGTCTGCTCCCTCACACCAACGCGGGACTTCTTTCCTCCGAAGAGATGCTCTCGCTGCGTCCGAGCAACGTGAGCATGGGCCTCATGCTGGAGAACGTCTCGGAGCGACTCTGCGGGGTGGGTGGTCCGCATCAGAGTGCACCAACCAAGCGACCGGCCCGCAGACTGGAGATGCTCGAAAACGCTGGCAAGCTGAAAATTCCTTTCACCACGGGCTTGCTGGTGGGCATCGGAGAAACCATCGAGGAGCGGGTAGAAACTCTGCTCGCCATCAAAGCTCTCCACCAAAAGTACGGACACATCCAGGAAGTCATCATTCAGATCTTTCGAGCCAAAGACGGCACACGAATGGCTGATTTCCCGGAAGTCAGCGATGAGGAACTCCTTCGAACCGTGGCGGTAGCCCGCCTGATGCTGCCGGACATGAACCTCCAAGCTCCCCCCAACTTGACCCCCGAAGGTCACGCCAGACTCATCCAGGCCGGCATCAACGATTGGGGCGGCATCAGCCCTCTCACCTGCGACTTCATTAATCCGGAGGCACCCTGGCCCCACCTGCGTGATCTGGAAGCCGTGTGCTTGCAGGAGGGATTTAGTCTGGAGGCACGCCTACCAGTCTATCCAGAATACCTGGAATCCGAGGAATGGATCGACCCCTTGCTGCAGCCCCACTTGCAGCGACATTTAGGAGCAACCTGTGCGACACCCCTTTGACGAATTCAACCCTCTCCAACGAGAATCCCTGGGCCTTGCCCTTTCCGGAGGCGAGCTCAATCGCGAGCAGGCACTTGCCCTGACCAGGGTCACCCCCCGCCAGGTCGGCATGCTGGCTCTGGTGGCCGACCAGTTAAGGGAGCAGCAGTGCGGACCGCAGGTGAGCTACGTGGTCAATCGCAACATCAATTTTACCAACGTCTGCATCAAGTCATGCCGCTTCTGCGCCTTCAGCCGGGACCACCGAAATGAAGAGGGCTACTTCTTAAATACCGAGCAGGTCCTGGAGCGGGTGGCCCAGGCCGAGAGGTACGGAGCCACCGAAGTCTGTATCCAGGCCGGCCTACCCCCCAAGATGGAGGGTGACCTTTATATCAAGCTGACGCGAGCGGTGAAAGAGCGCTTTCCCCATATCCATCTTCACGCCTTTTCTCCTGAAGAGGTGTTGTACGGAGCGGTCCGTTCCAGGTGCAGCACCCGGGAGTACCTTGAGGAACTCAAAAAGGCCGGGCTGGACACCCTGCCGGGCACCTCGGCCGAGGTGCTGGATCAAGAGATCCGCGACCGACTGGCTCCGGGGCGGATAAGCGTGACTCAATGGAAAGAGATCATCGGCGAGGCTCACCAGACTGGGCTTCGCACCACTTCCACCATGATGTTTGGACACATCGAAACTAAAACCCATTGGGTGGATCACATGCTGACTCTGCGAGAGATCCAGCATCACACCGGTGGTTTCACCGAGTTCGTGCCCCTCGGCTTCGTCTATCAGGAAGCACCACTGAGCTTCATGGAAGAGATGAAAGATCGCCGGCTCGGACCCTCCGGCCACGACGTCATCCATGTCCACGCGTTGGCTCGAATTTTGCTGGGAGCAACCTTTCGAAACATCCAGGCGTCCTGGGTCAAGGAAGGGGAAAAGCTCGCCTCTTTGCTGCTAACTTCCGGGTGCAATGATCTGGGAGGAACCTTGATCAACGAGAGTATTTCTACCGCCGCCGGAGCCTCTCACGGCCAACTCCTCTCGCCGGGTCGCCTACGCGCTCTCATCCGCGCCGCCGGAAGAGAGCCGGTCCAGCGCAACACCGTCTACGAGATCCTAAAAACCTTTGAAGAGGGCGATGCCGAACCGGACGCTCTGGACCTGGTAAAAAACCCAGACCAGCTCTTCGGCTCCTTCAAAAAGATGACTCAAGATACGGAAAACCGCTTCGTTCATCCCTCGAAACATTCATTGGTTTGAGCCGACCGGATGGTGGCAACGCAGTCGCTGGTAGGCAGCAAGCCGAACCTTTTCAATGCGCGCCCGCAAGAGGTAGTTGGTAAGGGAGGCCTGGAACTCCTGGACCGGAGCATTCTCCTTCGGTCTCTCATGATCGAGAAAGTCCAGGACCGGTTGGGGCAACTCACGATGGTCCTGAAGCAATTCAGCGGCCTGCCAAAACTCTTCCTCCGAAGACCCCGACTTCACCAACCAGAGGCGATGGTTTCTCAGCTCTTTTTCCAGGCCGCTCCAACTCTTGCCATCCAGGGGCCCGATCGCCTCAGCCGTTCGGCATACCGCGTGGGGAAAGAGCCGCAACCCTTCTAAGAAAAGACGGGAGTCGTGATCTATCAGACGTTTCGCCCCGCTCCGCAACTGCTCTGCCCTCTTGTCCTTCCCCATCCGACTCTCCACGTGTTTCAAGCAAGGGTCCGGCAGAACGGTCAACAATTGACGCTCTTGGTCACTAAAATGGGGCCACAACTCCAGCCAGAGGGCAATGGTGTCCGGCTTTGTTATAAAAGGCGCGGCGCACAAGCGCCGGCAAAAACCCTCTAGCAAAGCGGTCTGCTCGAAAGCACCTTCTTCCAGGATTTCATCGGCCCGGGCTCTTTTTTTGTTGTAATGTGTCTTCACGAAGGCTATAGTCGGGATCTCTCAGGACCCTGGGAGTATAAGGCCTGGCCTGGATGGCTGCAAGGGAGCACGGAATGTTTCAAGATCTGATAGACGAAAATGACCTGGAGTGGAGCGAAAACCGCCTGCGGGTGGAAATTCTGACTCTGAAGAGAAACGAGAACGTCGAGGGACTGTTTCGCCTCTACGGGGTCCTGGCCCACGTGCTCGCTCGCCGAGGCGATTACCTCAAAGCCCAGGATGCCCTGAACGATCAGGAATACCTTCTGGTAGAGCACAAGTGGAGAGGGACCGACAAAGAAGCCTGGTGCCTTCACGACCGGGCCCTGACGTTTACCGAGTTGGGCCGCCCGGGAATAGCCCAGGGCAACCTGGAGAAGGCGCGGGAACTCGTTCCGGCGGAGGGAGGCCAGGAACTTCTGAGCGCCCTGGATAAGGCCGAATCTATTCTCGAGAAAGCTAGTTCCTAGTGCTCTGTCGGTGAGAAAAAACTGTACTCACTTCGGGACATTGCCAGCAAACCCGAATGGTTCCGGAGTTGGCTGAGGGACTTTTGACCGGCTTCTGCTCTGCGGTGTCCCAATCCTGACTGCTTACGATGGAAGGCTTCTGTTCGACCAGTTCTTCGGAGAGGTCCACGGAGTGCCCGTCCATAGCGTAGGTGGCGGCTGAATTGATTCCACTGCGCTGCATCAATTCGGTTGTGGCCAGGACCCTGGCCTTCGCCAAGGTGAACTTGGACTGCTCGTCGCTCAGGCGTTTTGCCGAGCCGCGTCCCTTGCGGAGCATTTTTGTGGTAGTCAGGTGCCTCACTCTTAAAGAATACAACCATGGGCACGATGATTTCAATAAAAAAGCTTACGGTCTTGTAAAAAATATTTCGTGGGTGTTAACATTTCGATCAGTTTTCGGATGCGAAACTGGCGAAATCCAGCTCTAAAGTACGGTCTCCTTGGTGTGCAACGGGCGAGCATGGGGCGGCGGGGTAGCTTTTTTCACCAGGTTTGCCGTGCCGGGGGTGATGGAGCGGTAGCGCCCCTTCTTGGCGTAGATGGCCTCAGGCTTAGCCTGAATAGGGGCGGGCTTGCCCAATTCGGAGGTGGTGGTCACCCCCCTGGGGGTCTGAAGCTGTTCAGGATGGGCGGGGCGGGCGGCAGCTTCCGCCGGGCTCTTCTTGCGCCTTACTCTTCGGAGTTTCACCAGGCTACCATCATCGCGTTTAACAAACTTGGTGGTCTTGGGCGAGGTCTCTCCACGCTCAATCTTACTCACTTTGTCGGTGGGTTTTACTTCGCCCGATTTTTTGAAAGGTTCTACCCTCATGGTCTGCACCTTCCATTATAAAACCAACATGTTTCAATGTTGTTAAAATTTCGTTATCACTTTTCGTTCTTCATCCAAGATTCTGGTCGTGCGGGAGTCCCGCAAGGCTAAAGCTCCCTCTTGCCGCACGGCTTTCCAGGCGTTACGAAACTGTCGCTCCTCCTGATGCGAGAACGAGGTTCGGACGATGGTGGCGTCGTGATCAACCGTGCGCTCCACCACTTTGTCCAGGGTGAGCTTCGAAACCAACAAGAAGAGTGCCGAACTGTTCGGTTCCAGGGCTCGGTCCGCCAGACCCGCGACAACTCGAGAGTTGATCCCGTTGTGGGCCTGGCTCAGCAGTCCGCCGGTAAACATACCGATGAGGCCACCCAGGACCATCCCCAGGAAAGGCTCCAGAAAAAGGGCCCCGGTCAGGGTACCCCAGATCGATCCGCTCAATAAGCCGTGCACGGCCATCTCCTGGCGCACCCCACCTCGAACCCGCCCATCGGCATTCTTAACAGCGATGGCAGCATCCTCGATCCGGATCAGGTGCTCCTCGTGCAACGGCACCATGGCCTCCAGGAACTTACTAGCCCCAAAGGTCGTCGGAAAGCTCAGTACAATCAATTCGGGTAGCATAAGCAATCACGAATCACTCGGCTCAGGATCCCGAGTTTCTGAAGGCTTCTCCTTGGGTGCAGAGGCCCAGTACGCCGGTGGATCGCTGGCTGGGAAAGAGCTTTCGCCCGCTACCGTCACTTCATCACGCTGCTTGCGCGATTTTATCTTCTTAATCAATTTCTTTTTCTGGTCTTCCATGGTAATGATCTCCGGCTTCATTGTAGAAGACAAAGCCCGCGATCATGGGACACCACAAGATAGAACCGGCCTATCCGATCGGCCCGGGGGGGTAAGAAGAAAAAAAAGCACCCGAGTGAGCAGGTGCTTGGAGTAAGTTGTGAGTGGTCGTCAATCTTTCGTTGCTAAGACCTTATCTTCTGAACGCCACAAAAACGTTAAACTTTGGTCTTTGGACCCGAGATCTTATCGGAAGGCCTGAGAATACGGATCTCGAAACTTGATAATTGAGGATCATTATGTTTGGAAAGAAAAAACCCCAGCAACTCATTATCGAAGTTGCTTCATCTGACAAAAAAAAGCCCAGCGAGCCGGAAATCCGAGCGAACAAGTTTGTCCTCACCGACACCGAAGGACTAACCAGGGCTCAATTTCAATGCGCCGCGGGTGGGGCGGTGGCCCTCACCTTTCACGATGATGCAGGAAAAATGGGAGTACTGCTGGGTCTTGACCCGGACCAGAACCCCACCATCGCTCTTGTAAGGGATGGTCGAATGAAAGCCAATCTTGATGTCGATAGAGCCACCCAGCAACCCAAATTCAGTTTACACGGTGGCCGAAAATCTAAAGTCGAGATTGGGTTCGACAAAACTGACAACGCCTCATTACGCCTAACCGACGAAGCCGGCAACTTACGAGTGAGCCTCTCGCTATCGGCCCGAGGAGACGCCCAGCTCAAACTTTTTGATGCCAATGGTTACGTGGTGAACGAAGTCTAATCTCACTTTCCTAGGAAATTCGTCTTAGAACGTGAAGACAATCGTTGGTGTGTGTGCAGGCGGGCGCCCAACAAAGATTGAGAGTTGAGATTTTAGTTTGGCCGGTGGTGGTGTCTCCAGTGATTCAGTAGAGGTTCCTTCAGGACCGGTCAAGCCTATCGTCTATATCGTGGCTTTTGCCGCGGCCACGGCGGGGCTGCTGTTCGGCTTGGACGTAGGGGTGATCAGCGGGGCACAGCAGTTTTTGCAGGTCGAATACGAAGCTCAGGGCTACCAAGTGACCGACCAGGTTCTGGAATACATTGTCAGCGCGCTGCTTTTCGGAGCCACCTTCGGCGCGATTGGCTGCGGCTGGATCTCATCTTCGATGGGGCGAAAGCGCACCTTGATGCTGTCGGCCATTATTTTCATCCTTGGTTCCATCGGCTGTGCCCTGGCCCCCAGTCCCAACGTCCTGATTGCCATGAGATTTTTCCTGGGGTTGGCAGTTGGAATCGCCTCCTTCGTGGCCCCTTTGTACCTCTCTGAAGTCGCCCCTCAGCGGCTCCGGGGCGGAATGGTGAGTATGTATCAACTCATGATCACCATCGGAATTCTCGTGGCCTTCATCAGCGACACTTACTTCGCGGAGTACGCGGTGATCGGTGGCGAGCAAGGCGGACACTGGCGGTGGATGCTGGGCATCCTGGTCATACCGGCTGCCGTCATGGCCATGGCTGTTCTCACCTTACCCCGCAGCCCCCGCTGGCTTCTCCTAAAAGGCAAAGAGCAAGAGGCTCGGGAGGTTTTGACTCGCATCCGCTCGCTTCCGGAAGAGATCGAAGGGGAGATCGAGGCCATCAAAGAGGACATGAAGGTGCCTCAGAACGGCTTCAGTCTGTTTAAACAAAACCCCCACTTTCGCCGGGCTGTCTATCTGGGTGTCGGTCTACAGGTGATCCAGCAACTCACCGGGATCAACGTGATCATGTATTACGCACCACGGATCCTGGAGACCGCGGGCTTTGCTTCCAGCGAGCAACAGCTCTGGGGAACAGTGGTCCTGGGACTGGTCAACGTGCTCTCCACCTTCATCGCCATCGCTTTCGTGGATCGCTGGGGTCGCAAGCCGATCATGTACGCGGGCTTTGTGACCATGGGGCTCTCCATGGGAGCGGTCGGTGCGGCTTTTGGGATGGAAAACGCTTCTTATCTCGCGGTGGGTGGTCTGATCGTCTTTTTGATCGGATTTGCCATGAGCGCCGGGCCCATCGTGTGGATCCTGTGCTCGGAGATCTACCCTCTCAACGGTCGGGACTTCGGGATTACCGTTTCCACGGCCACCAACTGGATCGTCAACGGCATCGTGGGAATCACCTTCCTGAAGCTCCTCAACGGACTGGGCCCGTCCAACACCTTTTTCTTGTACGGCGGGATGGAGATTTTGTTCTTCATCTTCTTCGTTCTGTTTGTCCCGGAAACCAAGGGCGTTTCCCTGGAGAAGATCGCCGCCAATCTCCTCTCCGGAAAACCTCTACGAGAGATCGGCTGGGTCAAAGAGCAGTAGAGCCTGGCGGATGCGCTGCAACTCCCGGTTTTTCGGGTGGTCGTGCTGGAGCGCTCGCCGCCTCTGAAGCTCTTTTTCTAACCGGGTATCTTTACTGCGCAGAAGATGGGGCCCGAAGTGAAAACCGAGTTCCCGGTCCATCCCCCGGTACGCGGGGTCTTCGCCGCTCTGTCGATGGAAGGTGAGGATTTCGAAAAGCTGAAAGCCGGTTGCCAGTTGTTCTCGGATCAGGTGAAATCCAGAAGCGAAGGCCCACCGGCGCACCTTGTGGGCATCCCGATTGGCCTGGAGCACCAGGGTATCCGGGACGAACTCGGGATGAGCCCCCAGAATCTCGCAGATGTTGGACCCACCCATCCCGCAGATGCTCAGGCTCCCCACTTCAAAACCTTCCAGAGGCGCCAGGCCCTCGCCCAGCAAGACCTCGGCGCCTCGGCCCCAGAGAGCCTGACGGGCCACTCGAAAAGCCCTGGGGCTCCTCTCGGTGGCGATGACCCGAGAACAGATCCGGTGGTTGAGCAGATACAGGGGAAGCAGCGCGTGGTCGGTCCCAATGTCGGCGTGGCAATCAGGGGAAACCTCGGTGGTCACGCACCTCAGTCGGGCGTCGGCCAATCTCCGCATGGGTTCTAGCGCTCGATGAGACCCTGGATGCCGTCGTACTGTGGATAGTTCTCCGGTACGCTCACCGTGGCGTGGTGGTCACCTCTGCATTCGATAAAGTAGTAATCCTTGAAGTTGTGCGTGTTGTAAGCGACACCCTCGCCAAAAGTCGCTACATAGGTAACCCGCCCCGCTGCCGGACACTCCGGAATCGTCTTCAGATACTTCGGGGTGAGCAAGGCCATCGAGGTGGGGTACTTGCCGCTGTAGTCGGTGGAGTACATCTCCATAGCGGTGCCTATTTTCTTGAGTTCGGATTTGCAATGGGTTAGATTACCTCCACCTCTTGCCCGGATGAAGTTGGGTATTAACGTGGCGGCCATGGCGGCGCAAACAACCAGCAATATCAGGAGACTCAGAGGAGTGAAGAAGGGGCGCTTCTCCTTTTCCTCCCGGGACTTATCGTGTTCTTTCATTTTAGTCACTTCGAAACCACCACCGCGACACCCTTGGGGTTGCCAGCTACTCCCCGAATTTTGCCAGCTCTACGCGAAACATCTGTCGCGCTTCGTTGATCATCACCAGCGATTCTTGTTGGTCTTCGGTGATGAAGGCAATAGACTCTAACTGCCCGCCCTCATAAAACTTGTAACGCTTCGTCCGGGTCGCCTCGCTGAAAAAGCGGTCCCCCGAGGACGGCCTTTCGAAAAGCCAGATGCTCTGCTGGGGAGACTCCACCAAAACGGCCAGCCACCTGCCGTCGGCACTGAGATCGGCTCCCGTGACCCAGCCCCCTAGCCCCTCCACGCTGTCCACCCGCTCCAAGAGATTCTCCTCCCCCAGATTCTGAAGGTCCAGTCGATAGAGGTGGGCGCTTTCTTCTTGCACCAGCAAGCGAAAGGCGGGGCGGTTCTTGGTTATAAAGTAGAGCGAACCCTCAAAGAAAAACGCTGCCTCGCAGTCGAAATGCCAGCGGTCGGTGGGCGGAAAGCGCTCTTGGTCTTCGTAACGGACGGGAATGAACCGCTCCGCTCGCAAGGGGCCCGGCTCTTTCGGATCCGGCTCCAGGAACTCGTAAACCCCCAGCTTCTTGGAGGCGTTCAGGTTGTTGCCCATCTCCGTGATGTACAGTCGGGATTCTCCCAGAGCCACCGCTTCCCAATCTCTCAGCGTGACCCCCTCCAGGGAGATGGCGTGGGAATTCCCTTGCGTGTCTAGGGCGTACAAGATCGGATCGTTACCGGAATCGGAGTGGGACCAGAGCACCCCGGGGTGCTGTCGGCTTGCCACCAACCCGCTGAGCTCCCGCAAGCTTTCATCGGCAATCACCAGCAGGGGCTCGAGCCGCTCTCCCTCCTGGTAGGAGCGGGGATGGAAAAAGCCCAGGAAAGTCAGCACAGCCGCCCCTCCCAGGAGAGAAACTCCCAGAAATTTCTTAAGCCGACTCATCCGGGGGGCCTGCGTTCCAACAAAAAGCGAAAAAGATTGCTCCCAACACCGCGATACCGGCCAGCATCTGAAAGCCCGCGTCCCAGCCGTGGAGATCCACGAGCTTGCCCAGGCCGTAGCCGTAAAGCAACGAACTCCCATAGCCGAAGAGCCCGGTCAGCCCGATGGCGGTGGCGGCGGCTCGCTTGGTCACGATGTCCGCGGTCATCACCCCCACCAAAAACTGAGGACCGTAGACCATAAAACCCACTGCCAGCAAGACTGCGGCGTCGTAGGCGAACGAGCCGCCCGGCATCTTCCACAGGGCCACGATGGCAAGCGCGGTTCCTATCATGTAGAGCACACAAATGGGGGCCCGCTGCTTGCGAAAAAACTTGTCGGTGATGATCCCGGCGATCAAGGAGCCCACCAGTCCGGCCAGTTCAAACCCGGCGGTCAACCCCCCCGCGTGGGTCAGATGGTAGCCTTTCACCTCGTTTAAAAAGGTGGGGGCCCAGTC
>JBAYRN010000136.1:0-14301 GCA_041676625.1 Vulcanimicrobiota bacterium
TCGACCCCGCCTCCGACGAGCGCCTGGGCGACTTCTACGAATCGTTCCTCCAAGACGAAGCCCGCTCCCTCGGCCTCACCACCAAAGACCTCCAAGCCTGGCGCCCCCCGTCCAAAAGCAAAGGGAAGAAATAGACTACGAAGCCAAAGTCTCTCGCGCCGACCCGCGGCTTCGTTTTGATTCAGCGAATAGGACGCGGTGAGGGCCTCGAACTCCTCCTCGTAGCCTTATATCTCAAAGTTCCTCGCAGCACAGACGTTTCGTAACATTGTGGCAACCAAATCGATGGGCTTCCATGGTGTCATGGGACGAGCATGCGTATCGGTCCGTCAAATATTCCCCCATCTCGAGTTCGCTCCATCGTGCCGGGGGAATATCCCCAGGTGCAAAAGGACATGGAAACTTTCCCCCAGCCGGTCTTGGACCTGCTGGACGGCTACGGAGTGAAGGTCGCGGTGCTGGATGATGACCAGACACTGGTCGACTCACCCGCTCTGCGCTACACCACGGCCCAGGAGTACACCGCCGAGATCCGGCGGGCTCGGCAGATCACTCAGGAGCAGGCCTCCCAGGCTCAGGTCTCCGATTTGTTGGAGTTTGCCGAAAAGGCCACCCGGGAATTGCGAAAGGCGGGCCTGGAGTTTCATTTCGGAGTGGCCAACCGGACCCCCGCTCCCGAAGAGATCGCCGCTCAGCAAAAGATACCTGAAGCGCATTTGGAAGACTGGAAAAGCAAGTTTCAAGAACTGAACCAGGGCTTCCCTGGGCAGCTTTTTCTCCTCCCCCATACTTACCACAATGGAAAACCCATCCCTGAAAACCGGCTTCGTACGGCCCACGAAACCAGCGCCGAGTATGTAGAGAAATCGCTGGGCATCAATCGGGCCGAGGACCGACTGGTGCTGCTGCACGAGAAGTTTACGCCGGCGAACGCGGTAGAAGTAGGAAACTATCGTCTGGTGCTCCACGAAGTGGGGCACGCCCTGGACCACGCCCTGGATCGGATGGTGGCTGTTCCAGGGTTCGGGCCTCTGCACCGCCAGACCGTGGACGCCCTGTACGAGCAAGACCTGCAAAAGGCAGAGAGTCAGGGTCTGCAGGAAGTTTTCACCACCGACCGGGCTTCGGAAAACGTCAGGGAGTATTTTGCCGAAGCGGTGGAGGCCTATCTCACCTTTCCGGGTGACAGCCAGGGTGAGATCTTTCGGACCCGCAATTCCAATCCAGAACTGAAACGAACCAATCCGGAGCTATACACCTACCTGGACAAAGTCATGAAGACACCTTTCACGGCCGAGGCTGCCCCGGAGCCGCCCGGACGGCCGCTGTTGCCTGATTTCGTACCCGATCCCGACACCCGGGTGTACACGTTTTAGAAAAAATTTAGTTTCAGGGTTGACAGATTTCGTTTCAGGTCGTACATTGAAACGCGTAGAGTAATATTCGAGTGTGAAACATCAACATTCGATCAAGGTAAACCAATGAGACTGCTTAACCGACATACCAAACGAAGCTCCGAAGCACTCGGCAGAGGCCCCTCCGGCTGGCAGCCGATGTTAAACGGTTGCTCCCTACCCGAATCCAACGGAGGCTGCGCTACTCACTAGATTTGCCCGAACATAGCAAATGCAGCGAGTAGCGCTCACCGTGGATCAAGACCACCCAAGGTGAGCGTTTTTGTTTGCCCGATATCTCATAAGATTTAGGGAGGGTGCCTCCACAGCCGGCACCGATCTCCCCCCTTCTGAACACGCGCCCTTCACAGGGGTTGCCTAAAAATAGCTCGTGCAATGAGCCCTTCATTGGGGTGAAGTCCTCCCAACGCTTCTCCTTGCGCGTGCTTCGGAAGGGCCATTTTTGGTCTCTTGCCCCGACTGCAATCAAGACATATTTGCGAACCCGCAACAACAACTACAGGCTCTTTGAACGAGCGGCTCCACGAGCCAAGAAAGCCTTGAAGAGCCTGTACGCGGGCTTGCATTACCGTCTTGCAGGGAGGTGGAAGACCATTTTTTTTCATAACGCGGTGATGAGACTGGACATTGGCAAGAGCACGGCGACCAGGACCGACCCCACGATGATGGAGACCCCGGCGAGGATGATCGGTTCCAACAAGTTCATAAACATGTCGATACGGTGCATGGTGTCCTCTTCCAACATCTTACCGCATTGCTTAATGATAGCAGCCATCTCTCCGGACTCATCTCCAACCCGGATCATATCGCTCAGGATCATGGGATAGTAAGTCCGCGCTCCCAGGACTTCGCTGAGGTATTGGCCTTCCCTGAGGCACTGCCCCACTCGCTTGGAATCTTCTTGAAGCAGAGGATTGCCGCTGGCTTCAGCGGCGATCTTGGAGGCCCTGAGCACATCCACCCCGGACTGGAGTAGCATGGAAAGGGTACCTGAAAAACGGGCTGCACCGGCAGTGGTCAAGATGCCTCCAATAACCGGCGCGTAGTGGCTGGCCAGAAGGAGTTGTAGATAACCCTTCGGGGTTTTGAAGTACCAGACCACCGCGGCCACAGACAGGGCCAGCAGCAGCCAGGCCAGCGGTTGCTCGACCAGCCACACCAGGCTCATCAGAATCTTCGTCGGGAGTGGAAGTTCAGCGCCTAAACCAACCACCGTTTCCAGGAGTTGAGGGATCACCGTTTTAAACAAAATCAGGGTCAAGAGCGCCGCCAGGGCGATCACGAAACTTGGGTAGGTGAGGGCTTTCTTCACGTGCCGTTGGAGTTTGTCTTGCTTCTCCAGCCATTCTGAAAGCTGATTCAGAACAAACTGCAGTTCGCCGGTTTCTTCGGACCCTCTGATCAGCGCGATGTAGGTTCTGGGAAAGACTTTGGGGAATCTGGCCAGGCTGCTGGAGAAGCGATGACCGTTCATGACCATGGTGCGCAACTCTGGTATGACATAGATGGAGAGGTTGTCGGTCTGTACTCGGGTCAAAGAATCCAGGGCTTCGTGCAGCGGTACCCCCGAGCCAAAGAGAACCGCAACCTGCTTGGTGAACCGAGCCAGAGACGACGTGCTGCAAGTGATGTGAGCCGGGTCGGTGCTGGTGAAGAACGCTCTCAAAGCCGGGGAGAAGTCCCTTCTTGCCAGACTTTAAATCGGAAATCACCACTCACGGTGGAGAGTTCTGCGTAGATGGTGTGTCGAGAGC
Source organism: Vulcanimicrobiota bacterium (assembly GCA_041676625.1). Lineage (GTDB taxonomy): Bacteria > Vulcanimicrobiota > Xenobia > Xenobiales > JADMJV01 > JAEXNA01. Next base: position 3,170 of record JBAYRN010000136.1, read on the forward strand.
TTTCCTCAGTGAGATTTCCAACGATGCCCGTACTTTCGATTCTCAGGACTTCGTGGGTCAGCCGGTCTTTTCGATCGAAGATCACTCGGTATGAACCGACGAAATTGCCGTTGGTATCGGTCACGTCCTCCCGGAATGAGAAGCGAAGCTGATCGTCTCCCGCACCGCCGGGGAAGAGGGGGTCCTTACTCAACTTGACCCAGATGTCGGCGATTCCGGAGCGGGCTAGCGAGCGCGCCTGTACAGAATTGACAACAGCCGTTGAACTTGCGTAGCCTCCTTTCCTGAGCCCCAGTAGGGCCAGCGCGATCACGGCGATAAAGGTGGTGAGGAGCAGGGCGAATACCATCAGAAAGGCACGACGAGTAATAAGTTTCCTCATATCTGGCTCACCGCGATTTTCAAGCTGCGTTGCTTGGTAACTCTCGCCCTTTCAAGACTCAGTCGAATGGTCAGCAAAGACGGCGCGGTTGAACTGAGAGTTACTTCCAACAGTTCTGCTTCAATGAGCCGTTCGGTGCTGGTGACTCCCGAGGGGGCTGTCTGATCCCTCTTGAGGAGTTCGTCTTCGACCTGATATTCAACGGTTACTTGCTCTGAAGGCTCGAAGGCGTTGAGGGGGTCGCCGATCACATCGGTGCGCGTGGCATAACTCATATCGGGATTGACTCGAAGGAGTCTCAAATTGCCTGCCGTTGCTCCGGCCGAGGGAGAGATGATGGCGAGAGCGGCCATGACGTCGTTGCGCATGGTGAAGAGCGAATGAAATTCTTCCGTGGCCTGGTCCAAGTGCTTGGTATTTTTTTTCACGGTGGCGGCCTGCGAGAGGGTGTGGGAAAGACCCCCCAGGACCAGAAACACGATAAAGAGTGAAAACAGGCCTTCCAGCAGCGTAAACCCTCGCCGGGCTCCGATTCTACGGTTCATTGGAAATTTTCACCTGGGCCACGGCTTCACGGCCTTGATACTTTGCGGTCACCACCAGGAAGCACAAACCGGGCGAGTACTTGGTTTTGTTGTCGAAATTGCGGTAAGCATTCTGGTATTGGCAAAGCTTTCCATCCCGGCTCACAGCATGGATCGAGCCAAACCCTGTCAGGGTTTGTACGTACCAACTGAATTGAATATCTCCCACTTCCTGGCCACCGGAACGCGCAATGACCGAAAATTCTTGGATTTCATCCTTCGCGAGGGTTACCAATGTCGCAGCGGTAGCCGGGCTACCTCCGGGTAGGATCAGGCTGAGAGCAAAATCGTCGGCGGGTGCAAAGCTAGTGATGTACTCGGTGATGGTGATGCTCTGATTACGTCCATCGGCCCAGCTCACTTTGAGATCGGCTTTGAGACACGACGAAGTGAGGTACCTTCCGGTTGGCTGGGGAAAGGCCGCTGCTCGGTCGTACTGGGTTTCCAGCACGGTGCAGGGGACCGCCAGTTCCGCTTCCTGGATGGTGCACTCGATCTGGAAGCCCGGATAATCGGGGTCGGTCCAGGTCCTGCCGTCATAAGCTCCGGCGGTCGAAGTCAGGTTGTTGTTGGCAGCATCACGGATCTCGGCCAGAGCAGATTCTGCCACCAGCGCAGCCATGATCCTCTTTTCGTTGCTAGCCTCGGCCTGCAAGCTGCTGTCGAAGATGGAAACGCTCATGATCACTGCGGTGAGCAGCATGAAGGAAGCCAGGATCGCTTCCACCAGTCCGTAACCGCGCCACGGAAAGCGATTAAGGAGAGAGAACATAGCCGTTCAAGGTACCGCTGATCCGAGATGAAATGTCGACCGATGGGGTGCCGGTCGCGTTTACAGCGCGGAAGAGTTTTCCACCTTTCAGATAGTAGACCCACTTGCCTTCGGGAGAGACCTGGGCCGAGCTGAGATTTGAACTGCTGATTTCACAGTTGCGGATGGGAGAGGAAAGCGCTTCCAGTGGTTCGTTAGGGTTGTCCGAACCTTTCAGGACCCGCATGGTCACCAGCTTTGAGCTGCCGCCGGGGTTTTCGATAAAGGCGACGTGTTCGCCGTCGGCCGACCAGGTGGGGGTTCGTCGGTTCAGATCATCGTTTTCGAAGTTTCCGGCCGCCGAAAGTTCGGCACTCGTGCCGCTGGCACTGTTTTTCATCAAGAGGCGCCCCCCGTCGACCTGCAAGAGCCAATTCGGATCGGCTGGATTGTAAATACGATGCTTGGAGGTTTCGGAAAAGTTGTCGGCAGGCTGGGGAACGGGGGGATGGCCTGTCAACTTGAGTGAAGGGGAATCGATGCCTTGATAACCAGGATCGGGGATCCCTGTGAACGGTCCGCCCAGCGGTACCGGGGTAAGCGCTACCCGGGTACCGTATCGGAAGGTGAAGCGGTTTTCCACGCCGGCCCACCAGAACTGGTCTTCCCCGCTCACCTCGTCCGATATCAGCACCGGAGGGTCGTGACTCATGAGGTTGACCATGAGAAGCTTGTACTTGGACGGAGTACTGGTCATTTCGGCTTTGTGCCATTCGGTGGTAGAATTCCCGTCCGAATCGGTACTCGTCGTGGACCAAACCTTAAGCCAGGGAAAGGACTGAAATCCATCGGCCACCACCATGGCGGCAAAAGTAAAAGTTGGATCGAAATAGACCGTCGAACCGATCGAATCGAACTCCGCCAACTGGTTGAAGCTGCTGGTTCCGTTGGCCGTTCGGCTGCGGAGTTGGCGCCTTCCGGTTCCGGTGTCGTGGAAGGAGAAAATCAGGCTTCCATCGGCACTGAAGAAGGGCAGAAATTCGGGCCCGTTCTTGGTGACCTCAATTTCGTTGGCGCCATCAAGATTGGCCAGATAGAGCCGTTTGTCGGTGGTCGCCATCACCAATCGAGCCGGTGGAAGACTGGTAACCCTGGGGAGCAGACCCGCCCCGGATGAGATTTCGACACTGTTGCCATCCGGATCATTGACCAGGACGGTCAGGTCGTACACCAAGTCCGGCGGAGAGCCAGGGGGTGGCCGCCAGGCGATCACGGTGTGCCAGACGTGTTCTCCTTCAGTCTCGTCGAAAACATAGCGCATCTGACCTTCCAGATTGGAGACCGTGAAGTTGCCGGACTCTCCCGCCGAAGCGGTCGCCTCCAGGGTATAGGTCAAGGGGCCGCCATCGCGGTCCTTGGCCTTGATCTCGATGGTCGCGATACCGTATTCGAGGTACCCACCGTCCTTCTGGTTGGGGTGCACGCTGATGAAGTTTTGGCCGATGCTTGCCATGTCTAGCCCGTCGACTTTTCCCGGCAGAAATTTGGTAAAAAGGACGGTAGGGGTGGAGGGCGAGGGTTCACCCGAGAGGTCGAATTCGGCAACGGTCAGGTTCGACTCACCCTCGGGCAAGGAGCCGACCGGAAGTTTGAGTTCATCGACGCTCACGGAACCTGACTTACTGATCCAGACGGTGCTGGGGTTCTTTGCTCCGGTCAGGGTTCCGTCCGGTCCGTTGAAGTTTCCGCTGAAGTTGGAGGCCATCACCAGAGGGTAGTTTCCCTCGACTCCCGGGATTTCGTTGCTGAAGGCGCTTCCATCGGGGCGAAAGTAGATGGCCATTTCGTCAGAGGTTGAAATGGACCAACTGATGGGTACTTCGTGAGAACTGTCGACGGTGGCACCGGGCCAGGTTCCAATGAATACTGTGGCGTCGTACTCATCACCAAAGCCCAGGATCTTGGAGACGTGACCCCTCTGTTCACCCTTTCTGAGGATAGCCGACCGGGAGAGGGAATTGGTGCGACCGTCACTGGGAAAGCAGACCGCCACCATCTTGCCGCTCCGCTGCGCCTCGGCTCGGGCAGCTCGAAGCTCGGAGGCGATGGTATAAGCAAGCCCCCGGGGGCCTTCCTTCTGCACGCTAAACTTTAAGTTGGAAGCCATAAGGCCCAGCAGAATAGCCATTATCAAGAAGCCAAAGACGACTTCCATCAGGGTAAAAGCCCTGGTGGCCCGTTGCTTAAAAGGATGACGTCTCACTAGATACTCCCGTCCCGGACTAAAAATCCCTTACTTATTCTAGCAGAAAATTAGATTCTGAAAAGAGACGCGAGCAATGAGTTTAGTCTTGAAACACTCTCTTATTTTGTCGGCTTTGTCAAGAGGTCGCGGAGGGGTGGCCCTTTCTCTTGATACAGCTTGGCGAGTTCCAAGATCACTCCTTCGGCGTTTCGTCGCACTTGTGGTTGTTCGGACTGCAGATGATGGAGGAGTTCAGTTTTGCTAAAAACTTAGGCTAACAAGGCCACCGGGATGAGATACAGCCACCAGTGGAAGGGGGGAAACATGGAACTCCACAGGGATACCCCACAGATTCCACAGGCTAATGTCATCATTGCTTGGTATCCACGATACTCTCCGAGTATCCGTATCCGGAGCCGGATTGCGAGCCGAGAGTGAACCCTTTCAGGGCGTCGGGGGTGACTTCGACTTCGCCCAGGCTATCTCTCATCTTGCGCACAGCCCGTAAATGGAGCTGGGATACTCGTTGCTTGCTCACTCCGAGCCGCTGGGAAATGGCTTCGAAAGTTTCTCCTCCGAAGTAGTGGCCTTCGATGATTTCGCGTTCGCGCTCATCCAGCTTTTCAATGCTGGCGCGCAGGGCGTCTCGCTCTTCTTCAAATTCAAACTCGGAATCGGGTGCCACGAACCCGGTATCTTCCACCATGTCGCCCACCGAAGCGTCGCTATCTTCGGTGCCCAGGGGCGTATCCAGAGAGAGGAGATACATGGAGCTGAGATCGGCGATGATATCGTAGACCTCTTTGGCGGAGATCTCCATGTGCTTGGCGATGTCTTCTTCGCTGGGTTTTCGGCCGGTGACCTGTTCCAGATCGGCCATGGCTTTCTGAAAGTGGCGGGCCTTGGTGCGAGTGCGCTCCGGCAGCCAGTCCAGGCGGCGTAAACCGTTTAAAATGGAGCCGCGCACCACCGGAGTGGCGTAGGTGGAAAACTTGAAACCACGCTCGAGCTCAAAGGCGTCGATCGCTTTGACCAGGCCCACCATGCCATCGGCGATCAGGTCTTCGACTTCGGTGCCCTGCTTCAACTTGCGAACGATCTTATGCGCAAGCTTATAGACCAGCCCCTGATAGTTGAGGACCAGTTCTTCCTGGAGGTACGGATCGCCCGTCTTTTTGTATTCGCGCCACACCTCGGCGATGTCGCTCATACTGCGTTGTTCTAGGGGTTGGTCTTCGAATCCCGTCCGAGAAGGAATTGAAAAACCCACCGAAGGTGTAGTGCCGGTGGGTATCAGTCGATCTCTGTCTGAGAGGGCTACATCTGTTGTTTCATCTGCTCAAACAACATGCTGGCCAGGCCCACTCCACCGTTTTGAGACCACTGCTTGGCTCTTTCCTGATCCATCATATCGGCGAATTGGTCGGAACCGGCGCTGCTTCCAAACATGCCCCCTTTGGGCCCTGCTTTTCGCATCTGCTTCATCATCTGGTTGAGAAACATCTCTTCAAACTGCTGACAAGCCTCTTGAAGATGCGCTTCTTCGCCTGCTTTCGAGGGACCGGCGCCAGCTTGCTTGCCGGGGCCGTCGAACGGGTTCATTCCTTGAATCATGGCTTACTCCTTAGCGTCGGCTCACCCGATTAACGGATGAGGTTGTTGGACATCTTCATCATTTCGTCGGCAGTCTGCACGCCTTTTTGGCTCATCTCGAAGGAGCGCTGTGCCTGCACGATGGAGATCATCTCTTCCACGATGTTGATGTTGGACTTCTCCAGGTGGCCCTGGGCCAGAGCACCTAGGCCCAGTTGCTTGTCGCCGGGGGTGCCTTCGATTTTGGAGCCGGAGACGTCGGTTTCCACGAACAGGTTGCCACCTACGGCTTTCAGTCCGGAGGGGTTGAGGAACTTGGTCAGCTTGATCTGGCCGAGGGTTTCGGGTTTACCATCTACGCTCTCGTTGGAGATACCTTTGACTTCCCCGGTGGGAGTGATTTCGATGTTGGAATAGTTGCTGGGGATTTTGATGCCCACGCTATGACCAGCCGAAGTGGTGACTTCGTTGGTCTTTCCGTTGTAGCGGAAGTCGCCGGCCCGGGTGTAGGCCGTTTGCCCATCGGGCAGGTTGACTTTGAAGAAGCCGTTTCCTTCGATGCCCACGTGGAAAGGGTTACCGGTCTTCTGCAAGCTACCCTGAGTGAAGAGCCGATCGGTGGAGGTGGCGCGTACACCCATACCGACTTGAGTTCCCGCTGTGGCATCGGTTCCGGGTTCTTGCATCGTCGCGTAGAGGAGGTCCTCGAAAGAGACGCTAGATTTTTTGTATCCGGTGGTCTGGTAGTTGGCCAGGTTGTTGGATACGTTGTCGATGTTCATCTGCTGAGCCATCATGCCCGAGGCTGCAGTGTAAAGTGCTCTCATCATAAGCTTAGTTTTCCTCCACGCTTTGTCTGAACTGGGTAGTCTCTGTTAGTTTACGCTATTTATCGAACTCGTCCAAGTTCGGAAACAGCTTTTTGTAATCTTTGGTCGTGCGAAGACAGGGCCTTCTGGTTGGCCTCGAAGTTTCTCATCACTTGCATCAAGCCAACCATCTCTTGCAGGGCGTTTACGTTGGACATCTCCAGGTAGCCCTGTTTGATTTGGAAGTCGTTCTTGGCGCGCACCCGGGGGGTACCGGCGTTGAAGGCGGTGCTTCCGGCGCGCTTCATGTCGCCGGTGTCTTCGAACACGCTCACCAGGATGCGATCGACCTGCTTGCCGTCAACCATCACCACTCCGTTGTCGGTGACCTTGAACTCGTTACCGGTGGCTTTGATGGGTCCGTTGTGGCCCAGCAGTTGGGAACCGTCCGGAGTAACCAGGAAGCCTTCATTGTTCAGGCGGAACTTGCCGGCCCGGGTAAACTCGATGCCGCGATTGGTCTTGATGGTAAACATCCCACTGCCGTCGTCAGAGAGGGCCAGGTCGAAGGAGCTACCGGTCTCTTTTAGTGCACCCTGGCTCATGTGGGTGGCCGAGCGGTGCCGGATGTCGGTGTCGGTTTGCAACTGGTGGCCGGACATGGTCTCGCAACTGGCTTGCTCCAAGCCGGAAACCTCGCGGTCCAGGATCTCGGTGAAGGAAGAGATGATCAACCCTTCTTTTCTGAAACCGACCGTACTGGCGTTTGCCAGGTTGTTAGAGATGACGTCTTGCTTGACCGACATCGCCATCATCCCTTGTGTTGCGGATTTAAACCCGTCTAGCATCGTGTGGTGTCCTCCTGACCTTCTCCTGCTGCTACAATACTGGTTCACTATGTTCTAGGATTCTAGCAGCATGCCTTGCGCTGTAACATTTTTTTTACAACTCGAGGCGATTCAATAATCCTCTTCGTTGAACTCAGTGTAAAACGAGAGCTTGATCGGCAATTGACGAGGATGTTACAGAGATGTTAACAGTTGCGACGGGTTGGGATTCTAAAGGTCCTGGTTGTTTTCCAAAAACACCAGGACTTGAGAACAAAAAAGTTCGAAGTCGGGCAGACTGGTGGCGATGATCTCTCGTACTCTTTCGGGTTCCACTTGCCAATACCGATGAACGACAAGATTTCGGAAACGAATCATGGCAGGAAGCCTTTGCACAAGTTCCTGGTCGGTGAGCACACCATGTTCAGCCAGAATGCTAATCGTGTCCAGATTTCTCTCGGGTGGTGGGAAGTTGCACTGAGCTATCAAGTGATGACAGACGGCGACCACCCCTTCAATGGCTGATTGGAGAGTGTAATAGACCCCATTTCGGCGTAGCGGGTCGGAGAATGCCGCATCACCGAGAGCTTCCGCCTGATGCAGCAGAGCCACCTGGGTTTCAATCTCGTTAAGAAGTCTGGCTACGAATCTGCGGTCGACGACCAAAGACACCCTCCTTTAATCGTCTAGCGAAGGCCTGCCGGTAAAGCTCTTCGTAGTATCTGAAGTCCATATACTCTCGTATCAAATTCTGTTCAAATCTTACTCGCATTTCCGGGTTGCCTTCCCAGAGTAGGGCGCGGCACTTGATTACCTGATATTGAAATGCGGGTGGCGCGCTACCTAGAAAGCGAATGTCGAGTTCGCGACGAGTATCCAGGAGGGGCCGGAGCTTCTTTTCTAGGCTTCCCGCCAGGGCTGTTTCCTGAGACAGTTTAAGCGGGCGAGGGTCTTCCATCAGCACTGCGAGATCCAGGTCGCTATCGGGGCGAGTCTGACCGCGCGCGCTGGATCCGTGACGGTAGATCGCCGCGATTCTCTGGGCGCGGCACCAACTAGTGAAATCTGGATCGTGGATCTGCACATGGCCAAATTCAAGGAGCGGTGCGGGTAGACCTGTGCCCGCTTTATGGGGTTGCTGACAACGCCGAGCAAATACAGATCAGCCCCGGGAAGCCGGGGCTGAACAGTTTGGAGCGGAAGACGAGACTCGAACTCGCGACCCTCAGCTTGGGAAGCTGATGCTCTACCAACTGAGCTACTTCCGCAGGTGAGCGGATTATAGCAGAGAGAGGAACGGGTGGTCTACAGTTCGGGAACTTTGGAGTAGCAAACAGGGTTTACTAACCCATGAAAAAGATCTTGATAGGACTTCTCCTGGTGGTGGTGGCGATTATGCAGATTTCGGCTGACGAGGGTAGGAGGCCGCCCTTCAAGGTCGTTAAGAGCGACGCCGAATGGCGCAAGGTCCTGACTGCCGAGCAGTACCAGGTGCTCCGGGGGAAAGGGACGGAACGTCCAGGCTCCAGCCAGTGCCTGCATATTGAGGAGAACGGGGAATACCGTTGCGCGGGTTGTGACAATCTGCTTTTTTCCTCCGGAACTAAGTTTAAGTCGGGGACCGGTTGGCCGAGCTTTTTTGAGCCCCGCCCGGGCAGTGTGGTCAATCGTACCGATATCTCCCACGGGATGCGTCGCACCGAGGTCCTGTGCGCTGATTGTGGAGGCCACCTGGGGCACGTGTTTAAGGATGGCCCTCCTCCCACGCGGCTTCGTTACTGCATCAACGGGGTGGCTTTGAAGTTCGTGCCTATAAAGAAGTAGTTGTCTTCAGACCAGTGAGTCCACCAGATCCCAGATTTCACTTTTTCGAGGTTCTTGCTTTAAGAAACTTGGAATGACACTGGGCCTCTTCAGGGTGTTGATCTCCAGGTCTTTTCGTACTCGGTCCAGGTGGTGCAACCCCACCTTCCCTACGAAGAGGGTCTCCCAGTCTCCGCCCTCTCTAATAAACTGGAAGACTTCGAGCAGGCCCTGGAGATAGATGTGGTCTTTGTAGAACCCGTTGCCTCGGTAGGCTCGCAGGGTGGCTTCCCAGGCCGGTGTGATAGCGAGCCCGAGGTCTCTCAACGATTCGTAGCAGTGGCGAAAACTCAATCCGCGATCTAAAGCAGCCACCGCCAGGACCCGCGCGGAGTAGTTGACCACGGCTCGTTTGGAGATCAGTCCGGTGTGCAACTCGGCGTAGGTGGCCAGACCCTCTTCGGTGATTTCATAACCCGGCCAGCCGAAGCTGAAGTGAGACAAGGGCTGGGCATCACCGTTGTGGGAGCGCACGGCGTGCACCCCTATCTCGTGGACTGCCAGACGTTCGGCGGTTCCTTCGTAGAGCTTGCCGATGGGAGTCAAATAGATAGTCTTTTCCGAAGTTCGAGCGGAAGTGAAATCTCCGGGGGCGGGCCTCGACCTGGCTCATGTCCACGGCGCTCGGAGGGGAATACCGAAGTCGGGGTTGCTGGATCTTGTTTTCAATGAAGAGGTCGCGCTGCTCAATCTCGTTTTCTGGGCGCACCGCGATCACCAAACGGAGTCGACGGGTCGCTTCACTTAACACGCTATCAGCCCGTTTTAGCTTGCAAAGATCCACCTGCCAGGATTCACCTTGGCCGCATGCTTGCCCTACCGGGAAAAGCACAGAGCTTGCGGGAGCCGCCCGACTTTGGGCCAATACTTTCCGGGTGCGTCCCATACTGACTCTTCTGCTTGGTGTGCTGGCGGTCTCCACGGGGGCGGTTCTGGTCAAACTTTGCGATCTGGAGCCGTTGACTGTAGGGGCCTATCGCTTGACCCTGGCCTTGCCACTTTTCTGGTTGGTAGCCGAAAGGGTGGACCCGGGATGGAGGTCTCGCATCAGACGGGAGCAGGTGGGTTACCTGATTCTGTCCGGTCTCTTGCTGGGGCTACACTTTGCCACCTGGGTTGCCTCACTCTCTTACACTTCGGTCACGAGTAGCGTGGTTCTGGTCACCACCAACCCCATTTTCGTGGGATTGGGGTCGGTGGTATTTTTGAGGGAAAAAGTTTCCGCACGTCTGTGGGCCGGTACCCTGCTGGCTTTTGCCGGTACGGTGGTGGTCGCCTTCGGCTCGGAGCTTCCGGTGGAATCTGCGCCGAACCCGTTATTGGGCAACGCCCTGGCCCTGGCCGGTGCCGTCTGCATGTCGGGCTACCTTTTGCTGGGGCGGCGGTTGAGCAGTGAGATGTCTACGGTCTGTTACGTGACCAGTGTCTACACGATAGCAGCCCTCACTCTGTGGTTGGGTGTGGTTCTGACCAATTCACCGACGCACGGTTTCGAGGCCGGCCAGTGGGGTTTGCTGGTGTTGCTGGCGGTGGTGCCTCAGAGCATAGGGCACACTCTGTTGAATCGCTCCTTACGAATCCTTCCCGCCTCCGTGGTGGCAGTAGCCATCCTGGCTGAACCGGTCTTTGCTTCCTTGATGGCGATCCCCATTCTCAACGAGTATCCCGCCATGGGCCAAGCGGTCGGGGCGTTGCTGGTGATATCCGGGGTCGGCTTGGCAGTATGGAGACCGGCGGGTTCGTGATTCTCAAAAGTACAGATTGGGTTGCAGCCTAATCGTTTATTGAGCGTGTCAAAGAGCTCTGCTGCCGGATTTTCACAATCCCTGCGGCCACTGGAGCATTGACAGGGGCTAAAGGTGGAGCGATCGTCGGCGCAGCCCTCAGTTCTGTCTTTCCCGGACCAGGCACCGTTGTCGGTAGTATCGTCGGAGGTCTCCTCTTTGAACCCGTTCGACTAGGGCCTGTGGACATTTGGCATTCCGAGCCAAACGCAGGACATTTTTCTCCTCCTGGAGTGGAATTTTCTGTGGAATAGTGGACCTATTTGAGGAAAATTTCGCTTCAGGAGGTGGAAA
>JBAYRN010000137.1:0-13886 GCA_041676625.1 Vulcanimicrobiota bacterium
CTTGATCCGGTCCTAGACTGCGAAACAGCAGAGTGGCCGCTCGCAGATCGGCGGAACTGGGAAGAGGTTTAACTGCACTGAGAGCACGAGCGATTCCATCCAGTGCCCCCCGGATCACTCGTTTCTGAAGTGTTTTTTCCAAATGACCAAGAAAATCCGGCTTCCACTGAACCTCCCCGTAAACGGTGAGGCCGTTGGGAAGGTTGGGGATAAAGTCTTTGAAATAGACTGCTCCTCCTCTCAGCCCAACCACTTTCCCTGGCCCTCCATCCAGCTCCAGGTTCCAGTTCAAAAACTGGCCGTCAACTTCGAAGCGACCCTGGAAGTCGCCATCGCAGGGCGGGACATAAGGTCCAGCCTGCTTGAACTGGCTCAACCTTCTGGCCAGAGCTTTACCGGAATGAAAGGCCTTATCACCGAAAATCTTGAGCAAGGTATCGCTGTGAGCTTTCTCGGCCAGGATGACGACCGGTCGATCCCATTCTTCCACCTCCACCCACTCCTCCCGGGTTCGAAAGAGAGCCGGATTCTCTCCCTTCTCGATCCATTCCCAGATCTCGAAAAGAGTCGCCCTGCGCTTTGTTCCGTCGGGCTCAATGATACGAAAGAATGGGCAGCGAATCAGGGTGTCGTTAAAAGCGCCCATTCGGTGACGGCTCCGGCGAATATCGATCCGTTGGGCCGCCACCTCTAGCAAATGGCCCTCCATCTCCTGATCACGGCATTTCCAAACTCCTAGTTGAATCTTGAGGTAGTGCTCGGCGGTCAGTTGCAGAGCTTTCCGGGCTGCTTCTCTGGCCTGACGAATCACTTTCTGGGCAGCCCAGCTATCCACCACCGAGGTCAGTCCGAGGTCGCACTGCAACCCATCGGCGACCACATACGCTCGGCAAAAACTGTAAGAGAGACCGAGCCGGCCTTCACCCATTCTCAGTCCGTGCCAGAGCCAGGAAATTTTCTTGGGTTCACCCGGAAGATTCGGTCCGCCCCCCAGGATCACGAGCATTGCAAGTTCGCCGGGGTCGGAAAACTCGTACTTGCCCTCCAAAAGTTCCAGCCCCTCCCCCACTCTGTACACCACCAGAGCCTGGCTTTCGGCCAAGCGGCAATCGAGCAGACACCTGTTGAACTCAAAACTTTTCAAAGCCCCCAAAAAAACGCGCCGCCGGATGAGGTTCTTTTCATCCAGGTCTCCAGCCGTGAGGCGACGAGAGATCTGAGTAAAAAAACGTGAAGTCACGGCCTTGAAGTCTTTGCGTTTGACCCGCACGACCGTCTCAGCTTCCCCTGTCTCTTGCTTACTCTCAATCTGAGAATCGAGCAACTCCTCACTCCGGATCGATTGCAAGAACCGATACCCCCCGGCCGAATCCCGGCTCTCCACGCTCCAGTCGACCTTGCTGAATCTGACCGAGGTGAGAATAGCAAGGCCCAGCAACCTCAGAGCTGAGTTTTCCGAACCCGCCTTGTCTCCGGCGACCTTCTCCCATAGAGAAGAAAGACCGGCACGCTCCCACCCACAGTCGCCCTGAATCTCCAGATCATCGGCATCCACCCGCATGCGGAAGTTTCGTGCCCCCAAAGAATGCAGGGCAGCAATGACCAGCAAAAAGTAATTTTCCGGATGGGCCAGGGCAAACTTCTTGAGTTTCTCCCGGGCTTTGTCCGAACGCAAGGTAAAGCCGGAACCGGTGCCCTGAGTCTCCCCGGCGTCGGCCAGATCTTTCAAAAAATCTCGAAGGTTGTCGCTCATCTTATGATCCCTGAGATACGCAGCGTCGGGGCTTCGGTCGACCAATCCATTTCTGCCTGAAGTCCGAAAACGTCGGCCAGCAAGTCCGAGGACAGGACTTCCCTGGGCGCTCCTTCAGCCACCTTGCGGCCTTCCTTCAAGACCAACAATCGACCGCAGCAGCGGGCGGCCGTGGTCAGATCGTGCAAGGCCACGATCACTCCCCCGTCCCGGGGCTTCTGGAGAAAATCTAGGAGTGACCAGGCGGTGGCCAAATCCAGATGATTGACCGGTTCGTCCAGGATCAACCAGGGAGCCTCGGTGAGCAGCGCCATGCCCAGCCGAACGCGCTGCCTCTCTCCCCCGGAAAGCTCCGAAAGGTTTCTCTGAAAAAGCCCGGGCAGGCTCAAAAACTCCAGGGGCTTGACTCGCTCCTCCATGGCTTGAAGCTGTCCCCCTAAGGGTAAAGCCAGGGCTTGCTCCACCCGAAAATCCAAACTGGGTTCAACCTCCTGGGGGCAGACTCCCAGCCGCCCGGCAAGACTGCGAGGGTCCCAATTGGCCAATTCTTTCTCCTCCATCAGGATGGCCCCGGAGGCAGTAGGAAGGTAGCCGTAGAGGGCGCGCAGCAGGCTGCTTTTCCCGCTTCCGTTGGGTCCGATCACGGCGGTCAGGAGACCTTGCTCGAAGTGGTACGAGAGGTTTTGAAGGACTTCCCGGGCCTGCCTCTTGAGGGTCACCTCTCGGACCAAAAAAGTCACGACTAAAAGCCCTGCCCTCGCCGCAGTTGGTGAAGAAAAAAGGGCGCCCCCAGGAGGGCCGTCAGAAGCCCCACCGGGATCTCCCGGGGAGAGATGACGGTGCGCGCGAAGGTGTCGGCCAGAAGAGTGAGGGTGGCGCCTCCCAGTAAGCAAAGAGGCAGTAGCGTCCGGTGGCTCACCCCGCAGAAAAGTCTGGCCAGATGGGGAACCAGAATCCCCACGAAGCCTATGCCCCCCGCAGTGGCCACGGTTAGCCCCACCACCACCGAGGCCGTCACAAACAACAAACGGCGCAAGCCGTGGGGCCGCAAGCCCAGGATATGAGCCGATTCATCGCCCAGAGCCAGTACGTCCAGCTTGCCACTGATGGAGCAGAGCCAGGCTCCGCTCATACCCACGACCAGAGCGCAAAGCAAGGTGGAGGCGGGGTCCAGAGTGCTGAAGCCGCCCATGAGCCAGAACATGAGACCTCGGGTTCGGGTGGGGTCGGCCAGCAGAACGACCACCCCCGTGCCCGCCGACAGGAGATAGGTCACGGCGACCCCGGCCAGCAGGAGGTTGTGAGTAGAAAACGCTCCCTTTCGATAAGCCGTTCGGTCCAGAAACAACAGGCAGAGCAGAGCGCACACGATGGCCACCGGAAACCTCAGATTGGAGTGACCGAAGGCCAATGAAGACACCGCCCCAAGGGCTGCTGCCGAGGAGATACCGAGGAGAAATGGGTCAGCCAGGGGGTTGCGCAAACTCGACTGTAAAACCGCACCGACCAGAGCCAGTCCGCCCCCTACAGCAGCAGCAGCCACGGCCCGGGGAAAGCGAAGATTCCAGAAGAGCGACTTTCCCAGAGACGGCTCGGAGCCAAAAATCTCCACCCAGGCAATCTCACCGGATCCCACAACCAGCGCCAGCAGAAAGGCCAAAAGAAAGCCGGCGCCGTTGATCAGGATCAGGCCTTGCCCTAAACCGCCCCTGCCCAACTGCCCTGACTCTCATCCAGAGCGAACTTGAGGATGCGGGCGTGAAATTCACGCTCGTGCTCGTCGGTGATATCGGCTTCTTCGCGATTTAAGATGCTCATCATGCTGCTGGCAATGAAGAGCAGATCGGAGCGCCTTCGATGAGGATTTGCCAACAGATGAGCAACCGCCGGGTGCTTGACCTGGAGAAAGAGGCGCCCACTATCTGAGTCCAGAGATAGAGGGACGTCGGTGCGTTCTTCGCTCGCTTCAATGCGTTGGGAAAGCGCCATCAGTTTGGTACCCGCAAGACCGGCTTCACGAGCCATCAAGGGTATGTCATGCTTCAATTGGGCCAGGAATTTCGTGGTTAATTCACTCATCCCGGGGCCAGTTCCGTGCCAAGCTCCAGAACTCCTGGACGGTCAGGGTCTCAGGACGCCGTTTGGGATCGATCCCAACTTCCTCGAGGAGTTCCGCCGCCCGGGGGTGCAGGACCCGCAGGGAACGGGTCAACTGTTTTCGGCGCGCCCTGAAGGCGCTGGAAACGATCCGCTCATAGGTCGTTCTCACAGCCTCTTCCCCACTGGCAGGGTCCTCTCTGGGGGTGAGTTCGATCACGGCGCTATCGACCTTGGGAGGCGGTGAGAAACAGCCCGGTGGCACCTTGAAGAGATAATCGGCGTGGAAAAACGCGCCTGCTATGTAAGTCAGGGCTCCGGCCTGGCGAGAGGCCGGACCGCACACCCGTTGAGCCACCTCCTCCTGTACCATCAGGATAGCCCTCTTCAGGGGAACGATTCGCTCCCAGAAGAGACGCTCCATGATAGGGGCGGTGATGTAATAAGGCAGATTGGCCACCACCGTGAGTTCGGTAGCGGCATCGGACCCCAGCAGCTGAGCCACGTCCTGGCGCAGGAAATCTCCCTCGTGCACCACCAGGTTTTCCAGTTCTCGTCGACGCAGCGCTTCAGCCAACTCCGGATCCACCTCGAAGGCATGAACCCGGCGGCCAAGCCGACACAGCTCCAGAGTAAGCACCCCCTCCCCCGGACCGATCTCCAGTACCGTCTCAGCGTTCGAAAGCTGAGCGACTTTCAGGATTCGGTCCACCGTGGCCTGACTGCGCAAGAAATGTTGGCCCCATTTTCTTCCCATGCCGTCCGCTTCGCAATCGGCGGTTTCGCTCCCCTTTGCCAGGGCCTAGACGCAAACCTGAGTGGTGTGACAATTCGACTATGCGCATATCAAGTCAAGACAATAACTCCGCTCAAGCAAGTCTTCTCTCGCGTCTGAAGGAGCTGAACCTCACTCCCGCCGATGCCCTTAACGACGAGTCCAGCCAATTGCGCCTGCGTACCTTCTCCGCAGAACAGTTGGCCGAACTCCGACAGTTCAGAGCGCAGGTGCTCGACGACATCGGTCAGGTCCAAAACGGTTCTTTTTTTCCAGGTTTCCCAGGTCTCCCCGACCAACCCGGAGGAAAGGTCACTCCACCGCCCATTCAGCCAGGTCCTCCCGACTATTCATGTCATGATCCCCGGGAAGTTTTACGAAAACAGGACCCGGAAGCCTACGCCGCTCTGAGCGGGCTACCGCAAGAAGTGCAAAACGAGTTTCTCAGCCTGGTCAGAACGATGGGGTTTCAGACCGACCCTGGCAAGCAGCTGGGAGGCATACTCGGTTCGCTGGCCCGTAACCCCGGTGATGAGCCCAGGATCAATCCGGACCTGTTGGCGCTGCTAAAGAGCGGCAAGCTGATGACCCGAGATTCTACCGGCAGAACGCTGCTGCAGAATCTCACCTCTCTCTCCACTCAGGAGATGGGGCCAAATCTGGACCGCCAGAAAATCTTCGACGAACTCTGCAAGCAGATCAACGACCCCGGACAGATTAATCAAGGCGTTGGGAAGGGGACCTGCGCCCCCACGACCATTCAGCACCTTCAGGCCACGCGCGATCCCGCCGAGTACGCTCGCATCATGGTGGGACTCACTTCAGAATCCGGCGAGGTAAGGATGCGAAACGGCGAGATCCTCAAGCGCGACCTTGGAAGCGTGGCCTCCGACGGGAGTGGGCGCGACACCATCAGTCGTCTCTATCAAGCCGCGCTCATGGAGTACGCCAACGGCGAGAACGAGTACGACAACCGAACCGACGAACACACTCGGCCCAACGACTCGACCTACAAGGGCCTCTACGGTGAAGAATCTGAGCGCGCGCTCGACGCTCTCTTCGGTGATCAATACGACTACACCGAGGTGAACAATCGAACCGCCGAAGGGCGCGGAAAGGCCGAGGCTGCCCTTCGGAAAGCCCTGGACGCGGGCCAACAGGTTCCGGTCGGTATAAGTTGGGGAGAGGGCGCCCACGCACTACTGGTGGTCGGGATGACCGAATCCACCGTCATCCTGCGCAACCCCTGGGGCAGCTTCGATCGCGGAGGCGATGGAAGCAACGGCTCTCCGCCTCGGGAAGCCTTAGACGACGGAGGCACCATCGAGATGTCTAAGGAGGAGTTCTTCTCTCGGCTAAACGGGATGCATCTGCCCAAGGAAGGCGGAGGCGGCAGAAAATTTCTGGGCATTCGGCTTCCCGGATTCGGCAACAGAGGCCTTGGAGGCGGTTCACCGAAAGGTAGGGATCATGGCTAGTCAATCAGGTAAACTCGAGTCAGAACTTAGTCTCTTATCTCGAAGCCTCTTGGGGGAAGAGCTTACTCCCGTCCGCGATCTCCAAGAGCTTGAGAGGGTTGTGACCGCCAGCGGGAACCCGGCCACCATAACTCTCCGCTGGTGGGGCGACGAAGAGCACCGCCAGGCTCTAGTGATTCATGAGGTTCAAGGGAGCGAACTCCTGCTGTTCGATCCCACTCGCGAGCTTGTCTCGCATTTAAAGGCGGAGGGCCGAGAGATTAAGGAAACCTCCTCCGAGGGGATGTTTCTGGTAAGCCGTGACATTGTCGAAGGCTGGTTCGTCGAGCGCGACGCACTCGGACTGCTTCCCTCTCCACTCAGAGAAAGCGAATCCTAGCAGGTGCCTCATCAATCTTTAGAGTTCATCGAACAGTTGAAACAGATCGGGGAATTTCTCAAAAGTGGTGGTCGGTTGACGCCGGAACTGGTGGACTACCTCGAGGGGGCCCAAGATGCCCTCGCCGCGCTGCATGAAAAACATGAGCAGGCTTCCCTCCAAGGAGCGGAGGTGATTAGCGAGCTCTTCCAGGAAGCCGTCAAGTTGATCCACGACGGTATCGAAGAGGTCCTGATCGTCCACGACGAGGGCCAGGACGATGATGCTCTCGCCCTGGCGATCAGCAACATCGAGGAAGGCAGCGATGTCCTCACGACCGTGAGATACGCCATCGAAAACGACACCTCGTGGGCCACCGGCGCCTCTTTGGGGTGAGGAATTTCGTCATTTCTAGAGATTGACGGAGAGCCATGCCTGGAGTATCATTTGTCACCTTTGTGTCCCTCTCCGGAGGGAATTTTTGATTCATATTCAAGCATGATAGAATGACCAAGCCCGCCACCACCCAGCCCGAACCCGGGCCCTCCAAGCTCCGATGGCACAAGCGAAAGCCGAGCCTTAAGCGTTTCATTCTCTGGAACATCCTGTGCTGGGGTTTTGGACTATCGGCTCTGGTGGGAGGGATCTTATACACCGAGTACATCGTACGGCCGGTGGCCGAGGCGGGTGGTACCGACTTCTCACCGCTCGATATTTTTAAGAAGGAAGAGGCCGGCAAGCGCGCCTTCGGAAATACCGAGCGCCTCAACATCCTGATCCTGGGCCTCGACTACAACTACGACAGCAAGGGCATTCTCTACACCAAAGGTGCTCGCTCCGATACCATCCTGGTGATGTCGCTCTCCCGGGAATCAAAGTTTCTGAATCTGGTCAGCATCCCCCGAGATACCCAGGTCCTGATCGCCGACGACATTGGATACGACAAGATCAATAGCGCCTATTCCTATGGCGGGGTCGAGCAAACCCGTGAAACCGTGAGCCGCTTTCTGGGCATTCCGATTCACCATCACGTCATCCTGAAAGTCAGCGGTGCCAAAGATGTCGTCGACGCTCTCGGAGGCTTACCCATCGATGTCGAAAAGAACATGGATTACGACGACAACTGGGGAAAATTGCACATCCATCTAAAAAAGGGGCCCCAGGTGCTCGACGGTGAGCAAGCGGTGGGCTATGCCCGTTTCCGAATGGATGAGGAGGGAGACCGGGGCCGGATTCGACGCCAACAACAGGTGGTAAGGGCCCTCGGCCAAAAACTCAAGGAGCCGGCCATGCTCTCTCGATTGGACGAACTGGCTCGAGTCGTCAAACAGAATCTGGACACCGATCTCTCCTTGATGCAGATGGTGGACCTGGCCAACCTGTACAGCGCGTACGACTTTTCCAAAATGCGAAGCTCCGCCATCGTGGGCGATGACGCGGTGGACGCCAACGGAATCTCTTACATCCTGCCCTACGAGCCGGAAAACCGTCGAACTGTACGACGCTTGCTGCAGGATCTGGACTGGCTGCAAAAAGACGACCTGCGTATCCGTATCCTTTACAAGAAGGCTCCCTCCTATATGGCTTATGACCTGGCCGACCGGCTCTACGATTCCGGTTTTCGCGGGGTTCAGGTCGAACAGTTGGCCTGGTCAGATAAAACCAATACCGCAGAGACCCATCTGGTGTGGTACAACAAGGTGCCACGCCTCAATGGAGTCGTTCATGCGGTGGTTGGCAAGCGCCCCAGCAGTAGCGGGGTCGTGCCCGAGGGTCGCGACGATGATCTGGCCATCTACCTGGGCGACACTGACAAAGGTAGCTGGAATAAGGTTCCTCCAAGCCTTTTAGAGGAGCGTAGCCCGGTCCCGGAGACCATACCTGACGATCGCCCGGACACTCGATACCAACCCGAATTTATTCCCCGGGCCTTACCCCCGGCCGTGGAAGAATTCAACTCTCCAGGTGAATACGAATACGAGTACGAGTTTGAAGACCACGAACCCCAGACCTTCGAGGAATCGGTCGTTCCTGAATACCCCACCAGCAGGGGCGGTACGCCCCAGGAAGCCCAAACTGGAGAAGCATTCCCACCCGCTCCTCAAACCGCCCCGGAGATGGACAATCCAGAACCGGCCGCCGAGCCCGTGCTTCCGCCTCCCCCTCCCCGCCCGGTGCAGATCGATCTCAGCTCACCCCACCCCGTCGCCACACCCCTTACTACGGGCTTTTAGATCTCGCCCGAGGCTCGCGCACAAGGAGTTTCCCTTCCTGACAGAAACTGGAAGCCAACTTGAGCGTGAAACCTGAAATCGAGCTTAACCGCAATTCGAACAAGGTTCGCCTGCCCTCCCCAGGGTTACGAACCTTACAAGTCTTTAGCCTCTGGACGACTGCCGTGGCACAACCTTTCTACAAACTTATGGGTGACAACCCCGAGTTTTTTGCAGCCCGCAGAGTTCAACCACTGGAGATCCTGCTCTTGATTGCGATTATGGGATTTGCGGTCCCGGGAATCCTGGGACTGCTTGGAATCATAGCTGAACGCATCAATCGCAAGTTTGCAACGTATTATCATTTTGTTGTGCTGACCCTGGGCTTCTTCGCGGTATTTGTTCCTTCGTTGGGTTTTGTGTTCAGCGGCAACCTGTGGTCGCTCCCACTATCGCTGGGACTGGCCGCGTTGATGGCCATGGCGGTGTTGAAGTTAGAACTGCTTTCCATTTTTATTGCGCTAGGTGGCGTTGCCGCATTCATTTTTCCGATTCTTTTTCTGCGCACACCCGGCATCGCAAGGCAGGTCAAGGTCTTCTCCACGCCTCTGATACCATCCGAATCGGTAACACAAGTGGGCTCCCAAAGGGCCGGGAAACCCTCTATCATAATTCTAGTGCTCGATGAACTACCGACTTCCAGTATTCTAAGGGACGACTTGACGGTTGACGCCGACCTGTTCCCCAATTTTGCAAGGTTAGCTCAAACCTCTACCTGGTATCGGCGTGCGGTTTCGGTCGCAGATAGCACGGTGAAGGCTGTCCCCACCCTTCTCACAGGTTCATCACCTGACCCTGACCAGCTACCGACTTTTGGAGACCAACCGTGGAATCTGTTTACTCTCCTGAGCACCAGTTATGACTGCCTGGTAGAAGAGAGTAGAACAAACCTCAGCCCACCGGGAACACAACAGAGGCTTGAGTCCTGGTCCGCTCAAATCCTTCAATTGGTTCGCGATGAATTTCTATTGATAATCCATGGAGCCTTGCCAGACCAATGGACAGGCCGATTGCCGGATATCCGATTCGACTTTTCGGGCTTTGGGGAAGTCGGTGAACCGGGGGCCGGAAACAAAGGCAAAGTCGAGGCTTTTCGAGATTTTTTAACCCGCATAAAGAAGAAACCGGGTCCCCAGTTGGTTTTTCTTCATACTGTTCTACCCCACAGTCCCTGGCGCTATCTTCCGGAGGGACAGAGGTACGCCGAAGGCGACGCCGGGTTTCTCGGTATGCCGACTTACGAACTTTGGAACGACTCCCGCTACCTGGTCGACCAGAATTTTCAGAGGCACATTTTTCAGGTGGCGTTCGTAGATCGTTTGCTCGGCGAATTCCTCGATAAGCTAGAGGACGAAGAACTTTTCAAGGATAGCCTCGTCATCGTGGTGGCCGATCACGGGGCTCGTTTCATTCCTAACAAGAGCCGTCGATTCATAAGCTCGGAAGACTATGGCGCAATCTTGTGCGTCCCTTTATTTATCAAACTTCCAGCTCAGACAGAAGGTAGAATTGACGATCGACAGGTCCAGTCGACAGATGTGTTCCCGACCATCCTGGAAATCCTGAAAGTTGAGCTTGATTGGCAGTTCGATGGTACCTCATTCCTTTCGCAAGATTATCAAACACGTCCAATCGAGGTCGTTGCTTACACCGGTGAAGAGTTCACCTTTCCACCGGACGAAGACCTTCTAGTCAAGAGTCTCGGACCAAAAACTCGCCTATTTCCCCGGGGGACTACCGCAAATGGTTTGTTCCGATTTGGTCCGAATCTCGAACTTTTGGGGCAGGACGCTCCCCCCGGGGCCAGTCTGAACACTATCGAATGGAACAGACCTGAGCGCTATAAACAGGTCGACCCGGCCTCTGGATTTGTGCCTAGTTGGGTCAGAGGGTCTGTAGCCGACCTCGAGCTCGACTTACCCCTCGCTCTGGGGGTCAACGGAACAATCCGTGCCACTGGCCGCTCCTACCGCACTACCCCCGAGAAGATCGGGTTCTCATTCTTTGTGCCACCGTCAGCTTTTCGGCCCAAAGGAAACAAGCTTGCGCTTTACCAGATCCTCCCTGATGGCAGTCTCCATTTCTTAGGCTCGTTACACTAACAAGATCAGCACTAAACGCTCTCTTTAGATTCGATATACTGAAGCGCCCGTTCCACCCGCCGGCGATCGAAGTGGTTGGTCAGGTCTCCTCTCGTTCTCTCTAAGCAAGCCCGTGCCAGATCGGTGGTTCGGCGAAGCCCCCGGGTAAGAGCATCCGGGTAGTCCAGTCCGATCAAGGCGCAATAAATCTCGTCCATGATCTCCAGGACTCGTTCCGACTCTTCGAGATCGCCGGTCCGGATCCGGTCCAGTGTGTAACGACGGAGTTCTCCCACCGCTTCCCCCATCCCGTTGAGAAAAGGTGCGAAATCGACCTTCAATTGGTCAGGTCCGGGGAGTTTGTTTCCCAGGATCAGACTCTGGGTGAGGCGCGCCTCGGCATATTCTTTCTGGGCATCCTGGAGAAACCCGGCGTAATAGACTTCGGGAAAATCTCCAACCGCCTTCTCCGCTTCATCCAAGAGTTGGCGGGCGGTGGTCATCAGCTTCTCCGCCTCTTCCCACTCCCGCCGGTGAAGTGCCCGAATGCTCAACGAGCAGTGCTTGATGATCTTTCGCTGTCTGGAGAGGGAGAGATCCCGGGCCCGATCGGCTGCCTCAAAATGCTCGGAAACCGTCTGCACCACCCCCTCCAATTGTGATCGGAGGCTGTCAATTTTGAGTTCCTTCATCCCGGTCGCTTCGCGCACCCAGGGGCTGCACCCCTTGCTTCGCGAAAAAGTAGGAAGGTCGCACTTTCCTTCTGTTAAAACTACCGGCTTATGGTACTTGATTATCTTCGGGAAATTCTCGAAACCCTCGATGCCTTGATTGGAAGAGACATCCTGGTGAGAATTGGAGAGAGTCTCCTTCTTCTGCTCCTTTACATGGGAGTCCGACTCCTGATCAGCCGGGCGACTCGCACAGCCCTCAAGATCCCGGAGCGCCGCTATCAGGTACACAAGTATGCTCGGCTTGCTTTGAACGTTGTTTTCTTCCTGAGTCTTTTTCAGGTCTGGCTCAATCGAAGCTGGTCGATCGCCTCCTTCATCGGGCTCCTCTCTGCCGGACTTGCCATCGTACTCCGTGAGCCCCTCTTAAATCTAGCGGGTTGGCTCTTCATCGTGACCCGCCGCCCTTTTGTACTGGGCCAACGCCTGCAAGTCGCCGACGGACCCCGAGGAGACGTGGTGGACATCGGGGTCAACGACTTCACCTTGATGGAGATCGGAAACTGGGTGGACGCAGACCAGAGTACAGGCCGGTTGGTCCATGTTCCAAACTCGGTGGTCTTTACCAAACACCTGGCAAACTACAGCAAGGCGTTTCCCTATTTATGGAACGAGATCTCCGTGCCGGTGACCTTTGAGAGCGATTGGGAGGAAGCAGCCCGCAGTCTGGAGCGGATCGCCGGGGAGATCTGCACCCTCACGCCGGAAGAACAAGCCAAGGTCAAGGGAGATCTCCACCGGACCGATACCTATTTCATCGCCTTCACTCACCTCACCCCGATCGTCTACGTCCAGCGCCGCGATCAGGGTATCGAGTTGACCCTTCGCTATCTGTGCATACCGAAGAACCGCCGGGGAATGGAGTCAGCGATCTGGAAAGCCATTCTGAAAGACTTTACAAATTCTCAGCAGTACCAACTCGCCTATCCTACCCAGAGAATCGTTTTGGACCAGCCGCCAGCAGGAGCTTCTTTACCGAATAAAGACAGATAACGGGCAGGCAGATAGCGGTCTTTTTTCGTAGTACCCCGAACATTTAGTAATGAAGTCCATAATTCGAGGAGACTATATTGGGAATATCAGGTGATATCGCGCTCATCTTAGTGAGCTGCTTACTGTGTGCACTGGTCATACAGAGGTTGGGCTTCCCCCTCATTCTCGGCTACATCCTGGGGGGTGTTCTGGTGGGGCCGGAGACCGGTGGTCCGACGATATCAAACCTCCACGACATTGAACTCCTGGCCGACATCGGAGTCGCCCTGCTGCTGTTTACGGTTGGACTTGAGTTTCCCATGGAAAAACTGAAGGTGGTCAAAGGGATCTCACTGGTGGGGGCTCCACTACAGATGTTGGCCGTAGGCTTGTGGGGAATGTTGATCGCCAAGATGATGGGCTGGGACTCCACCCAGGGGATCTGGTTCGGCGCCCTCATCTCCATTTCCAGTACCATGGTGGTGCTGAAGGTTTTGATGAGCAAAGGGCTCATGGAAACCCTCTCCAGCAAGGTCATGCTTGGAATCCTGGTGGTGCAAGACCTGGCGGTGGTACCTCTGATGATCCTGCTACCCGCCCTGGGCGACCCGGAGGCCGGTCTTTCCGCCCTGGGAGTAGCCTTTGTCCGGGCCGTGCTGTTCGTGGGGATGATGACGATCTTCGGCACCAGAGCGCTGCCCAGGTTACTGGACAAGGTGGTTGCCAAAGAATCTCGCGAACTTTTCGTGGTGGTGGTCATCGGTATCGGTTTGGGCGTGGGGTACGCCACCTATCTGGTGGGGCTGTCCTTTGCCTTCGGAGCTTTTCTGGCCGGACTGGTGCTGAGCCGCTCTCCTTATAGTCACGACGCCCTGACCGACATGATCCCGCTTCGAGAAGTCTTTTCACTGCTCTTTTTCGCCAGTGTCGGGATGCTCCTCAGCCCGAAGTATCTGGCCGCCCACTTCACGGTGGTTCTTTTACTCTGCCTAGCGGTTCTGGTGGGCAAAGGTTTCTTGATGGCGGTGATCACGCGGGCCTTCGGGTATAAAAGAATCATTCCGCTTGCCGTGGGGCTCTCCATGCCCCAGGTGGGAGAGTTTTCTTTCGTGCTGGCGCGGGTAGGTCGCGAGAGCGGGGGGCTGCAGGAAGATGTTTACTACATCGTGATTTCGGTGGCCGTACTCACCATGGCTCTGACCCCTTTCAGCTCAGCCCCGGCCAGCCGCTTGTACGACTGGTGGGTCAAGCGCCAACCGACCGACCTTATGGAAAGAGAGGAGCAGATCAGCGCCGAAGGACGGGTCGTCCTGATCGGCTATCGGCGCCACGGCGAACTGATCGGAAACGTGCTGAAGGAAGCCGGCC
>JBAYRN010000138.1:0-13779 GCA_041676625.1 Vulcanimicrobiota bacterium
CAGAGCGAAGGACATTTTGTTCAGGCGGATAGTGAAATTTTGCCCTAATATGGGGCTATATTCGGGTGAAATGAGCTATTCGCATGGACAATAATGAACGAGCCTCTGCGAAGGGAGACTACTCCGACACGCTCCTAGAGGAGTACAAAAAGAAGCGCCGGTTCGATCAGAGTCCCGAACCCTTGCCGGCTTCTGAAAAAGGTCAGGGGGGCCGCTTCTGCTGGCAACGGCACGCCGCTTCTCGGCTACATTACGACCTGAGGCTGGAATGGCACGACTCCCTCTTGAGTTGGGCCGTGCCCAGAGGCCCCACCCTGGACCCCCTGGCCAAGCGCCTGGCGGTGCGCACCGAGGACCACCCGCTGGAGTATCTGACCTGGGAGGGGACGATCCCGAAAGGTCAATACGGTGGGGGAACCATGATGGTGTTCGACATCGGTTACTGGGAACCGGTGGAAGGGACGACCCCGGAAAACTGGCTCCAAAATGGAGAACTTAAGTTTCGCTTGTGGGGGCAAAAGACCGCCGGGGAGTGGACCCTGGTGGCCACCAAAGACGATTCCTGGCTGTTGATCAAGAAGCAGGACCTCTGGTGCGTGCCGGGTTGGGATCCGGAAGACTTTTTGTGGAGCGCGGTCTCCGGACGGTCCTTTTCAGAGGTTGAGCAACAACGCACCGCTCCGGCCCCCCGCGAGGGAGACTGGCCTGAGGGTGCCCGAGCAGCACCCATGCCGCTGGAGATCAAACCCATGCTGGCCCACATCGGTCAACCGTTCGATAGCGACGAATGGAGTTTTGAACTCAAGTGGGATGGGGTTCGAGCTCTGGTCTACTGCCAGCAGCAGTCGCTCAAGATCAGCTCCCGGGCGGGCAACTCTTACCTGGCCTCGTTCCCCGAGCTTCAGCACGTACGGGCTCGCTTGAAAGCGGAGAGCTTTGTGCTCGATGGTGAGTTGGTGGTTCTCGACGAGGAAGGGATCGCCCACTTCGATCGGATCGCCACGCGCCTGAAGGTGGACAACCTGGCCCAGGTCTACAAGTTGGCGCGCAGTCAAAGAGCGGTGCTCTACGTCTTTGACCTGCTCTACCTGGATGGACGGGATCTTCGAGATGTCTGCTGGCTGGAGCGGCGACGTCTTTTGGGTGAGACCTTTCGCCCTGACCACTGGGTCAGGCTTTCCGAGAGCCTTCCCGGTTCGGGAACCCAGATTTTTTCTCTCATCGTGGAGCGAGGCCTGGAAGGGGTGATGGCAAAGAAGCACTCCGCCCCCTACATCTCCGGCCGTAGCGACTGCTGGCTCAAGCTCAAATCCAGGCATCTGATCGACTGCGTGGTGGTCGGCTATACGGCCCCTCGCGGCGGGCGAAAGCATCTCGGTTCCCTAATACTGGCCCGCTACTACCAGGGAAAGCTGGTCTTCAAGGGTCGGGTGGGAAGCGGCCTTTCCAACTCCGATTTAAAACTCTGGGCAGCTCGATTGAAACCGCTCATCACCAGGGAGCCTCCGATTTCGGAGGACCCCCGAGCCGAGACCCCGATCACCTGGTGCGAGCCGCACCACGTGGTGGAGGTGGAGTACGCCCGTCTCTCCAAAGACGGTCGCCTCTTTCACCCGACCTATTCCCGGGAACGACCGGACCTGACGCCCGCCGATTGCGGCGAGGAGGAAGGCCCGGCTCGCACCGCGGCGTTCAAGAAAACCGGCGAGCAGACGATCAAGATTTCCAACCCCGGCAAGATCCTTTTCCCGGAGTCGGGGAATACCAAGTTAGACCTGGCCGACTACTATCAGGCGGTAGCCGAACTGCTGCTGCCCCATCTCAAGGATAGACCGCTCTCCCTTCGCCGCTTCCCCGACGGGATCCACGGTGGAGACTTCTTTCAGAAGCATCCGGCTCAGGGCATGCCGGACTGGCTCCGGGAGGAGGACCGGATCTACTGCCCCTCGACCGCCGGGCTGTTGTATCTGAGTAACCTCGCCTGCGTGGAGATTCATAGTACCCTCTCCCGCCGGCCCGCTCTGGAAACACCGGACGGGATCATGCTGGATCTGGACCCCACCGAGTGCGACTTTTCTAAGCTCAAAGAGGTGGCCTGGGAGTTGGGGGTGCTGCTGGATGAGGTGGAGTGGGACGGCTACGTGAAGACCACGGGTTCTCGGGGTCTGCACGTCTATATACCCCTGGCCCCGGGCTACACCTTTGAGCAGTCCCGCCTGGTGGCCGGGGTGTTGGGTGAGATTCTGCAAAAGAGGATGCCCGGGCTGATATCCCTGGAGCGAAGCCCGTCCAAACGAGCCCGGGGCACGGTCTACCTGGACGCTCCCCAAAACCGAAAGGGAGCCACCACGGCGTCCGCCTATTCGGTTCGGGCCACCCCCACCGCCTCGGTGAGCGTACCGCTGCGATGGGAAGAACTCGACACGCCGCTGGGCCCCCGGGACTTCACCATCAACAACCTCTCGGATTGGCTGCCGGGCCGGGCCGAACTGTGGAGCCTGGAGCCGGAGCCCGAGCATCGGATTGAGGATCTCCTACCTCGGCTGGAGTCCTTAGCATGAAGACAGGCTTCCAGCTCTCGAAGGCTAAGTGATAGAGGTGCGCTGGCTCGATCTGCTTCATGCCCGTTATCACAACGACGGATTGTTCTTCCCCGACGGATTCGGAGATGAATCTCTGCTCGAAGAAAGCCTGGTCCAACGGGCTACCCCCCGACCGGTGGAGTCGAGCCCCCTCAAGAAAGGCGAGCGGGAGCGTATCCTCCGTTTTCGCTCGCCCCGGGCCGATGATCTCCCGGAAGAATCCAGGTTTGCCGAAGCTCTGGTGGTTCTCCCTGCCGACTGGAGCCACCATACTCCGATCTGCGTCCAGTTGGCCGCCACCGGAGATGAAGGCTTCATGGCCCGCCGCCGGATCGTGGCTGAACCCCTGAAGGAGCTTGGCATCGCCTCCGTGGTGCTGGAGAATCCCCTCTACGGGTGCCGCCGCCCTCGAGGGCAAATTCGTACTTATTTGCGCCGGGTGAGCGACCTCTGGATCATGGGCCTGGCGGTGGTGGCAGAAGCCAGGGCGCTGCTGGAGTGGTTGAGAGAGCAGGGGTTTCAGAATTTGGGCGTCTGCGGGGTGAGTATGGGCGGGGCGATGGTCAGCCAGGCCGCTGCTCTCACCCCCTATCCTCTGGCCGTTTGCGCCTGCATCGCTCCGCACTGCGCCACCCCGGTCTTTCTGGAGGGGGTGTTGTCTCGCTACGTGGACTGGGAAGCTCTGGGAGAAGGCGGGCGAGAGCGGTTGGGCCGGCAGCTCGACGGCTCTGATCTCAGGCTGTTTCCCCGCCCTTCCCGACCCGATTGCGCCATCTGGCTGGGAGCCAGGCGCGACGCCTACGTAGACCCCTCCTCCAGCATGCTCAACGCCGAAGCCTGGCCGGGCTCAAAAATGAGATGGCTCAACAGTGGGCATGTCAGCACCACCATCTTCCATCGCAACCAGTACCTGCGGGGCATTCAGGAGGGGTTCGCCCGGTTGGCGACCCCGGCTCGGGAGCTCGGGGTCTGGTTGCCCTGACGGTGCAAGTGTTAACGGGGTTTCCGGCCGACCTTCTAGAATCAGAGCGCTTATGGAAGCGGAAAGTTATCTTCACTGGCTCCGAAGAACGGATCTCGCTACCGCGGATCTGGCTGATATTAGACAAGCGGTGGAAGTGGTCATGTTGGCTCTCCGGCAAGAGCTGGAAGAAGAACAAACCTCCCACGCTCTGGATATGTATGCCGTACTGGAGCCGATCCTGGAAGAACTCCGGGCGGGTTCGGTGCCCGTGGCGGCGTTGAACGAATTCAGGATCGAGTTCGACAACGATCCCGAGACCTACGAGCCTCCCGAGCAGGTGTTGGAGGAGGAGCTTCGGGGCATCGCTGCTGGGATCGGCCGGGAACACTGGTGTACAGAAAACTATGAAAGGTTGGAGCGAGCCGTGAACGCCTTCCTCGAGGGTGGTGAAGAAGTTGTTTTCTGGGACACGATCGACAGCCTGTCTACCGGTATCGAGTCGGCCCACGCTCAGTATTCCAGCACCCACATCCTGCCCAAAGAGGTAACCCTGGAGTCGCAGGTCGTCCACAAGCTACTGTTCGAGGGGATCGAAACCTGGAAGGCCGCTCTGGATTCACTGCGGGAGGACGAGGAGCCGGATTGGGATTGGTTGATGCAGACCGCCGAAGAGGGCAACCGGCTTCTGATAGCCGTTCAGATCTTTGAAGAGAGGGTGCGAAGCGCCCTTTCCTGAGAGCTCAAGGAGCCTCCAGGATTTCCACTTCGGCTAGGCCCACCAGGTACTCCACGGCGGTGTGATACAGTCCGGCGAAGCCGACTTTTTGGGCCTCCAGGGGGTCGCCACCCACCGCCTCGCGAGCTTCTTCTGTCGATATCCCGACCGCCTCGGCCGCCTCCTGCAGGAGGTCCTGCACCACTTCGGCGGAGGGAGCGAGTTCTTTCTCCTTGATGAGAGCGCCCAGGACCAGACCGATCTTGATCCGATCGGTGGCTTCGGCTCGGAGCAGAGGATCCTCCAAGAAGCTTACCAGGGCCTGCTTGACCATCTCTTCGGGAAACTCCCGACCCTGCAAGACCGGGGCCTGGGCGGTTTGCCAAAGCCGACGCAGCTCTTCATCGACGGCGGCCTTCGGCACCTCTTCAGACACCCGTTCGGCCACCGCCTCCAGCACCGCCTGGGAGGCATCGATCAAAAGTTGCTGACCTTGCTCTTCGTCGAGTTGAGCGGCGATGGTCTCCATGGCCTCGTCCAGGTCGCCTCCCAACCCGGCTTCTCTCAGACGCGCCTCGTCGTCGAGCTCCGGCTGGTCCACCTGGAAAGCTCGCCGAACCTCCACGTAAAAGGTCGCGGTCTTACCCGCCATCTCCAGCACCGGGTAGTCCGCCGGTAAAGACAAGGAGAAGGTCCGGGCGGAGAAGGTCTTCATCTCCAGCAGGTTCTCGATGAACCCGGGCATGTGCTCAAACGTCCGCATCTCCAGTCGAACCCCATGGCGCACACTGCCCGGTATCACCTGACCATCGACCACCGTCACGATGTCGCACTCGACTTCGTCTCCGGGAGAAAGGGCTTCGCCCGGTTTTCGCTCTCGGCGGGAAGCGCACGCTCTCAGCTTCTGATGCAGAGCTTCGATCAATTCATCAGCCGAAGGAGCAGGCGGACTGACCACCTGGACTTTCAAGTTTTCCAACGAAGGCAGCCGAATTTCGGGAAGCTTATAAGCCTCCCGACGTACCCCTTCGGTCATTAAAAGAATGATCCGATGAAGGAACTAACCGTGGAGACCGCCGCCCCCACCTGGCTCACCACCGGAATGTTGGTGGCCGCCACGATCGAGCCCGCCGCGGTGACCACGCTGGTGACTTTCTTGCCGGTGCTGGCTTTTGGGTCGGCCAGGGTGGCCGCTGCGGTGGCGGTGTCCAGACCGGCGATGGCCACGTTCAAGCCCGGCACAAACCGTCCGGCGGCCTTGGCGCCCGACTTCAAGGCTCCCTTGGCAACCGCTTTACCGGCGGCCTTGGCGGCTGCCTCTCCACCCTCTTTGAGCACCGTTTTGGCGGCCGTCCGTCCGGCCACCCCGGCTCCCTTGGCCAGGGTGCCACTTCCTTTGGCGGCCGCTGTGGCGGCGGCCGTGACTCCTCTTCGTGCGGCCTTATCGCCGGCTTCAGCCAGGGCCTGCTTGGCGGCGGTCTTGGCTGCGGCTTTCACCACCGTTTTGGAAGCCTTGGGGGCAGCCTGACGGAAGGCCTGGCTTCCGGCCCGGCGAGCCAGATGACCGGCAACTCCTTTGGCTCCCAGGCTGTAAGTCTCCAGGCCGTGCTTCACCAGTCTGGTACCGGTGGACAGCGCCGAGGTGGAGTCTCCCGAGGCCCGCGCAATGTCTCCCCCCTCACCGCTCTGCCAGGCTTTCTTGATGGAGTCGACAGCGCTGGATATTCCGCCTGGCAGGGCGATGGCCGAGCCCGCCAGCCCAGCCACCGAGCCCAGACCGCGGGCGCCTTGACCGAGCCTGCTGGAAGCCCGAGTGAGTGCTTTCAAGACGGCGTTTCCGCTGCTGGCCCCTTTAAAGGTTTCCCAGGCCCCTATGTCGTGACTGTCTCTCTCCGAGCCCGGGTTGGTGATCTGCTGCGCCGTCTGCGATTGTAGCCGGAGCAGGGGAGCGGCGTTGCTCAGGCTTGAGCCGGCTGCCGGTCCACTGATGAGCTGAGAGAGCGGAGCGGGGGAAAGGGAGGGCCCCCCGGGGGCTCCGGCCAGGGTGGGGGTTTGGGGAAGTCCCGAAAGGCTTGGCCCGTGGCCGGTGGGATAGCACTGTCGGGTTGGATTAAATCGAATTTCGCTCATCAGGATCTCCTTGGCTTAATGATACCTCGGTTTGACGAAAAGTTAATAAGAAGGCCAAAAAAGTTTTGTGAAGTACAGGAACAGCATGAAAATCGCCATTCCTTTTCTCTTGCTCCTGACCTTTTTACTCTCGGGCCCAAGCCTTGCCAAACCGGAATCCGGTATCGATCTCAAGGCCATGGATCAGACGGTTCGCCCCCAGGACGACTTTTATCACTACGTCAATGGAGCCTGGATCAACGAGACCGAAATGCCCGCCGACAAGTCTCGCTACAGCATGTTCAGCGTATTGAGCGATCGCACCCAGGAGCAGCTCCAGGTGATCATTCAAAGAGCCGCAAAGAGCGATGCTTCCTCTGGCAGCAACGAGCAAAAGCTGGGAGATATGTACAATAGTTTCTTGGATGTTGAGCGAATCGAGGAACTCGGCCACCAACCGATCAAGGGCGTGCTGGGCGATATCGCGAGCCTGCAGGACAAGAGCGCGGTGGCTACTCAACTCGGGCACCTGGAGCGCCGGGGAGTGGGTGGGCCGTTCGGCTTCTACGTCTATCCCGACGCCAAGAATCCCAGTGTCTACGGCCTGTGGATGTACCAGTCCGGCCTCACCATGCCCGACCGAGATTATTATCTGAACGACGATGAGAAGTACCAGAACTATCGTCGGGAGTTTGTGAACTACGTGACCGATCTGCTTTCCCTGATCGATTACCCCAGCCCGGACAAGGCTGCCGAGCGGGTTCTCAAACTGGAGACCGAGATCGCTGAAAGACAGCTCACCCGGGTGGAGAGTCGCGACGCAGAAAAGAATTACAACAAGAGGACCGCCTCGCAAGTGAAGGCCCTGATGGGTGAGTTTCCCTGGAACGCCTACGCCTCGGTCGCCGGAGTAGATTCGACTGAAGAGTTGATCGTGCGAAACTACGCCTACTTCGAAAAGTTCGGCGAACTCTTCGACCAGACCGATCTGCAGAGCTGGAAAGACTATCTCACCTTTCAGACCCTCGACCACTACGCCGACTCCCTCTCTTCGGACTTCGAAAACCGGCACTTTCAGTTTCATTCCACCACTCTCAACGGGGTACCGGAAAATGAGCCGCGCTGGAAACGCGCCGTGACCGCCACCAGCGGTGTGCTGGGCGAAGTACTGGGGCAGGAGTACGTGAAGCATCACTTCTCTCCGCAGGCCAAGCAGCGCATGGAGACCCTGGTGGAAAACCTCATGAAAGCCTACGGCGAGAGCATCCAGGACCTGGAATGGATGTCCGCGGAAACCAAAGAGAAGGCCTTGATCAAGCTGGCCGCCTTTAAACCCAAGATCGGCTACCCGGACAAGTGGAGAGACTACTCCGCGCTCACCATCAAGGCCGGCGATCTGGTCGGAAACTTTGATCGCTCGGCGGAGTTCGAGCACAGCTACCAACTCTCCAGGATCGCAAACCCGGTGGATCCCGTGGATTGGGGCATGACCCCCCAAACCGTCAACGCCTACTACAGCCCCACCCGCAATGAGATCGTCTTTCCCGCCGCCATCCTGCAGCCACCCTTTTTCAATATGGAAGCTGACGACGCGGTCAACTACGGCGGTATCGGTGGGGTGATCGGTCACGAGATCGGCCACGGCTTCGACGACCAGGGTTCCAAGTACGACGGAAGCGGCAACCTGCAGAGTTGGTGGACCGAGGAAGATCGGGCCGCCTTCGACGCTCTGGGCAAACGCCTGGTCGAGCAGTACGATGAGTTCGAACCTCTGCCCGGAGAGCACGTCAACGGGGCCCTCACTCTGGGCGAGAACATCGGCGACCTGGCCGGCGTGACCATCGGCTACAAGGCTTATCTCATGTCTTTGGAGGGAGAAGAGCCCCCCGTGATCGATGGCTTCACCGGGCCTCAGCGCGTTTTTCTGGGCTGGGCTCAGGTTTGGAGAGGCAAGATTCGAGAAGACGCTCTAAGGGCCAGACTCCTGAGCGATCCCCATTCCCCGGCCGAGTACCGGGTGATCGGCCCACTCCGCAACGTCGACGCTTTCTATCAAGCCTTCGGGGTGGAGCCCGAGGACAAGATGTTCCTGCCCGGCAGTGCCCGAGTCAAGATTTGGTAGAACGCACCCGCAGGTTATAGGAAGCTCCTTTCCGGTCCAGAACACCTCCGAGAGGTGACTATGAAGAGACTACTCGTTTGCCTGGTGCTTTTGCTCGCGATAGCTTCGACGGCTCAAGAGGGCACACCAAGCCCGGAGGTATCGGCTACCCCCGGGCTTGAGCTAGCGGAAGATCCAGCCCACAACGAGCTCCGTCTCCTGCGCCAGCACATGGAAGAAGCCATGAATGCCCGTGATATCGAGTCCATCCTGGAGGGGGTGAGCGAAGAGGTCGTCTTCACCACCATGAACGGGGATGTGGTGCGAGGCAAGGAGAAGATCCGCGAGTACTTCGAGCAGATGATGAACGGGCCCGAGGCCCGGGTCAAGAGCGTCAAGACCAAATTCTCCGTGGACGATCTCACCATTCTCTACGGCCAGCCCGGAGGCACCCGGTTCGGGGTTGCCTACGGCCATTCCGAGGACGAATACACCCTAGCCGACGGTGAGACGTTTCAGGTGCAGCCTCGCTGGTCGGCCACCATGATTCGAGACGCCGATAGCTGGAGAATAGTGAGCTTTCACTACTCGGTCAACATGTTCGACAACCCTGTAGTGGACCAGGCCCTGAGCAAAATCGCCATGCTCAGTGGCGGGGCTCTGGTCCTGGGCCTGCTCCTCGGTTTTTTGCTTGGACGCCGTCGAAAGTCATAACAGAATAGACCCACTACCCTGGCGCGTTTCCAACGACCTGGCCGCCTGGTACCTGGTCGCCGGCAGTGATGAACTGCCTGAGGGGGCGGTGCGCCCGGCTCGGGTCGGCCGTCACGAAATCGTACTTTTTCGGGACCAGGGGCGGGTGTACGCCCTCGATCCTTACTGCGCGCACATGGGAGCCCGGCTCTGTCAGGGAGGGGTTCACAACGGATTGCTTACCTGCCCGCTTCACGGCTGGCAGTATCGCGGCGACGGCTCGGTGGCGGGGGGCACCCAGCGAGTGCGGAGCTGGCCGGTGGAGGAGCGAATGGGGGGCATTCTGGTCTTCAACGGGATCAAGGCGTTGTACGAACCGCCTTGTGAGCCGCCCGGCTATCACTGGTCGGGGGCCACCAGCGAACTTCTGGATTCACCCTGGTTCGCCCTCACCGCCAACGCTTTCGACACCCATCACTACCAGGTGGTTCATCGTCGCCGTCTCAAGGAGCCGGCCGTGGTCTTGGAGCCCGACCGTTGGACTTTTTCTTGCAGCTATCTCTCCGAAGTGACCGGTGGACAGCTCAGCGATCGCCTTATGCGGCGGCTGGCTCCGGACGGTATCAGGGTTACCATGACTTGCTACGGGGGCGTTCTCTTTCTGGTGAACTCCGTGGTGGGAAGCCGGCGGGCGTCGCTTTTGGTGGGGATGGAACCCGAGGGAGATCGGACCAGGCTGCGGCTCCAGATCGGTAGCACTGGCAAAGGTCTGCAGTCGGTGCTGGCCCGTTACCTCTACACGGCCTTCTTGAAAAGCGATTTGAAGCCCATGGCCGGTGTTCGTCTGCAGCCTTTCACTGGTCTGCCCGTGGACGCCACCATCGAGCGCTTCGCTCGATATCTGGAAGGCCTCCCAACAGCCCCATGAAGGGATCCTATCGAGCCCAGCCGGGGGCCTTAAACCTCGCCCTCATGATTCTAATCAGTGGACTGAACGGCTATCTCCTCTGGTTCTGCAGCCATCGCTCGGGCTGGCTCTTGCTCGGCGCCGTATTGGCTTTTTCCTATAGCAACCACACCATGTACTCCCTCTTGCACGAAGCGATTCACGGGGCGTTCCACCGCCAAAACACCGTCAACGATTGGGCCGGGCGCTGGTGCTCGGGGTGGTTTCCCACCTCCTTTCGATTGCAGCGCTGTTTTCACCTCACCCACCACCGCAACAACCGGACCGAATCCGAGCAGTGGGACTACCTGCGGCCAGGTGACAACCACTTCTTGAAGATGGCCCAGTGGTACGCCATTCTCACCGGTCTGTACTGGATTTTCGTGCCCCTGGCCTCGTTGCTCTATCTGTTTTTACCCGGGCTCTTGAAAATGCGGGTCTTGAGAAGCTCCGAGATGGCCAGTCAGACGGCCTCCGATGAGTACCTGGGAGCTCTGGATAAGCTGGACGAAAAGGGGGCTCGGCTAGATGTCCTTTACTCCCTCTTCTTTCAGACCACGCTCTTTGTGATTCTCGATCTCTCGGTCTCGGGTTGGGCTATGTGCTACGCCGCTTTCGCTCTCAACTGGTCGTCTTTGCAGTACGCCGACCACGCCTTCAGCCCGCTAGACGTGACCAACGGTGCCTGGAATCTGAAAACCCACCCGCTGGTGCGGGGGCTGCTGTTGAACTATCCGCTGCATCGAGCCCACCACCAGCACCCCACCGCTTCCTGGGCCGAACTTCCGCAACTCGTAGATCCGAACGAAGAGCCCCAACCCGGTTTCCTGGAGAACTGGCTTCGCATGTGGAAAGGCCCCGAAAAGAGGCCGTGAAGCGCTTCCAGGAGCCTCTGCTGTATCTGCTGTTGCTGGGTCTCTGGTTCGGCCTGCTCTACGGCAGCGCCAACTTCCTGGCCGGTCTGATCCCGTATCGGATCCCCATGGGCCCGCCTACCTGGAGCTTCCGACCCCAGTGGGCTCCGGTCTACCTCTCCTTGAACCTCCTGGTGGTGATCGCGTTTTTTGCGGTGAACTCTCGAGCCCGATTGTTCACCGCGCTGCTCCTGCAAACAGCGCTGGCCTGGCCGGTGTTCATGCTGCTGCCGCTGCAGGCGCTCCCGCTTCCCGAAGCACCGGATTCCTGGTGGTTCGCCGCGGCCGATGCTCTCAATCTGGAGGCGAATTTCCTTCCCTCCCTGCACGTGAGCTACGCCCTGACTTGCGCTTACTATCTGCGCCATCCCGTAGCCGCTCTATGGGCCTTGTTGATCTGCCTGTCCACACTCCTGACCTACCAGCACTATCCGCTGGACGTGGTGGTCGGAGCGGGTCTGGCGGTTCTGGCTGTGGGGCTCGTGCACAAGCGGTTATACACCCTCGCCCTCTGCTTCGGCGAGTTGGTTCGGTGTAGTGTCCGGCAGCGGCGGTATGCGCTGATCGCGGTGGCGCTGCTGGGCTATCTGCTGGTCCGACCTCGGGCGGGTTGGCGGGCACTTTTGGGGTTTTGCTATCTACAACGGATCGACGACCTCTTGGACGGTCACCTGCAGTGCTCGGAAGAGCCCGAAGAGGTGGCCAGGAACCAGATCGAGCGCTGGAGATCCGGCCGTTGGACCGAGGATCAACTGGACCTTCTTGCCCGTTCTTTGCAGAGCGCGCTCCCCGAATTTTCTGAACGGATCATGGCTCTGATCACTGAGATGGTGCTGGACCGAAAGAGGGTCCGGGAGCGGCTCTTACTCCCTGAAGCCCTACTCAAGGAACACCTGGAGCGCACCTTCTCCCTTTCCCTGGACCTCATGCTGGCGGCTTCTGAAGCCACCGTCTCGAGTGCCAACGTGCCTTCTCTTTCGCCCCTTCTGGGCTGGTGCTCGGTGGTCAGAGACCTGAAGGAAGACCTGGAGCTGGGTCTGCTGAATGTACCGGAGGAGATAGTGGCTTCCGGACGGGTGCGGGAGTGGTTCGAGTCCGAGCTAGAGGAGGCGCGGCTACTCTTTCAGCGAGCAGAGATCGAACTGAAGACGTTAAAGGGTCGAAGCGGCCATGGGCTCTTGAAGCTCTTCCATAGGTCGGTGGAGAAATACTTTCGCTCCCATCGGTCTGAGCAGGCCGCCAAGATGGTGACCCGGCATTATCAGGAGAGGTATTGCGACAGGAGGTCCAGGCAGGCCTGATCCTTGAGTTCGTGAGCCATCTGCAAAGGGGACTGGGCCTTTCCCTCATCGATGTCGTCGGGATCCCAATCCGACTCGATCATATCAGCGCGGATCTCCTCCGGCACGTGGGGCAAGACCAGAGCCAGAATCTCCCGGCGGTGATCGGCATTGCGCAGGGCCGATTTCAGTTCATTGTTGGTAGACCATTCAAGCTCGCTGGTCCGGGCACCCTTTTGGAGTAGATACTCCACCACTTCGGGAGTGGAGCGCTCACAGGCGTACATCAGGAGAGTGTGGTCGGCGAAAAACTGCAACCCGCTGAGAGCCTCCGGAGCTTGCCCGGAGATGATCCCCTGGATCTGCTCGAGAGCGGCCGCTTCGACGGCTAGTTGAAGCCCGGTTATTTCATCATCAGTGAGCACCGATGCGGCTTCCCCTCTGTTGTCGATGGTCCTTCTGGAGGCATTCTCGACTCCGCGAAAAATTTCTAAGATCTTTTAAGGAGGAGAGAATCACTATGAAACTGAGTCATTGGATTTTAACCCTGTTAATCGCAGGTTTTCTGGCCGCTTCCGCCTGGGCCGATGTGTATGTCAAGAATAAGCTTTTTGAAGGCCGGGTCGCAGGCACCGGCTCCGGCACCCTGGTGGAAGCCAGTGTTATGCTTGAGGCGCTGGGAGTGGAAGGTTACGAAATTGAAGGAGAGCAGTTGACCGTCAATGAGCAGTCGTTCGCTCTGCAAGACGGACTGGTCTCCTTGAAGGCCCTTGCCGAAGCTGTGGGTGCCAAGTTCCTGGTCAACGCGGCCCTGGGTACCATCGACGTCTATCAGGATACCGGTAAGCGGACTGCTGTGACCGAAGTAACCTCTACCCCCGACAATTCTGGTGCGGTCAAAGGCTATACCCCCAACTCCTTGCAAAAGGGCGTCTGGCTCACCGACTGGGAAGCCGCAACGGCCGAAGCCAAGCGCGCCAACAAACCGATCTTGATCAACTTTACCGGTAGCGACTGGTGTGGCTGGTGTATCCGGCTTAAGAAAGAGGTCTTCGAGACCGAAGCTTTCAAAAATTGGGCCGGACAAAAGGTCGTCCTGATGGAAGCCGACTTCCCCCGAAAAAAGGCACTGGCTCCTAACCTTGCCGCTCAGAACCAGCAACTGGCTCAGCGCTACCAGATTTCCGGATACCCCTCGATCATCTTCGTGGATGGCGGCGGCAACCAGCTCGGGCCTAGATACGGCTATCAAGAGGGTGGCCCCGAAGCCTGGATCAAAGGGGCGGAACAGTGCATGAAAAAACGCTAAAGAGCCGCCAGACCTAAAAAAAGCCTTCCCGAGGGAAGGCTTTTTTTAGGGCCTGTGGACATTTGGCATTCCGAGCCAAACGCAGGACATTTTTCTCCTCCTGGAGTGGAATTTTCTGTGGAATAGTGGACCTATTTGAGGAAAATTTCGCTTCAGGAGGTGGAAA
>JBAYRN010000139.1:0-13374 GCA_041676625.1 Vulcanimicrobiota bacterium
CAAATGATCCAGAGCCTTGCCCAGAGCATCCTCCAGGCCTGCCGCCTGGTAAGCGGTATCTTCCAGCTTGGAGCGCTGCACCCGGTGAGCCCAATAGTAACGGCTCAACTCGATCAGTTCCTCCCCTTCGGGAACCGTCTCCCGGTACTCCCCCACCCCAAAGATGTGCTCCTGACCCCTGAAAACGCAAACCTCCGGAAGCTTCGTGTCGGAGCGCCGGTAATGCCCAAAAACGCGGCAGGAGTAGGGACGGTACTCGTAGATCGAACAGCCGCCCTGGTAGTAAGGGCAGAGAGGAACCTCGCCGTCTCGCTTTAGAAAAGTTCGAAACTCGTCGATCTTTTCCGGCCCCACCCGGGCCTCGATGTAGTCCACCTCAAGGGCCGTCACGTTATGCTGATTCAGCCCGTCGGAGGTACAACAAACATTGCAATCGCCACAGATGTTGCCTTCAAAGGTCGGCAACTCTGCATCCAGTCGTGCAAAAAGGTCCGCTAGTTCTTGGAAATACCTGGCTCGCTTCATACTATCTACCCCCGGCTGCCAAAACACCCGACCCTTGCTTTGACACTTAAGGGAAAGCGCCTTTCGCAATATCGCCCCTAGCGACG
This sequence comes from Vulcanimicrobiota bacterium, assembly GCA_041676625.1. Taxonomy (GTDB): domain Bacteria; phylum Vulcanimicrobiota; class Xenobia; order Xenobiales; family JADMJV01; genus JAEXNA01. The sequence continues at coordinate 612 of JBAYRN010000139.1, forward strand.
AGCGTCGTGAGTGGAAACTCCAGGATAGTCCAGAATCCGCTGATCGGCGGTGAGCATCGTGAGCCCTTCCAGTCTGGCCGTGGCAACCAGCATTCGGTCCGCCGGGTCCCGATGAAAGGGGGGTGGCAGCGCATAGCTCTCAATCGCGTGGCTATGAGATAGCTTGACCGTTTTGAGCGACAACTGACTGATGGCGCGACGAACCCAATCCGCGACCGTTGTTTCCAATACCACCCTCCCTCCTTGAACAAGCCTGGCAAACTCAAGTGTCGAGACGGAGCTGAGATAGAGGCTATACTTCATGTCCATCAATATGCACTGAGTCTCATGTCCCAGACGCTCGGGCTCAAGCTGCGACCACACCCACACGTGGGTGTCCAGCAGCCAGCGTTTAACTCTCGAACTCCCAGTCTTCCCCAAAATCGAAACCAACCAATTCTTCCACGATACGGCCATCCTCACGCAGCGCACCCAGTGTTCTCTGTTTCTCCTGAATAGGCTCAATCCTGACCAGCGGCTTGCCGCGATAGGTGACCGTCAAGGGGGAATCACCGGCGTGGACTCCCTTGAGAATTGCGATACATCTAGCCTTAAACTCGGATATGCCGATCGACTCCATTGTTCAATCATAACCTGGTCAACATACCAGGTCAATCGGTTCATAAAAGGTCCGCCCTCAGCCCTTTGCGAAGCCCCAAAGGGTGGATTTTCAGCAATTGGCAGCGGGTATCAAAGCGGGAGAGAGGCGGGCGATCGCTCGTGCTCTGACTCTGGTGGAGTCGTCTCAGCCCGCCCATCAGGCCCTGAGCTTACAACTGTTTTCGGCGCTGGGTCCGGCTCGTCGGGCCTATCGGTTGGGCGTAACGGGCCCCCCGGGCGCCGGCAAGAGTACCATCATCGAGCAGATCGTCGGGCACTGGCTGGGAGAGGGCCAGAGAACCGCCGTACTGGCCATCGACCCCAGCAGTAGCCGAACCGGTGGGAGCCTCCTGGGAGACAAGACCCGGATGGGGCGGATCACTCACCACCCGGACGTTTTCATCCGCCCCTCCCCCAGCGGAGAGCACCTGGGCGGCCTGAACCGGAGAACCCCTTTGATGTGCGCCCTCCTGGAGCGAGCAGGCTTTGATCGAATCGTGGTGGAGACGGTGGGGGTCGGCCAGTCGGAGATCTCCGCTCGTCATCTGGTGGATTGTCTGCTCCTGATCGCACTACCTGGGGCCGGCGACGAGGTCCAGGGGCTCAAGCGAGGCCTCATGGAAGAGGTGGACCTGGTGGCGGTCAACAAGGCCGATCTGGGCGGCGCCAAAGCTAGCGTGGCCGTCCTGCGGTCGGCCCTGCGGGTGTTTCGCCGCAAGGTCTCGGTGCTGGCCGTCTCGGCCCAGACCGGTAACGGGATGGAGGTGCTTTACCAGGCCCTGGAAGAATCTCCCACCCGCTCCGACTCGGAATCCTACTTTCTGGAACAGTTTCTCATAGAGGCGCTGAAGCGAGACTTCACCGAGCGCAGCACAGGCTGGTCAGAACTTCATCAGCAAGTCCAGAGCGGCCGGATGGATCTCCTCCAAGCCTTGCCTCAACTGGAAAAGCTAGTGAAAGAGTTCAGCCCACAGCCCGGGACAGCAGCCAACTGTAACGAGAGTTAATGATGGTTACGTAGTTCTGGGTCTCTTCGTAGGGTGGGATTCCGCCGTATTGGGCTACTGCACCCGGCCCGGCGTTGTAGCTCGCCAGGGCGAACGATATGGGGTCTGGGGTGTGGGCCCAGGCAGCCAGGTTCTGAGCCAGGTAGCGGACACAACCGTCCAGATTTTGGGCCGGAACGTGCGGATCCACGCCCAGATCTTGGGCAGTGTACGGCATCAACTGCCCCAGCCCGATGGCTCCAACCGGCGAGACCGCGTCGGTGTAGAAGGCCGACTCCTGGCTGACCAGAGCCGTGACCAACAGCGGGTCCACCCCGTAGCGGTCGGAGGTTTTTTCAATCAAGCTGGCCAGTTCGCTCACTTCCTGGCGCTCCAGATCATCGTTGAACTCAAGGATGGTCGCCACGATGAGGGGATCGGCTTTTGTCGGAGCGGGCGCAGGAGGCGGGACAAGCAGCTTGGGCGCCGGTTTGTCCGACTGAGGAGGTTCAGGGAGTAGAGCCTCTGCGGTATCAACCCACACCGCCGCGTGGGCCACCAGAGCGACAGGGTCCTCCGCAGTGATCCGAGCGTACTCCCGGTGATTGGAATAACCCAGTAAGCCCAATAGATAGACAGCAACCGATAGAGAGAAGATGGTGATCCTGGTCTGCATTGTTTTGCTCCACAAAAAAATTGCAGACTCAAGTGCCTTGGACACGAGAGCCTTATCCCTGCAGTCGTGCCGAAACCGACTGGCTCCAACCCGTGTCTAAAAATTAGTATATGGATCCATCGTATAGGGTGGAAAGGTTCTTTTGTACTATTCCTGCAGTGAAGAGAGAATTTCCGCCGAGTCTAGCCTGATAAAAAAAGAAGCCCGGCTTGTTACGGCCAGGCTTCTTGTTTTGTTATACGTCAGTGAAGTCTAGTACTTCACGACACGAGAGTAGTCGGTGTTGTCTTGCAGCAACTCCACCGGGATCTGACGAGCGTGCAGGCCGGTGTCGATGATGGTGGGAGCTCCACCTGCAAGCGCCGCTCCGATATAGGTGAGAGCCTGGCCGGCGATCTGGGCGGTCGGTCCGAAGACCGGCGACAACAGAGCACCGTGACCGGCTCCGGGCACTTCGTAGAAGCCGGAGCCGGCAAAAGGCGTGCTCGCCTGAGGGACCGGCAGCGGCATGATGGCGTCCACCTGGCTGAAAGCCGGGGAAGACACGCCATTGGCGTGCTGCACAGCCAGGTCGTACTGGGCAACCGGAGGCACCACGGAGTCGGTCACGTAGACCTGCTGGAGGATCTTGGCGCCCTCCCCGCCCCGCAAGGTTCCGCTGATGGCGTGGTCGGCGTAGTTCACCGGGTCGGCGTCGTCCACGATGGCCTGGGCGATCAGGAAGAACTGAGCGAACTGAGCAGTACCTTCCACCACCCCGTTGGCGGCCAGGCCTTCCACGACCGGACCCCGGAACGACTCGGAGTTGAGCAGCAGGTTGGTGATACGAGCTCCACCCACGTTCAGCGCGGAAGCTCCGAGGTTCGGCTCGGTGGCGTGGAACAACTCACCCACGATGCTACCCAGCGAGAGGCTGATGTAGACGGGGTTTACCACTGACCCTGGGACCAGTTCAGGCCCTACGCCGGGATCACCGGGAATGGTTCCGGCAGGAGGGGCGTCGATATTGGTCTGGCCCGAAACGATAGCCTGGTTCAGGGCGTAAAGGTTGACCACACTCTGGCGAATGTTGTCCCGGCTGTTGCGCAGGTTGGGCAGGTTGATGAAGCCGTCTCCGTCGTCTGCCCCGGGGTCGGCTTTCAGGTCGCCGTGGAGTTCCAGGTCGATGGCGATGAGGGCGGCTCCTTGAGCATTGACCGCATCGGCCAGGGCCACGGCTTGCATTTTGCTACCGGTGATACCGTGTTGGAAGATGACAACGGGGACGGGGTCGTTGGGGGTAACCAAAGGTCCCACAGGACTGCCCGGAATAGCTCTAAAGAGATCCGGAATGGCCACGTCATTGGGCAGAAACAGCACGAACGGCACTGTCTGGGTGCCGGTCTCGGCTGGAGGGTTGGCCCAGAAGCCTTCCGCCCGGTCGGCGCGATAAACCGGTGCAGTGATGGCACCGATGTGAATGCGACCGATGTTTGCATTGGGAACCCCGGCGGGGATACCGAGATCCGGGTCGGCGAAGAGGCCTTCTATCGTGGGCACACCAGCAAACGAAAGGTTTTCTCCTCCGTCATGACCGGCGGCAACTGGAGCAAACTCCGCGTCAGGATTGCCTTCCAAGAAAGCAGGGTTCAGGTTTATCGCCGGAAGATTCGCGCCCACCACGTCCTGGCGGGCAGCCGGTAGTGCCTGAAACAAGGTTTGAGTAGTAAAAGCGAATGTCAACGGAATATCGGCCCGGGGAGTACCGGTCAGTTGCTCGGCGGCTTGCCAGAGCGGCTGATACCCGAGACGCACCTGCTCCAGGGCGGCCGCGGATTCGTTGGGAAGGGTGGGCGATACAGAGTTTCCTTCACCATCCACCAGTGCAACGGAACCTTTCAACAGGTTGATCACGGAGTCAGAGACCACCGGACTGTTGGAAAGTGCGCTGGTAACACCGCTCGAAATCACCACGATATAACGGGTGGAGGGGTCCAGAGCCAGAATCGGAGAGGCCGTGACCACCGAACCGGTGTCGTTACCGGATACGGTGTATTTCATTGGAACCTTTTGGCCGGTGTTGGAGTTGAAAACCGGAAGAGTATCGTTGTTCACCGACTCCGGAACCACCGTGCCCCGGAAGGGAATGATGATGGGTCCGGAGGTGGAAAACCCGTCCAGGCTGTTGGCTGCATCAAAAGGCTCGCCGGTGCCGGGGAAATTCAGCATTCCCGTGACAGGGTCTCTCAATAAATCGTTGGGAAGAGGAATGATCCTGTTCTCCAGGTCCAACAACGGAAATGTCAGTTGGGGAAAGGGGTCCGGAATGTTGTTTAAGTCAGGTACCGGGTGGTTGTCGGAAGTATCTAGATTGCTACATCCGACAAACAGTAGCCCCACCAGACTCAACGTCATTAAATGTAAGACGCGTTTAAGCATAAATTCTCCTAAAACAGAAGCCGGGCTAATCCCCCGGTGGATGGATTCGCGCGCTTTATTGATATAGTACGAATCTTCCTGCATGGCCATGGACTTATTTTTTCACCCCTTTAACTTCGCGCCGAGTCTCCGGGCAGGCTCCCCAACCCCACCGTGGAAACGCCTCCCATGAAGAAAACCCTCGCCATCATCCTGACTACCTTGCTGCTGGCCTCCACCCCCGCCCCCGCCGACGAAGGCATGTGGTTGTACAGCGACCCGCCCTCGGAGCAGCTCCGGCAAAAATACGGCTTTGAACTGACCAGCGAATGGCTGGACCGCTTGCGGCTCTCGTCCGTGCGGTTCAACAACGGCGGCTCGGGATCGTTCATCTCCTCGCAGGGGCTCGTCCTCACCAACCACCACGTGGGCGCCGATGCCATTCAAAAGCTCTCCACTCCCGAGCGAGACCTGATGAAGACCGGGTTTTTGGCCACCAGTCACGACCAAGAGCTCAAGACCAGGGATCTCGAACTCAACGTCCTGGTTTCCACCGAAGACGTGACCAAGCGAGTCAAGAGCGCGGTCAAACCCGAGATGACAGCCGAAGAAGCCAGCGCCGCTCAGGATGCCGTGATGGCCCGGATCGAGAAGGAGTCCATGGACTCCACCGGCCTGCGCAGCGATGTGGTGACTCTTTTTCGAGGCGGGGCTTATCATCTTTACCGCTACAAGAAGTACACCGACGTCAGGCTGGTCTTCGCTCCAGAGATCGGGATCGCTTTTTATGGGGGCGACACCGACAACTTCGAGTACCCCCGGTACTGTTTGGACATGGCCCTCTTTCGGGTCTACGAAAATGAATTACCGGTGAATCCAAAGGAGTTTTTGCGGATCAGCGATCGACCCCTCAAGGAGGGTGATCTCACCTTCGTCAGCGGACACCCCGGCCGCACCGAACGGCTCAACACCTCCGAACATCTGAAATTCTTACGCGACGTTCGCTACCCCCTGGCTCTGCGAACCGTTCGCCGGGCCGAAGTGCTCTTACGGACCTTTAGCGAGCGGGGTCCCGAGTTCAAACGCCGAGCCCAGGATGATCTTTTCGGCTATCAAAACGCTCGAAAAGCCTACCTTGGTGGACTGGAAGGGCTGCAGAACCCAGACCTGCTTCAGGCAAAAAAAGACCGGGAGGCCCGGGTTCGGAAATCGCTGCAGAACCGCCCCGAGCTAAAGCAAAAATACGGAGACCCTTACGCCGATATCCGGAGGGCGCTGGAAGCCTATCGCGAGATCTACCCCGATTACTATTTGATCGGTGGGGGCCGAGCGTTTAACACCAGGCTGTTCGATTTTGCCGAAACCATCCACCGCTACCAACAAGAACTCTCCAAGCCCAATGAAAAGCGGTTGCGAGAGTTCAACGACAGCAATCTTGACTCTTTAAAGCAACAGCTCTTTTCCGAAGCCCCCCTCTACGACGACCTGGAGCAGGCCAAACTGGCCGACTCTCTTTCCTACCTCATGGAGATGCGGGGCGCCGACGACCCCCTGGTGCAACAAATCATGGCCGGGAAGTCCCCTGGAGTCAGAGCCTCGGAACTGGTCCGGGGCACCCGGCTGGATGAGGTCCCCTTCCGTCGAGAGGCGTTGCAAGGCGCCACCTCGGACCCCATGCTGGAGTTGGCCGAAATGGTCGATGAAGAAGCTCGTCGGCTGCGGAAGCGCTACGAAGAAGAGGTCGGCGTTGTCTTAGAGGATGCCTACGGCCGGTTGGCTCAACTGGAGTACGAACTCGGCACCACGGCGGGCTACCCCGACGCCACCTTTACCCTGAGATTGGCCTACGGCCCGGTCCAGGGCTACCGTCTGGACGGAGAAAGCGTGCCTGCCTTCACCACCCTGGAGGGTCTATACGAGAAGGGAGAGCGGTTTGAGCAGCAAGACCCCTACAAGATCCCCGATATTTGGATAGAAGCCAGGGGTGAGCTAGCCCTCGACACCCCCTTCAACTTCGTGAGCACACCCGACATCACCGGGGGAAACTCCGGTTCTCCCGTGGTGGATCGCCAGGGCGAATTAGTGGGGCTCATCTTCGACGGAAACATCCAATCGCTGGTCCTGGACTTTCAATTTGAAGAGGTGGTCGCCCGGGCTGTATCGGTGGATGTCCGGGCCATGCGAGAGGCCCTGAAAAAGGTGTACAACGCCCCTTTTCTGGTGGAGGAGATGGGTCGCTGACCCCCCTCTTGCAAGCCCTGAGACCGGGCTCACGCACCGTGGTCTGCCAACCGCAAGACATGCAGTTTATCGTGGAGATGGCCCGCCACGGATTTCGCCTGATGCTCGTTCATCAGGACATTGAGTTCTTGCGGCAAACGCGAGAACAGCTCCGAAACCAGGGTCTCTCCAGCTTGCTGATGGGGTCGTTTCAATCCGAAGCGGCGCAAGTACCGAGTTTGGCCAGAGGCTTCTACGAAGCGGTACTATTGTGCTCCGCCTCGAAAATCAGGCCCGAGGAAGTACTCTTCGCGCTCGGGCCAGGCGGAATCTTGATCCGGGAAACCGATGAAAACCTCAACCTGAGCGGGTTGCTCCCGCTCAAGCTGCCTCCGGGCTATATTGGTGGCCGAATTCCTTAGTGGTCGTGGCCCTCATGGTCGTGGTCGTGACCTTCGTGGTTGTGTCCGGAATGGTCTTCGGTGTTTGCCGGGGCGGGGGTTGCACCAGGTTGAGGAGTCACACCATGAAGTTGGTTATGCAACTCTTCGTCGAAATGAGTGGGTCGCTCCACCTTCTCGGTGCTAACCTCCCCCGAAGCCTCTTTCAAGGCCCGCTGCAAGATCCGCTGAGTAAAAAGCGCATCTGAGTTGGGGAGACCGGCAGCCAACGTCGCCATCTCCAATTCCTTTTCGTGCTCACCCACTTCGTGATAAGCGGTCGCTAACTCTCGGTGCAAATTACCCGATTCAGGCAACGCCTGGATCGCCTTTTCGTAGCTCTCCACCTCCTTCTGGTGGTCACCCGACATGTGATAGCTCACCCCGAGCTCTTCCCAGGCGGAGTAGTACTCCGGATAGATCTCCAGGGCGGTGATGAGCTTGGGGATGCCCTGGTCATACTGCCCGACATGAGTGAGTTCAGAGGCTTCGTGGGCCAGGGCCTCAGCTTTCTTGAAATCGTTATAATCCTTGAGAGCGAGGCCGCCGCAGTAAAGCCCAATGGGAAGCATCACGGCCATAAATGCAATCTCGATCTTCTGGAGTGTCTTTTTCTTGGGGTCTGTGTAGACGAGTTTAAATGCCAAAGCTATTTTGCCTTACTGAGCGCTTGCTCCAAATCCGCTTTGATATCGTCGATGTGCTCGATTCCGATGCAGAGGCGGATCATATCGGGAGTGACACCGGCCTTTTTCAGCTCTTCATCACTCAGTTGTCGATGGGTAGTGGAGGCGGGGTGAGCCGCCAGAGACCTGGTATCCCCGATATTCACCAGGCGCTTGAAAAGCTCCAGTGCGTCGTAAAACTTTTGCCCGGCTTCAAATCCACCCTTGATGCCGAAGGTCAGCAGCGCCGAAGGCAAACCATTGCAGTACTTCTGGGCCAGCTCGTAATACTCCGAACTCTTCAACCCTCCGTAGCGCACCCATTCGACCATGGGATGCTCTTCCAGGTACCGGGCCACCGCCAGGGCGTTTTGGCAATGCCGCTCCATCCTGAGAGGTAGAGTCTCGATCCCCTGAAGGATAAGAAAGGCGTTCAGCGGGCTCAAGGCTGAACCGGTGTTTCTTAAGGGTACCGTGCGAGCGCGTCCGATAAAGGCAGCCGGACCCAAGGTCTCGGTGTAGACCACCCCGTGGTAGGCGGGTTCAGGCTTATTGAGCACCGGAAAGCGCTGGGCGTGTTCGGTCCAGGGAAACTTGCCGGAGTCTACGATCAGGCCCCCCAGGGAGTTGCCGTGGCCCCCCATATACTTGGTCAGGGCGTGTACCACGATATCGCAGCCGTACTCGATGGGGCGCGTGATGGCCGGGGTCGGTACGGTGTTGTCCACGACCACCGGCACCCCGTGGCTGTGGGCCATGTCGGCGATGGCTTCCAGGTCGGCGATGTTGCCAGCCGGGTTGCCGATCGATTCGCAGAAAACCAGAGAGGTCTTCTCATCGATCAGGCGGGCCAGGCTTTCGGGCGAATCGTCTTCGGCAAACCGCACCTCGATACCCAGGGCTGGGAGCATGTGAGCAAACAGGGTGTAGGTGCCTCCGTACAAGAGAGGGACGCTGACCACGTTGTTCCCTTTCTCGGCGATGGTGAGGATCGAGTAGTTCACCGCGGCCATGCCCGCCGAGAGAGCAAGACCGGCGATCCCCCCTTCCAATTCAGCCACCCGCTTTTCCAGCACGTCGCTGGTGGGGTTCATGATCCGGGTGTAGATGTTGCCGGGCACGGCCAGATTGAAGAGATCGGCTCCGTGCTGCGCGTTGTCAAACTCATAGGCAACGGTCTGGTAGATGGGAACGGCCACTGACTTGGTGGTGGGGTCGGTCTGATAGCCTGCGTGTATGGCTAGAGTTTCCTGTTTCATCTGCTTGTACTCCGAGATTTATACCCAAATCCCTCTCCCCCGGACACTCTACAGTCCCAGCGGGTTATTCGGCTCAACTCCCGGCAAGAACGGACGGCACCGCTCCAGATGGGTCAATTGATAAACCAGACCCAACCAATTATTGAAGACAGCTTTCCCGGAGTCACCCCAGGTGTTGTGCAGGTGCGCTTCAAACGCTTCTTCCAAAAAGGCTTCCTGAGCCAGACTCCGTCCCTGGCACTTCAATTTACGAGCGCTTTTTTCGAGTTCTCGTCCCAGTCGCTCACACTGTTCATTGAAGTAGTACTGGGGGAAGGGTGGAAAGGTGGGGCGATCACCGGCCACAAAACGAAAGACCTCCCGCTTGAACTCCTTGAGCAGGCTGTTGATGTCGTATTCCGGGTGCCCCTGAGAAAAGATGAACCGAAACCCATCGGGACTGGTGGCCAGGTGCACGTCATCCTCGCAACTCACCACCAGCACCTTCAATCCGGCCGCTTCCAGGTCGTCGAGCTCCAGCGTGTTCCAGCGGGAATGGGGGATGTCGAACATGGTATTCACATCCCGCAGTAGAGGGTGGGTCCTGGCCCGGTCTCGGTGCACGTGCCGGTACACGCCCCAACGCTTGCGGTCCAAACCCCTGCGCTTCACCCCGTACAACATCTCCACCAGGGCGTGGCTGGCAAGACATGAGCACATGACCGAGGTCACCGTCTCGCCGGCCCACTCCACTACCTCCCGCAGTGGTTCCCAGAATGGCTCGTTGGTGAGGTCCGACTGGGTGACGTTGGCTCCGGTGATGATCAGGGCATCCAGTCCGCTCTCTTGGAGGGTTCTGAAGTCGCTGTAATACTCATCGATGTAGCTCTGGGTCTCGCTACCCCGCTCCAACCCCGGCAAGGTGAACGGGTGCACAAAAAACTGCACGATCTGGTTGCAGGCCCCGATCAAGCCCAGATACTGGCGCTCGGTCACCTGAAAGGCGGCGTCGGGCATCATATTGAGAAACCCGATGTGCAACTCTCGGATATCCTGCTGCCGAGCCTGATTGAGCTTCAAGACCTGATGGCCCCGTGCCTGGAGGGCCTCGAAAGTAGGTAAGGGAAAATGCGAGACGAGTGGCATGCCGAACTGTTTTGTTTTAAGTCGGCTTTCTTCCTGGAGAGAGGAGTGAAAGCTTTCACAGCAAAGCCGAAGGCCGTGACCTTATCAGCTCCTGAAACAGTAACCGATGTCTGGTACCACGCCAACTGCGCCGACGGCTTCGGGGCGGCCTGGTCGGCCTGGAAGGTGCTAGGAGACGGGGCCTGCTATCAGCCCGTGCGCCACGGAGATCCGGTGCCGGAAGTTCGCTCCGGGATGAGACTTGCCATCGTGGATTTCGCCTACCCCCGAGAGACTCTCTTGCAGATCGCCGAGCAGGTGGAAAGCCTGATCGTGCTGGACCACCATCGCTCTGCCGCCGCCGACCTGGACGGCCTTGAATTTGCTCGCTTTGATCTCAGCAAGTCCGGAGCCCGCATGGCTTGGGAGTACTGGCACCCCAGCGAGCCATTGCCGGAATTACTGGCCTACGTGGAAGACCGCGACCTCTGGAATTGGAAACTACCCGAAAGTAGAGAGGTAGCTCTGGCCCTGACCCAAACACTCTTTTCCTTCGATTCCTGGGAGAGCTTTGAAGTCGATAAGCTCAGAGCCCAGGGTGCAGTCTTGCTGAGCTATCAGCAGAGCATCATCGCCCGGGCCCTGAGCAAGCACCATTGGACCGAGCTTGCAGGCTACCGGATCCCCGTGGTCAACTCCATCGTTTTTCAATCTGAGATCGGAGACGAACTCTGCAAGATGTATCCCGAGGCCCCATTTGCCGCGGTCTGGGTGCAAAAGACCGAAGACCTCCAGGCCTGGTCCCTTCGCTCCATCGGAGAGTTTGACGTGAGCCTAGTGGCCGCCCGTTTCGGTGGTGGCGGCCACCGAAACGCCGCGGGTTTCGGACTGCCGGTGAAAAATCTCCAGGTTCAGGGAAACTGAAACACCAGAGCCACCGAGGCCAGCAAACCGGTCGACGGAGTACCCACGGTCGCTCCGGTAGCTTTATCGATGGTCTTCAGTGCAAAATCCGAATTGGCAGTCTGAAAGATACCCAGCAAGAGATTCGGATTGAACGGATACACCACCAGGCTGCGGCAAATCTGAGCCAGCAGCGGTACCGCTCCAGCTACCGGGGTTGTCGCCCCGGTGGTCAGATCAAAGGTCACGTAAGTGGCGTCCGTGAAACCCGGTGCCGCGTTTCCGATCCCGTATAGCACCGGGCCCTCCGGCTGAAAAACGTCAAATGCCAGCGCCACGCTCTCCAGGCTACTGGTGGCCGCGCCGACCGGAGTGGCCAGACCGGTGTCTGTATCAACAGTGCAGAGTTGCCCGATCTGATTGTCCCTGTCGTATATGTAGGTATAGAGGGTCCCGTTTACCGGATCGACCGTGAGATCCGTGGCAATGGAATTGCTAGCGACCAGACCACTGCCAATCGCAGTCGCGATGCCTGTTTCCGTGCTGAGGACCGCCAGATAGGGAAAATTGGGAGACTGGGGTTCAAATCTGGACACGGCGATCAGTGCTCGGCCGTCCGGCATGGCGGCCATGCCGGTGACCACCTCGATAAAATCGACGACGGGTCCGCCGATCGGTGCGTGAGGCCCTCCGTTGAGCCGAAACAAGAAGGGTCGGTTCTCTGGAGTTATGGTGCCATTCAAAATTCCTGGAAAGGTCGTGATGTACAAGCTATAGGGCCCCGTCACCAAGAACGGCTCCGAAGCCACAAAGGTGTCCGGATCGACAGCCGCTGCCATCACCATGATCCCTCCACCGCTATCGATGGTGAAGTTCGGGAAGGTCGCGACTCCGTTCTGGGTGGTGGCCACATTGTTACTGACCGTTACCCCTCCCACCGTGTCTCGCACAATTCGAAGTTGCACCGTCAGGCTTTCCGACACAAGGTTGCCGTGGACATCTCGAACCTCCACGCTGACAGGCTTGGCAAAAGGCTGCCCCACCGTCACAGAGTTGGTTTGGTCTGGCTCACCGTCCGGGTCCGGGGTAGGTGGGGGTGATTGCAGAAAGGAAACGGTCAGCGCCGGTCCGCTGGTGATGGTGATCACGGTACTCTCGTCGCTCAGCAACCCGTCGGCCTCGGCGATGAAGGTGTAAGTACCGACCTTATCCACCGAAAGTCCGGAAAAGGTCGCGATACCGTTCACCGATCGGACCTCCTTGAGACCGAACAGGATCGCACCGTTCGGCTCAGCCAGCCGGATCCGCACCTCCCGGTCATTGTCAGCGACCACCACACCGTCTCGGTCGACGATGGCCACGGTTATGGTAGAAAGGGTGGTGCCTGCAGCGCGCAGGGGCACCGTCTCAAACTCCAGCCGTACCGGGTCTTGGGAAAGAGAGGAGGTCTGAAAGTTGACGTAGTCGTCGTCGC
>JBAYRN010000140.1:0-13332 GCA_041676625.1 Vulcanimicrobiota bacterium
CAGGCAGGCCGCCTTCACCGCGACCCTGGCGAGCACGTTGATCTCCTTTCTGTTTCTGCTGGTTCAGGCACCCGGACACTGGTCTGCCCCGTTCGCTCTTATGGTATCCGTGATCGGACTGGCCGCTACCGGTATGAGTCGAGTGGGAAACACCACTCGCCGCTCTTACGCGGTCATGCTCTTGCTGTCGGCTTTCTCGACGTCTTATCTACTGCTGCCCTCTGGCTGGATCCTGGCCGGGCCCTGGTGGGCAAGCGTGATTCTGGTCTGGTTCGAGGTTCGCCGGCGCAGCCTGAAGACGGCCCGAGTGTTCGCGTTGTATATGGGGGCGAGCAGTTTGCTGGTCGTTCCGGGGCTGATCTTCTCGGCTTCCCCGGAAGGCCTGGTGTGCCTGGCTCTCGCGCTCTGTCTTAAAGAAGCCAGTTTCCCTTTCCATAGCTGGTTTCCGAGCTTTGTGGAGAGGACCCCCATGGGCGTGGTGGTGACCTTCGTTTCGCCCCAGGTGGGGGTGTTTCTGCATCTCAAGACTCTCACTGACAATGTTTCCGTCTCTCTGCACCCGGAGGTTGCAACGATCGGTATTGTCACGGCCTTCTTCGGAGCGGCCCTGGCCACCGTTCAGAATAGCTTAAAGCGCACCGTGGCGTACCTCTTCGTGAGCCAGAGCGGACTGGTGGCGTTCGGCCTGGAAAACTCCTCTTCGGTGGGCCATACGGGAGCCCTGACCGCCTGGCTGCTGGTGGGCATCGGGATGGCGGGGTTTGCCATGGCGGCGGAAGCCCTGGTGGCTCGGAGAGGCTCAGATCCAGACCTTCGAGAGCCCGGACGAGATTTTGATTCCACGCCTGCCCTGGCCACGGCCTTTATGCTCAATGGTTTGGCGCTGGTGGGTCTGCCCGGAACCCTGGGATTTGTTTCCGAGGATCTGTTGGTGCAGGGATCGGTGGCAGAGTTTCCGGCCCTGGGACTCTTCCTCATTGTGGTGACCGCACTCAACGCCATGACCATTATGCGGTTGCTGTTCGCGGTGTTTGCCGGTCCCAGGTGCGAGGTTAGAGAGGACCTGAACCTTCGGGAACGAGTGGCTCAGACCGTGGTTCTGGGGACTCTATTTCTGGGTGGGGTCTTTCCGGAGTTGCTTCTTCAATGGCTCTCTTCATCGGCCTGACACAAGCCGTACCGGACCGCGGTGGTAGCCGCCGCGATGCGGCTCTTGACCTGGAGGCGGCGGAGTAGATTGGAGACGTGGGTCTTAACCGTTTTTTCCGAGATGTAGAGTTTATCCGCGATTTCGGGATTGGAGAAGCCGTATCCGATCAAGGTCAGAACTTCGATCTCACGAGGGGTGAGCAGGTCGGTGAGTTCATGAGGATCCTTTTCCCGGGCCACTGCCAGGCAGCGGCTCTTCTGGAACTCGTTGAGCACGCTCAAGGTGCTCCGGGAGTGTAGGTGAGCACGCCCCTCGTGGAGATCCCGGATGGCGGTGAGGACTTCTTCAACGTCGCTGTCTTTTAAAAGGTAGCCTTTAGCACCGGCCGCTAGAGACTCAAAGAGTGCTTCCTCTTTCTCCACCGCGGTGAGCACCAGAATTTTGGGACTTTGACCTCGCGCCTTTAATTCCCTGATGACCTGGACACCGGTCATGTCCGGCAGGTTCATATCTAATACCAGCACGCAGGATGGTTTCCCGGTCGCCATGGCGATGGCTTCGGAACCGTTGACCGCTCCCCCCAGAAAGAGCATGTCGTCTTCGTTTTCAATGGCACAGGCCAGCATCTGGCGCACCAATTTGTGGTCATCGGCCACGATTACCTCGATCACGAATCTTCGGTCCCTTTCTTCAAAAATACGGCAAACCGGCTTCCCTTGGCCGGATCTTCAATTTCCACCCTTCCACCTTGAGCCTTGCAGTAGATCTTCACTAGATAGAGCCCCACCCCAAATCCTGCCTCACCGCTGAGCCGGGACCCTCGATCGTAACGGAGAAAGATCCGTTCGCGATCTTCCGGTGGGACGCCCGGGCCATCATCGCTGACGGTGAGTTTGATCTCCTCCCCGGCTTCCGCCGCACCCAGAGTCACCGTTCCTCCGGTGGTGTGCCGAAGAGAGTTTGTGACCAGGTTGTCCAGGAGTTGTTGAGTGAGCAACGGGTCGCAGTAGACCAGAAGCTCCTTCTCCACTTCGGCGACCAGTTTGTGAGCCGGGTGAAATTCCGGCTGGTGTCGATTGAGGACCCCGTCTATGAGTTTCTGAGCGGGCACGTTTTCCAGGTGGGGCTCAAGCTTATTCAGGTCCACTCGAAAGACCTGGCTTAGTCCCTCCACGTCTTTATTGATGGAAGCGATGGCCGCCTGGGCGTCGTTGAGTTTGTCTCGGACCTCTTCGGTACTGAGTTTGTCGATGTTGCGGGAAAGGTTTTTGACGATCCCTCGGATGGCAAAGAGCGGACTGCGGAGTTCGTGGGTTAAGTTCATGAGGAGTTCATTGCGGCTTTCCGCGAGTTCGGCTTTGCGGGTATAGAGGGCCCGATAGGCATTGACCAGGGAAGTGCAGATCAGTCCCACCACCAGGGTCAGTAGAAATTGAGCCAGATTGTTGAAAAGCACCGCCCGACCCTCCAGGCCCAGAGCCGTCTGGACGACGTGGTAGATCGATAGCAGGATTATGATGCTGAGCAAACCTGCTCGTCCGAACAGAAAGATACTCAAAATGACGGGAAAGGAGTACAGGTTGATATGAAAATCTTCCCGGCCGATGCGGTAGTCGATACCCGGAACTAGAAATAGCATGAGTAAGAGCACGGCGAGCCAACAAGATTTTTGGCCCTGGGTGAGTTGACCCAGTAAGAGGTTTTCGATCCAGGATGGAAGGCCCCACCGTGTCCTCGGCTCCATGTGGCAGCATTTACCCCGCCCGGGGCGCTCCTCCTCTTCAGGAGAGGTCGGGGGACCTCGGATTTTCATCAAATCTTCATCCAGACCAAAGGCGATTCGAAATTTCATGGGGAAAACGGGGAATGAGGAGAATCGTTTATGGCTAAGTCAGATGTTACTTACAAGAAACTCATCGAAGGAAACAGGCGGTTCGTAGAAGAGTCGGTCAGGGAGAATCCGGACTTCTTCGAGGAATTGGCCAAGACTCAGAAGCCCAAGGTGCTGTGGATCGGATGCGCCGATAGTCGCGTGCCTGCCAATCAGATCACCGGTACGATGCCCGGTGAGGTCTTCGTTCATCGCAACATCGCCAACGTGGTGGTCCACACTGACATGAATTGCCTCAGCGTCTTGGAGTACGCTGTCAACGTCCTTCAGGTAGAGCACGTCATCGTGTGTGGACACTACGGTTGTGGTGGCGTTTCGGCGGCTATGTCCGGGCATCGCCACGGGATGATCGACAACTGGTTGTGCCACATCAAAGACGTGCACCGTATTCATTTCCAGGAGTTAGACGCTATCGAAGATGAACAGCAGAAAGTTCGGCGCCTGGTGGAGTTGAACGTGGTGGAGCAAGTCGTAAACGTCTGCAAGACGAGCATCATCCAGGAATCCTGGGCGAAGCGGCAACTGCCCTACGTACACGGCTGGGTCTATGAGCTATCCAACGGGATCGTGAAGGACCTGGAAGTCAATATAGGGGACATCGAATCCCTGGACCAGGTCTATAAATTTAAGCACGCGCTGAGTACTCCGACGTAATACTGCTATCCGGCGGTCACTATCAACGAGTTGGCCATGTCCTGGGAGATGGCAAGGGCGCCAGTTTCGCCGTGCACTTCCTCTCCTTTACGTGAAACAGAGGAGCCTTTGCTCAGACCCAGCGCATCCACGCCCTGGCGTTGATGAGCACGAATTTTGGTGATGGTGGCCGATTCACCGTCTTTGAGTTGATCGAGTACGAAGTGCTCTCGCTCGGAATCCTCGCAGCGAACCCGGCCACACAAATACGGGCTCACCAACTGTTCGACTCGGCCGATTTTCAAGTGGACCAGGCCGTGAGGGGGACGACCCAGGACACTGACCGTGACCCCCGGAAACAGCCCCAGCGCCTCTAGCTCCTGCAAGACCTGGGACTCGGCATCACTGACTCTCACGACTTGGAATGGTCGGTAGAGTTCGACTTCCAGCAAGGACGCACCGCTGGGGCAGGGGATTTCACCGTCCAGGGTAGGGATGGGGGCGCCGTGAGGATCAAAGTCGGGGTTGCCCAGGAAGGCGCAGATCCGAGCCTCCAGCTTTTCCGAGATAAAATGTTCCAGCAATTCCGCTTCGTCGTGAACTTCATCCCAACTGTAGCCCAGGGCCTGGGTGAGATAGAGCTCTAGAAGGCGGTGGTGGCGCACCACTTCTACCGCAACCTTGCGGCCGGACTCGGTGAGGCGGACCCCTTGATACCTTTCATACTCCACCAGCTTGTAGCCGGCGAGGCGCTTGAGCATCTTGGTGATCGAGGCCGGCGAGAACTCCAGCCGATCGGCGAGGGCCTGAGTGGAGACGGCGCCTCCTTTTCTGCTCAGACTGAAGATCGCTTTGAGGTAGTCTTCCATGGCGGGACTGAGGGTGAGGCCCTCAGGGGCGTGGCGGCGTTGGGGGATTTGAGTCACGGTCTTCTCACTCTCTCGGGATGGGTGTTCCGTGGGGGTCGAGGTCCGGGTAGTCTAGTTCCTGGTCCATCTGACGAAGCTGTTTTTCATCGATGGTGTGTTCGAGCCGGTGAGCGGTGGAGTGGACGTGAGGCGTGTCCAGGTGGGTGTGAAGGTACACCTCCCAT
This sequence comes from Vulcanimicrobiota bacterium, assembly GCA_041676625.1. Lineage (GTDB taxonomy): Bacteria > Vulcanimicrobiota > Xenobia > Xenobiales > JADMJV01 > JAEXNA01. The sequence continues at coordinate 4,768 of JBAYRN010000140.1, forward strand.
AGACGATGCGTTCGTACCAACTTCCGGGCTCTCTCCCGGCCTTCCTCAGTGAGCAGCCAACCCCTCTCAGAAGGCCTGATGAGCCCTTTGCGCCGGAGGGTTGAGGTGGTGAGCCACCGCTGCAGAGAATTGATGAGCAGGGCCTCCTCGATGGTCTTGTCGGAGTGGAGTTCTGGATTGTCACCAGGGCTTTCTTCCAGTCGATAAAGCATGCCCAGGAGGTCTTCCTGGAGCACCCTGAGGCCCAGTTCGAGCTGATAGCGGAAACGACTGAGGATGCCCTTGCGGGGAGCGAATAACACCGCCACCGTAAAGAAAAGTCCGGCCACCACGGCCATCATGCCGGCGGTGTTGGTATCTTCGAAGCCGACCAGCGGGGGCAGAGTGATGGCCGCGAGGTGGCCGAGCCCGGCGGAGGCCACGGCCACCAGGCCGCTGACCCAGAGCATGCTGGAGAGGCGATCGGTGGTGAGCTGGGCGGTGGCGGCGGGCACGATCATCATGGCGATCACCAGGATACTACCCACGCTTTCGAAGGCCGCCACGGCGGTGATGGCCACGATGGCCATCAGGAAGAAGTTCATCCACTTTGAGGGGATGCCCTGGGTGTCGGAAAGGGCCGGGTCGAAGGTGCTGATCAGTAACTCCTTGTAAAACAACCACACGAAGGCGATATTGAAGAGAAGGGTGACAGCCAGTTTGGCGACCGCCCGGGGGATTTCCCAGGAACCCCAAGACACGGTGTCGAGCGGCACCAACTCCACTGCTCCGTACAACACGCAACTGGGATCAAGGTCTACGTGATCGGCTCCCCGCACGATCAAGACGAGACCCAGGGCGAAGAGGGTGGTGAAGACCACGCCCATGGAGGCACTCTCCTCCACCCTTCCCAGGCGATTGACCCAGTCGATGAAGACGGCAGTCAGTACCCCTACTGCGGCGGCTCCGATAAACATGGAGAGACTGTCCCGGCTATGGGTAAAGAGAAAGGCCAGGGCCAGTCCCGGTAAGACGGCGTGGCTGATGGCGTCGCCCATCATGCTCATCTTCTTGAGGACCAGAAAGGAGCCGGGGATGGCACAGGCGAGTGCGCTCAGTACGCCGGTGATGACGATCCAGGTATCCAAACTTGTCCAGCTCAAGCGTCCGCCTTCCGGATTCTACCGAGGGGGTGAGGGCTGGAGATGGCAGAGGCGGCTTTCTGTTCTTCGTCAAGGAGTTCTTCCAGCCTATGGACGGTCTTGGGGTCCAACACGTGCTCAACCCGATCGGCGCCCCGGTCTACGTGGCTGGGGGCGATGTCGGCGTAGTTGATGAGAAAGAGCTCCCACAGGCGATGGTTTCTGACGATACGGGCTGCTTGCAACTCTCCTTCTGCGCTGAGCCGGATACCTTCCACGCCCTGGCTGATCAGGCCGGCTCGTTCAGCCTGGTGGAGTAAACGATGGAGTTCCGAGGCGCTCCAGGAGCGATGGTCCAGGAGCCCTTCGAAGCTCACGCTTTGAAGCCCATCTTTTTCGAGGCACTCGAAGAGGGCCCGCATGAGATGCTGGCGTCCGACTTTGCGGCTAAGTTTGCGTTGTTCCAAAAACCTGACCAGCACCCCCCGGGTGGAACCAAAGACCAGACTCAAGGCAAAGAAGAGGCTATTGGTGAGTACGATGACCGCTCCCGCAGGTAGTTTGGGCACCACCGCGCTGAGCGCTGCCCCCAGGGCACCCCCGACACCACCGAAAACCGAGGCGATGAGGGCCATGGTGGTGAGTTTCTCGGTCCAAAATCGGGCCGCCGCGGGGGGAATGATCAAGAGAGCGATGACCAGAATCAGACCCACCGCCTGAAGGCCGATGACGGTCACCAGAACCACCATGGTCATGAGCAAGACGTCGAGTTTGCCAACTGGAAACCCCTGGGCGGCCGCGAAATCCTGATCGAAACAGAGCAGGCAGAACTCCTTGAAAAGGAGCAGCACGGTGAGGACAGAGAGCGCTGCCACGGCTCCGATGAGGAGCGCGTCGGAAGTTAGCATGGAAGCGGTCTTGCCGTAGATAAAGGACTCCAGTCCCGCCGCCGATCCTTTGCTCATTTTCTGGACCAGCCCCAACAGAGCCACTCCCAGGCCGAAGAATACGCTCAAGACAATTCCCAGGGCGGCGTCTTCCTTGATCCGGGTGAAGCGACTAATGATGAGGACGAGCCCCATCCCCAAAAGACCCGAAAGGGCGGCTCCAAGAAGCAGGCCTGGTAGCCATTTGCCGCTTCCTCCGAACGCAACCATGAGCATAAAGGAGAAGGCGATGCCAGGCAGGGTTGCGTGACTAATGGTGTCGGCCATCAAGGAGCGTTTGCGCAGCAGCATAAACGAGCCGATCAACCCGCAGGCGACTCCCAGGGCAGCCGTGCCGAGGATCACCACCCGGGTGTTGTAGTCGCTCAGGCTGAGCACCCGCAGGACCTGATTCCAGGTGCCGCTATCCTGGAGCGCAATCACCTCAGAGCCTGTTTCTGGCCAGTTTGTGGCCGACTGCATCCAGCACAGTGAGTCGCCCACCATAGGTCTTCTTGAGGTTTTCTTCGGTGAAAACTTCCGAGGTGGGGCCGGCTGCCACGACCCTCATATTGAGCATGAGTAGGTAATCGAAATACTCGGGAATGGTCTGCAGGTCGTGATGCACCACCAGCACCGTCTTTCCGGCCGAGCGCAACGAACTCAAGAGGGTGATGATCGCCCGCTCCGTGGCCGCATCCACCCCGGCAAACGGTTCGTCCATGAAGTAGATGGTGGCGTCCTGCACCAGGGCCCGGGCTAAAAACACCCTCTGCTGCTGGCCTCCGCTCAACTGGCTGATTTGGCGCTCGGCGTAGTCTCCCATTCCCACTCGGTCCAGGGCTTCTCGGGCCTTCTCGAAGTGCGCTTTTTTGAGCCGTCTGAACCAGCCCAGTTTTCCGTAGAGACCCATCGCCACCACGTCCAGGGCGTTCACCGGGAAGTCCCAGTCCACCGACTCCCGCTGGGGCACGTAGGCTACCATATGCCTTTGCTCGGAGTAAGGTTTGCCGTACATCATCACCCGCCCGGAGGCTCTGGGGATCAGATCCAGGACGGCTTTGATCAGGGTGCTCTTGCCGGCTCCATTCGGTCCGATGATCCCGACCAGTTGGCCCTCGGGAATGTCCAGGTCGATGTCCCATAAAACCGGCTTGCGGTGGTAAGCCACCGTCATGTCGTGGATGGAAAGGGGGGCGTTTTCGGAGTGCTCGTCGCCCAGCGCGCCTGAAACTTTACTGGTTTCTTGGCTCATTGAGTTTGCCGTTCATTCCTCTCTCGGGAGCTTGCCCCCCCAGGGCCCGGACGATGGTTGTCACATTGTGGTCGATCATTCCGAGGTAGGTCCCCTCGTAGGTGCCTGGCTCTCCCATGGCGTCGGAAAAGAGTTCTCCTCCCACCTTGACTTCAAAGCCGCGCGACCGGGCGCCCTCGATCAGCGCTTTGACGTTCTTGTCGGCGACTGAAGTCTCTACAAAAACAGCACTAATTTTTCGCTGTACGATGGTGTCGACGAGTTTGTTGAGATCGCCCAGTCCGGCTTCGCTCTCCGTGGAGATACCCTGGATCCCCATGACTTCGATTTCGTAGGCTCGCCCCAGATAGTTAAAGGCGTCGTGGGCGGTGACCAGGACCCGGGATTCTTCCGGAATGGTGGCAAAGCTGTCTCGAGCGTACTGGTCCAGGTTTCTGAGTTGCTCCAGATAGGTTTCGGCGTTTTCTCGGTACTGTTCAGAGTTGGCCGGGTCATACTCCGAGAGGGCTTGTTGAACGACTTCCACGGCTTTCATCCAGCCCTCGACATCCATCCATAGATGAGGGTCGGGGTGGCCTTCGAACTCCGGCGGCTCCAGAAGAAATTCCTGGTCGATGGAGGCGGTCACGGCGTGCACCGGTTTATCATCGGCTAACTTCTCCAGCACCTCCGTCATCTTGCCTTCCAGCAACAGTCCGCTATAAAAAATGGCATCGGCTTCGGTCAGTCGGGCGACGTCGGCCCGAGTGGGCTTGTACAGGTGGGGATCCACCCCTTCGCCGATGATTCCGGTGACATGGGCTTTGTCTCCAACCACATTGCGCACGATGTCTGCTACCATCCCGGTGGTGGCCACGATCTGGTAACCGGTGCTCTGGTGAGGGGTCTGGCCCGCTGGTTGCTCTTTGCTGCAACCGGCCAGGGTGAGAAGCAGGATCAAAAAGGTGGAGAGGTTTCTCATGGTTTTTTAGCCTAGGCTAAAAAAAGGAGTGAGTCAACCGACTTTGTTCAATTTCTTGCTAGCGATTTGAGCCCAGTAACTCTCAGGGTCAAGATCGATGGCGGTTTGCAAGAAATCGTGCCGGAGTTCCTGGTTGTCCAGGCGCCGGGCCACGGAAGCCGCTCTCAGGTATCCCAGAGCGCCTGGATGGCCGAGGGCTTTCAGGTCCTTGAAATAGCTAACGGCCAGCGGCAGATCGCCCTGGGCCGAAGCGATTTCCGCTTTAGCCAGGGTCCTGAGCCGAATCAATTTGCGATGGCTGGAGGTGTCCCAGGAGACGGCGGCTACCACGGTTTCCGCAGCCTGGGGGTCTTCGCAGCGGGCCAGCAGAGCGGCGTAATGGTATCGAAGCTCCGTGCGATAGAGGAGGGGAAGGTGAGAGAAGTCGATCTGGGTGGCCAGGTGTCTGGAGGCATCCAGCTCTCCGTCCAGGTAGTGCAGGTAGGCCCGCAGAAAAGTCACCAGGCTACTGAGTAAGGGACTCCCGGCGGCCTCTTCGTTCACCGTCATCAAGGTCTCGGAGGCCTCTTCAAGTCTTCCCTGATTGATCAAGGCCGAGCAAAGATTGGCCCGACAGAAGGCCCGGCAAAGCACGGTAACGTTGTCCACCCGCTGGTTCGGACGGGGATCCTGCACGGGTGAGCGCAAAAGCTCCTCGGCTTGCTGGTAGAGACCCCGGCCGATCAGAGTGGCGCCGTAGGAAGCCAGCGCGGAACCGGCATAAGGGCGTAACGACTCCAGTTTGGGCTCCAGATCGCACCACACCTCTTCCACCAGGTGGAAGTCTTCCAAGGCAAAGGCGGCCGTGATCAGGTTGACGTCGCACATGGAACGGTAGGTGGAGAGAAAGGGGGCTTTTCGCGCCCAGGAGAGCAAACGGACGGCTTTCTCCGGCTCCCCGCGGATCAAGGCTCTTTCAGCAGCAGCCGAGAGGGCGGCCAATGCCGAGGTGTAGCCCAGCGGGATCAGGAGGTAGCCGAGGAAGAAAGGTTCCATCGCGGAGAAGGGGAGGGTGCCCTAAACCCCCTTGGCGGCTAGCATCCCGCTCAATACCTGGTGGAATCGGTGAACCGATTCCTCTCTGCAGGAGTGACCCATCAATCCGATCCGCCAGGCTTTCCCCGCCAGATCCCCCAGGCCACCGGCCACCTCGATGTGGTGCTCGAGCAAAAGTTGTTTGCGCAGGGGGCCTTCTTCCAGGCCCTGGGGCAAAAGAGCGGTGGTGAGGGTGGACAGCCGATGTTCGGGCTCCACGAAGAGCTGGAAACCGAGGTCCTCGAGTTTGGAGTAGAGGAGTTCGGCGGTCTTGCGTGTTCGGATCCAACGGTTTTCAAGGCCCTCGTCTTGTAAGCAGTTGAGAGCTTCGTGCAAGGCGTACATGGTTTGGATGGAGCCGGTGTGGTGATATCCGGGCACGTCGTCCCAGTACTTCCAGTTGAGTAGCACATCCAGATACCAGCTCTTGGGTGGAGTCTTGCGGGCTTTGATTTTGCTGATCGCCCGGTCGCTGAAGGTTATGGGGCTCAGGCCGGGAGGAGCGGAAAGACACTTCTGAGAGCCGGTGTAGACGCAGTCTATTCCCCATTCATCGGTTCTGAATTCCACTCCCCCGAGGGAGGCCACGGTATCGACCAGCAGCAGCGCTCCGGTGGGCCGCACGCATTCGGCGAACGCCTTGATATCCTGATGGACCCCGGTGGAGGTCTCACCGTGGACCACGCTGACCAGATGCACCTTATCCAGGGTGTCCAGTGTTTTTTTCAGCTGGTCGAGCCCGATGGGCTGCCCCCAAGGAGCGCTGACCACATGGAGATTGACCCCGGCCCGTTCGTACATCTGGCGCATTCGGTCACCAAAGAAGCCGTGCACACAACAGACCACGGTGTCGCCCGGCTCGCACAGGTTGTCGATGGCGCACTCCATGGCGGCGGTGCCCGCCCCGGTAACGGTGAAAGTGTAGCGGTTTTCAGTGAAAAAGAGGGACCGGAGTTGCTCTTGGACCCTCTTCATGAGGTCCACGAAAAAGGGATCGAGGTACCCGACCGGAGGCAGGCTTGCGGCTTTGAGCACCCTTTCGGGGACTTCGCTGGGTCCCGGTCCAAGCAGAGTTCTGGGCGGTGGAGAAAGCTGAAAGTTTGACATCCCCCGACTTTGTACAGAACCGTGTTCGACCCCTTTCGAAGCCGAGGAAGGCATAGACCCGGGTGGAAAGAACATGCCGCGATGAATAGGATATTCTATCAGCTTCGATGGCCCGGGCTCGCTCTGTTAGTTTGTTTTTTGTTGGGCTGCAATGGGCCGGAAGGCGCCGTTGCGGTGGATGTGGGAGAGGTGAACTCCGCTCACGGCTATCGAGTCGATCTCTACGCCGATGAACCCGGACTGGATCTGGTGGAAGGGGCGTTTCTCCGCAACGAGCGACAGGTCGTTTTGAAGAAAGTGCCGGCGGGACGCTGGGCTCTCTTTATCCAGGCCCTGAACGGGAACTCCGAGACCCTGGCCCATTACCAGGCCAAAGTGTTCGTAAAGGACGGGGAGACCATCCAGATCAATGCCGGCAACTACAAGCCCGGGATGCCGGGTGACCGGCCGAATCAGTCGGAGTCGAACTTGAGCAGCTTCGGACCCAATGGAGAAGCTTTGCTCTCGGCCACCCATACGGCCGGTTCCGATGCGGACGTCGAGGCCACCATCGATTTGGAATTGAGTAGCGGCGAAGGCCAGGCCGTGGAGGAACCGCCTGCTCGAACACTTTCTCGGGCGGAGGCTGGAGTGGGGAGGCAGTGCGGGACGAGTTTTCTCTCCGAGAGTGACTGGAAAGAGGCGGACGGGGTGCGCGCCCAGGAGGTCCGTTATCAGATCAGTCAAGTGGAACCGGGCCAATCGCTGGACTTTTTTGTCATCACAACCTTTCGCACGATTTCCGCTCAACGTTTGCTCACCGATGCCCAGACGGAGCATTGCCTGATTTTCGCGGAGGTTCTAGAAGGCTCCGCGGTGATCACCGAAGAGGCGGCCCTGGCGATCGCGGAAGGTTTTGACCGGGACAACCCCTTTCAAGAGGGGGACAACGGAATTTATGAGGATACCAGAGCCCGTTTCGGTTCGGAGTGGGTGGTCAACGGTGGCCGCGACGGAGACGAGAGAGTGGTGCTGCTGTTTCTCTCCTCCGATAGTATCGGAGGGAAAGGGTTGTTCGGATTTTTCAATCCGGCCGACCAGCGCTCCAAGGAGACGAGCAATAACTCCAACGAGGGCGAGATTTTGTACATCAACGCCGATCGAGCAGCGGACAACGTCTACGAGGCCCTGGTCACCATCGCCCATGAATTCAGTCACCTGATCATCTTCAACCAGAAGGTGGGCCGAAACGGGGAGTTCCCCGAAGGCGCGGTTTCAGAGAACGCCGTGTTAGACGAAGGACTGGCGGTGCTGAACGAAGAGTTGAGTGGGTTCGGCTACACCGGCCCTCAAGGGGGCAACTACTTTCTCCTCAGCGCGGTGTCGAAGCTCTTGGACGAAGGCCTCAATCGCAGCTATTTCCAGTTTGGTGGAACTCTGGCCGATTATGGAGCAGGCTATCTTTTCTGGCGGTTCATCCACGATCAGCACGGTATCGAGGCGATCCGAGCCATAACCACTTCTCCGGAAGTAGGCCGGACCAACGTGCAGTCGGTCCTAGAGGTTCCGTTTTCGGAATTCTTCCGACAGTATACCCTGGCACTGGCGTTGGCGGGGCAGGAAGGGCTGCAGCCGGAGTTACAGTTTACCGATCTCGACCTTTTCGAAAAGTATACCGCCACGGAAGGTACCGAGTTCGACCTTCAAGGGTTGCAGGGCATTCGGAACGCGAGCCTGCCGGGCACTTTGAACGCGAGTCTGAGCATTCGGGCCTGGGGCACGGAATTTTACAGGGCATCCGGTGGAGACGGTTCACCGCTTAGCTGGCGCGCATCTGGAAACGCGGTGATCACCGGTGTCGTTCCCGTGGCTAACGCCGAATGAGAAACCTGCGGGAATATATCCTGACCTCTCACGACATCCTTAATCTTAAGCAATGATTCCATTAGGGGGCTCACTCAAATGAATATCACACGAAGGCTAGGTTTACTGCTGTTGTTGCTGCTGTTTTGCTTTGCTTGCAACGCAGGGGGCAAGAACGACGCTGAGGCCAGGGGGGCCGGGGGGGTCCCGGAGGCGCAGGAAGATAAGCCGCTTCAGATCGTGCTCTCCGAAGGCAAGGAGCCGGACCCGGCCGCCCTG
>JBAYRN010000141.1:0-13050 GCA_041676625.1 Vulcanimicrobiota bacterium
GTGGCAGCCAGCGACTCACCATGATTGGTGATCGGGCCTCCGTCACCTGAAAGCACCGCCGGACAAGTAAATTGCAGCGATACGTAATAGCCTTCGGGGGTGGCGACCAGCAAGAAGGGGTAGAGTTGGCAGACCGCCGGCTTGGCCTCCAGACCTTTCTCGGCGTGGATCTGGCAGAGGTTGTCATCCCGGAGAAAAAAGCAACTGCCGTCCTCTCTTCGAGCCAGTTCGAACTGCTCATCCAGGACCGCCAGCGGTTGGTAGCCCTTTCGGGTGAGGCTCTGATAGGCCTCGGTTTCCCGAATCTGGGCAGCTTTGGGAGGATCGACCTGAATGCGCCAGGGGGCGGAGCAGCACTTGCCGCACTCGGTGCAAGAGTAATAGGTGTTTGGTGGGAAGTGAAGTTCACTCACCACCAGGAACCACTGCGTTCTTCCAGGACCTTCACCCCGTTTGGTAGTGGTTCACAGACGATTTCGGAGGTGGCGAGGGGAGGCGTGAAGCAGCGAAGGTTCCAGCTCCGCTCCGAGCCCACGCCCAGCAGGCCCTGGCCCAGGATGTCGGTGAGTTTTCCTCGGACCAGGAAAGGTTGCAGGCGGTGGGTGGGGCGGCCGTTCTGAACTCGGAAAGCCACCTGGGCAACCCGACAAAACTCACCCGGTGCCCGGGGCGCGTCGCAGGGGGCCAGGGAGTCGAGTAGGACCCCGTTTCCGATTCTCCGGGCCAATCCACCCATGGTGTTTTGGCCGGGCTCCAGGGTGAGATTGGAGTAGCCGGGGCGAGGCGGGCAGCCCCAGTCTCTGACCGCCAGCCCTGCGGTGTCGACGCCCAGTTTCTTGGCGTGATAGCGGTCGGCGATGTGGTGGTACACCACACCGTCCTGGACCAGCGAAACGGGTTGTTTTTTGACCCCCTCCCCATCGAAGAGGCCGGTTCCCGGACCGGAAGGCAGAGTACCGTCGTCTTTAATAGTGACCTCTGAGTGCAGCCAGACTTCTCCCCAGGGAGCGGCGCGGTCCGGGTCGTCTAAAAAGTAGGAGGCGTCGAAATGCTCTCGGACCAGATCGCGCAAGAGCGCGCCGCTGGCGTCCTCGGTCAGGACTGCCGGTTGCAAGCCTGCGGGAGCCTCGCGGATCTCCTCGGAGTGGGCGCTGCGCCAGGCCAGACTCATCAAGAGATCGGCCGGACTTTCGCGCAGCCGAGAAGCCACCAGTTGGGCGGTTAGGGGGAGTCCTTCGGTGGCATAGATATTGACGGTGTAAACCACTCTTTGACCGTACTGTTCGCCGGCCCGGGTCACCAGACACATCTTCTGGATCATAAGTCCCGAGCGAATGGCCAGGGTGCGGCCGGGAACGATAGAGGGGAGCAAGAAGCGGAGCCGGTCCACCAGGCGGGATAGTCTGGTCACGTGGGGTCCGGGTTCGATGGCTTCGGGAGCCGTGGTTTGACCGGTGAAAGGGAGCCCGTGGGAGAAGAGAACGGCATCCCGCTCACTATTCTTGGCGTCAAGCACGGCTCGATCCAGTAGGTTTTCGGGCGTGTCTTCCAGGTTTGCCCAGGTCCAACCCGAGCGGCCTTCCTGATTCACCCTCAGTCCCCATCCGGCCGAATGGCGGCGGCGATCAGGCTCGGCCAGGTCGATCTCCGTGCGCTCCTCCCAGACCACTTCGGCATCGCGGCATCGTCTCAGGGCAGTCCCAATAAGTTTTCCGATAGGAGGCTTCACGCGGTTCTCATTTGCTAGTGGAGGAAGGACTCCTGGGGTCCACCACTTGTCCCACGAAGAGAGGAGCAAGAGAATCTCGATGGTAAAGAACGAAGTAGAAGGGTCGATCGAAGGCCAGGGAGCGCGTGCCGCCCGAGCGCGTGATCATCAGGGCGGTGGCGGCACTGGCTCGGGTTCCGTTCTCATCCACCTCCACGACCGCTTCGTGGTAGCATTCACTCACCTGCAGCCCGGCCGGGTTCTCGACCAGTTTGGAAAAGTCGGCGGAGGGGCCCGTAATCTTCTTCATGCCCATGGCTTTTAGTACGGAGAGCGGCTGCGACTCCTGCCTCACTGTAAATTTGGGTAGGATGACAAAAAATTCGGTCTCACGGTCCTGTTCGGAAAGTCGCTCGACCTCGGCCAGGAGCGCTTTGTCGAGCTGGGGCCGAATCGAGGCCAGGTCTTTGTCCGGGAGAATGAGCAGCATGGCGTAAGGGCTATCCTGGTAAGGCAGGGAGACCGCTTTCAGTCCTTCTTCTTCGAGAAAAGACCCCATCACCTTGCCTCTCATGAAGGGTGTCTGCACCTCCCCTTCGGGAGTGCGGAACGTCCCCTCCCGGGTGTAGTCGGGTGAAAATCCGTGGGTCCATTGACCCTTAAAGTATAACGCATTGGAGAGGACCAGTTCGGTGGAATTGTTGAGACCGCCGGATGGTAGAAGTTCAGGGATCAGACCTTCGGTGCGGGCGCTGACCCAGTCGTTGATCTTCTTGCGGGCTTTGCTGAGATCGGAGAGGTCGAGTGTTTCGGGTGAGGCGCCAAAGATGCTAGCGCAGTTTCGAACAAAACCCTCCTGCAGCTTCAACCGCTTGCTGGTCCAAACTTTGGAGGCCAGATTCACATCGGCCGGACCGTGTTTCAATTGGTCTAACAAGTCTTGATAGTCGACCGCGAAGTTTTTGGGTAGTCTAAGTACTCGCAGGGTCTCGGTCTCGGCCCGCCCGGATACCCCCAGGGTGAGCATGGCAAAGGCGGCGTGCATAGATAGCGGGCTGACCACAGCGTTCTGGTCTTTTGCCACTCGCCGGAAGTAATCGAACCCGAAGTCGGCCACGGAACCGCCGGTGGTTTGGGAGAGTGCTGGTAGCAGGGACATCAGAAAGCAGAGCCCAACGAAAATAGACCTCATCGGGACGTTTTCTTTGCCGATTCAAAGTCACCTACTCCTCGGAGCCCGCGTGAGACAGGATTTATAATTCTCATCGCACACCATGCCAGCATGAATTGTAAGCTCATCGATGGAAACAAAATCGCCCAGGAGGTCAGACACGAGGCGGCCGAACGGGCTAACCTCGTTCTGAAAAAGACTGGGATAAGACCGGGTCTTGCGACCGTACTGGTAGGCACCGACCCGGCCTCTCAGACCTACGTGCGAATGAAGCACAAGGCCTGTGAAGAGGCCGGAATCGAGTCTTTCGGTTTGGTTTTGCCGGCCGGCGTTTCCCAGTCTGAACTGGAGGCGAAAGTGGCGCAACTGGCCGCAGACGAGCGAGTGCACGGCATCCTCGTCCAGTTGCCTCTCCCCAAGCATCTCGATACCGAAGCGGTGCTCTCTAAAGTCCCTCTGGGTAAAGACGTGGATGGGTTTCACCCGATGAACATAGGGCTGTTAGCTCGACGGGGCTGCGAGCCACACTTCGTTCCGTGCACACCCTGGGGTTGCATCGCGCTGCTGGAGCGTTCAGGGGTGCCCATCGACGGTCGGAGGGCCGTGGTGCTGGGCCGGAGCAACATCGTGGGACTACCCATGGCGCTTTTGCTGCAGGAGAGAAACGCTACCGTTACGGTGGTTCACTCTCGCACCCAGAACCCGGAAGCGCTCATGAAAGAGGCTGACATCCTGGTTGCCGCCATCGGGATTCCCGAAATGGTCAAGGGCTCGATGCTGAAAGAAGGTGTAGCGGTGATCGATGTTGGCATCAACAAAATCGATGCCGAGGATGACCCTCGGGGCTACCGATTGGTGGGGGACGTGGATTTCGAATCTGCCCGGGAAAAGGCGGGATGGCTCACCCCCGTGCCGGGGGGGGTGGGGCCGATGACGATCGCTATGCTCCTGGAAAATACGGTTCTGGCTGCGGAGCGAGTCCTTCTGGAGACCGAAGCGGCGGTGTAAACAAAAAAAGAGCCTCGGGATGAGTGGGGGGAGGGGTTATCCCGAGGCTCTTTGCTAGGTGTATTTTTCAATGAATGGAAAACTCATTCTTTGGGTGAGAAAATTTTGAAAAGAGTTTGAGGGCTCTTTCAGGGCGAGCGACTATTCTGGAAGAGACTCTTCGGCTTTTCACTCGTCATGAAAGGATCTTGACGTGAATATTCAATCCACCCGAAAAGCCCCGGTCCAGCACACGGGCCGCTCGAAAGACGTGTACCGAGACCCCCGGCCCTGGAGTAAGCAGTTTTCGGTGGCTACCGTCAAGGCTCGCGAAGGAGATACCCTCACCCTGTCGGGGGTGCGCTGGGGATACGAAGAGGTGGGCCCGGCCGAGGAGTGGGAGCCTCGATTTCGCGATACCCGGATAGACTTGAGCAAGTTGACCGATGTCTACGTGGGTATGGAGCCGATGATGAATGTGGGACACTCCACCTTGATTTTCGAGTTTTCCGAGCCTGTGCAAACCACCGACGGGGCTGAGCAAGACGACAAGTTGGTGGTTTCTGTGGAGGCGCGGCGCCGGGAGGGCCAGCCCTACAAGTTTTGGCACGGCTTCGGAAAGGATTTCGGGTTAATCTATCAGGTTGGAAGTTTTGGAGACCGAGTTCAGCACACCGCCCGCAAGATCGGTCGCAGCCAGGAGTTGAGGCGATTGGAGTTGACCGAGCAACAGAAACGGGACTTACTGGAACTTTCTATGCAAGAGTCTGTAAAGGACAGGACCGGTGATTATTATCATACGACTCGAGATAGCTGCTACTCGGGGACCATCAAGCAACTCGACCAAGTGTTGGAGGGCGGCATGAAGAAATGGGCGATCCCCGGGTTGGTCCTAAAGCCCACCATGGTGGCGCCCAGCCTGACCGCCCTTGCCTTTGAGGATCGCGGTTTACTGGCGGATGAGCCGTGCCTGGTGGTCCAGCCGGACCAGACTCTTCATCCGGGTACGGAAAGAAAAGAGACTCGATGGCTTGACCCCGCGGTCGACAGGCTATCCAAGGACCACCCAACCTTATGGAAACGCGCCTTTCAGGTTACGGGAGCGGCTGCTGGAGCTTTGCTGGCCGGGCAGTTGGGAGGTGGATTGATCGCCGGGGTGGCAGCTGCCACGGTGGGAGCGGGAACAGCAGGTGTGCTGGCGGACCATCTCCGTCTCTCGGCGGGTCACGAATACCTCGAACCGGATCAATTTTTCCCATCATCGGTGGAGTCAAAGGCGTTGACGGACCTTTGAGGAACGGTGACTCGTGGCACGGGTGCTGGTCATTGAAGACGATCCAGATCTCAACGATATCTTAACCGATGTCCTATCCAGCCGTGGTTTGGAGACGAGCTCCGTCTTTTTGGGTGAAGGGGCGTTGGAGCTTTTTGAGGAGGATGACGGATTCGATCTCGTGATCTCCGATGTGTTGCTTCCCGGCATGGACGGGGTGGAGACTTTGAGTAAGCTCAAGCTGCTGAAGCCGAGTCTCAAGTGTATTATCATCACGGGCTATACCACTCAGGAGACTCCCATCAGGGCGATCCGACTAAACGTCGACGACTACCTCTTCAAGCCTTTTAGCACGGGTTATCTGATGAAGGTCGTGGAGCGAGTTTTGGATGCTCCGGTAGAAAAAGAGCAGAATCTGGAAAGGTTCGGAAGGCTCTTTAGCAAGTACGGCTTGTCCATCGGAGGGATGCGCGATGTCGGGCTCACAGAGTTGTTGAAGAGGCGGGAGGACGCGTTTCGTGCGCTTTATGTGGGGGTACGGTCGCTCTACCTCGGTGAAGGGGCGGCCGCCAGGGTGTACGCCGCTCTGGAGCACCTTGAAGGCAAGTTTCGGAAGGTTTTGCATTCTCAAGAATCTACGCCTTTTCAGGTGACCGAAGTGGAGGGGCTGTACGCCAACGTGCAGCAACATTTAGAGCGGATGAAGGCCGGTTCTGAGAGCGGAACAGCCAAACAAACCCCCACGGTAACCTACGAGCAGTTTCGGCCTCTTTTCGAGGGGGTCAAGTCCGGACTGGTGAGTTTTCAAGATCTGCTTTATGCACCTTTACTCAGGAAAACCCCTAACTCGCGCTTTGAGACTCTCAAGGACCTACTCGAACTGAAAAAGCAGCTGTGGCCTCACGGTTGAGAGTGGAACCTTGATCGTTTATCACCCCCATTTTCTCTTCGGTTCTCGAACTCTCAACTGGTTTCACCCCTTTGAATTTAATCGCGCTCAGCTGGCGGCCGGGCGTTTGCGGGAGAGCTTGGGCTCCAAGCTGGAGGGGCGGCTCCTCGAGCCTTCCCAAGCAGTCACTCTGGAGGAGTTGTCGCTGGTCCATAGCCCTGAATATCTGGAGTCCATCAAAAGCTCTAAACTTGCCATCACCCGGGTGATCGAGGTTCCCCTTCTGGCTGTTTTCCCCCGTTCTTGGGTGGAGAGCTGGTTTCTCGTTCCGGCGCTTTGGAGCATGGCGGGCAGCTTGCTGGCGGCCCGAACGGCTCTCGAGGAAGGGGTCTGCCTCTCCTTGGGAGGGGGTTTCCATCACGCTTCTCGGGGTGGTGGAGAGGGCTTTTGTCTGTTCAGTGATATCGCGTTCGCCATCGAGACGCTACGTGCTGACGGCACCCTCGGTCCCAACGATCGGATCGCTTACCTCGATCTGGATGTTCATCAGGGAAACGGAGTGAGCCTGGACTATCAAGAAGACCTCAACGTCAAGATTCTAGATGCTTATAACAGCGATACCTATCCGGTGTTCGGGGAGTCGGCTCGGGGAAGAGTGGATGTGGATATCCCACTGCAGCCGCAAACCGGTGACGACGAGTACCTGCTGGCGGTGGAACAAGGATTGGAGAAGTTTGAGACGCTGGTCGCCGGGACCAAGCTTCTCATCTACAACGCCGGCACCGACATCTACCGAGAAGATAAGCTGGGAGGGCTCCTGGTTTCTCACCAGGGGGTGAACCGCAGGGACGCCACGGTCACCCGCTTCGCTCGGAAGTTGGGGCTTCCGATGGTGGCTCTGGCCAGTGGCGGCTACTCCCGAACGAGCGCAGCTCTGCTGAGTGAATTTGCGGTATTTTTACTGGAGGGCAGCTAATGCGAGATCTCTTTCCCAAGTCTCAAGCTCTGGTGGGCATGGTTCATGTTCAGGCCTTGCCCGGTACACCTGGAAATACGCTCAGTGTTCAGGAGATTGTGGAGCAGGCTGTAGAGGAGGCCCTTCGACTGGAGGAGGTGGGTTTCCACGGGGTGATCCTGGAAAATATGCACGATCTTCCGTATCTGAATCGGCTCGTCGGACCGGAGATCGTGGCCAGTATGGCTTGTGTTTGTCGAGAAGTGCGCCGTGCCATTTCGGGGGTCCTGGGTATTCAGATTCTGGCCGGGGCAAACCAGGCGGCCCTGGCCGTGGCCCAGGCCGGGGGGGCAGATTTCATCAGGGCCGAAGGGTTTGTCTTTGCCCATGTCGCCGATGAAGGGCTTATGGAGGCCTGCGCGGGGCCTCTCCTGCGCTACCGAAAGCAGATCGGAGCCGACCGAATCAAGATTCTCTGTGACATCAAGAAAAAGCACAGTTCTCACGCCCTGACTCAAGACGTCAGCCTGGCCGAGACTGCCCGGGCTGCAGAGTTTTTCCTGGCCGACGGCGTCATCGTCACTGGGATCTCCACGGGCGCCGAGACGGCCCCCGAGGAACTGGAGGAGGTGGTAGGCTCTACCCGCCTACCGGTGTGGATCGGATCGGGGCTCACTCCCACCAACCTTCACCACTATAAGCAAGCCCACGGTCTGATCGTGGGGAGCTGGCTCAAGCAAGAAGGGGACTGGAAACGGCCCGTGGATCTTGTGCGGGCGAAGGCTTTAGTCTCGAACTGGCAGAGTCTTAACCTTTAAGGGCAAAGTCCGCTGAGACCATCCAGTGATCGGAGGCTTCTTCTGACTTAGGGTGCTTGTGGGCTTGTTCTTCGATCTGGTCTTTGGCCAACTCGGGCGACAGCAAGATCTGATCGATCCTCTTGTAGCCCCACTTTTTAGCCGTTTTTTCCCGGGTCGGATAGGAAACCGTTTCCGGTTCTTCCCGAAAAGCATCCACCAGGCCCCAGCCCTCCTTGTCTTTGCTGGTCAGGATCTCCACCGACTTGGAGTCGGGGGTGTCGTTGAAGTCACCCAGCATGACGTATTTCTGCCCCGGGAAGTTGGCGGTTTCTCTCTTAATGATCTCGCGGGCCGCTGTGGCTTCAGCTTCGCGCATGGAGTCGGAGCGCTCGCCTCCTCGTTTGCTGGCGAAGTGGTTGGCGAAAAACCTTACCGGAC
This sequence comes from Vulcanimicrobiota bacterium, assembly GCA_041676625.1. GTDB lineage: Bacteria > Vulcanimicrobiota > Xenobia > Xenobiales > JADMJV01 > JAEXNA01. Next base: position 8,222 of record JBAYRN010000141.1, read on the forward strand.
CGTACTCGGGAATTTCGATGTCAGCCTGCAAGAGATCGCGCAGGAAGCCTCGAGGTTCCTGGCCCTTGACCGGAAAAACCTCGTCTTTGTGGGAAACCACGTTCTTGATGGGGTGCTTGGAAAGGAGTGCTACGTCGATACCCCGTCCGTCATTCCCCTCGACCAGGACGACGTGAGGGTAGTCGTCGGCCAGGCCGTTGGAGTTGCGGAACTCAGTCAAAATCTCGATGTTTTCAACTTCTTGAAGGGCGATGACGTCGGCTTGACTGGACTCGATGACATCGGCCAGCGCCCGCTCGCTCCCGGGGGATTTTGCAGGGGTACCTTCATCTTTCTTGTCGGGATCGTCGATCTTATCGAAAAGGTTCAAGACGTTGTAAGAGGCAATGCGAAAAGAGGAACGGGCAGCGATGGAGTTCATGAGAGCCATCCTTTCAGGACAACACAGTACTCATTGTTGCTATCAAAATTGTTAAAGGATTGTTTCCAGTACTCTTTTATGCCGTGACCCCGGAAGGGGAGGGGAGGATCTGGGGCTTTTCTTTGGAGACCACCAGGGTGCCGGGTAGGCGCATTCGCTCCTGCAAAATCTCGGCCAGGTACCTGGCGTCGTCTCTGATGCCTCTCAGGAACTGGCTGCGGATGGTCCGGCCATGCTCGTAACCCAGGAAAAAGAGGTTCTCGTGCTCTTTGGTCTCCAGATTAGAAACCTCGGGCTTCTTGCCGTTTAAAATGGGCCATAAGTGGGCCAAGGCCGGCTGGTAGCCGGTACAAAACAGCAAGACCTCAAAGCCTTCGGTATGGCCGTTTTCAAACTCCACCTCCAGCCCTCGAACCTCTTTGATATTCGGGTGAGTGGGCACAATACCCCGATCCAGGAGCGATTTCTGGAACCCCCGGCGCAACCGGGGATTGAGGTTGGGCGGCTTGGGGGCGTTGATCCTGGCGGCTATATGCTCCCAGGCCATGCTGAAAGGGGAGAGCAGGGCCTCTTCGGTGGGAGAAGGCCAGTACTTGATCTTGCTGCGATGGGAGAGGTGGATCTCGTGTCCCATCTTGTGCAGTTCTTCCATCAACTCGCCGGCTGAGAGACGGCTGCCCACGATCAAGATCTTTCCAGTGGGCTTACCCAGGGCGTCACTGATGGTCGTGGGCCAACGATACTGGGCCGAATGCAGTTTGATGACATTGCTCTCCTGGAGTCCGGAGAAATCTGGAATGTAGGGGTTGCAGTAGTAGCCGGTTGCATTGACCAGAACGGTGCAGGAGTACATGCCCTGATCGGTCTCGACCTCATACCCGCTCTCGGTTTTGCTAGCAGACAGCACGGTGACGTTCGTCTTGACCTTGATATTGTGCCGGCTCCGATATTCGGAAAGGTAGCGGGCATACTCGCTCCGGGTGGTGCGGGCAAGCAGCTTACCCAGCGGCACGGGACTACCGGCCAGGGTGTTGTTGACCCAGGGACCGTACTCGGTGGAGTCGGTCATGGAATAGAACGTACTCCCCACCTCCGATGATTTCTCCAGGACCAGATAAGGAAGGTTGCGCTCCGAGAGTTGGTACCCGAGAGAAAGGCCCGCCGGTCCGGCTCCTAGTATTAAAATCGGTATGTTATTCACCGCTACACCCCAGTTTTTAGCCTTGACTTGCTAACATTAGATCGTGAGAAAGTTTGGGTCAAGAGCCAAAAGACCTATCTGGCCAGGAGATCACGAGAAGAAAAAGTAACTTCCACGCCTCCATTCTTTTTGAGGTGAACGGTTTGAACAGGAAACTCGGTATCATCGGTGTGCCCCTCGATCTCGGCGGCAATCATCGTGGTGTTGACATGGGGCCTTACGCCGTGCGGCACGCAGGTCTTATGCAGCGGCTCCGCAAGGCGGGCTTTGAGGTCCGTGATTTTGGGAATATTGAAGTGCCTGTCCGGGGTGAACTGGAGCGAGGAAATCGTAACGCCCGATATTTAAAAGAGATTACCCGGGCTTCGGTCACTCTTTGTGAGCGGGTCAAGAGCATGCTGGAGGCGGGATATACTCCCATCACCGTGGGAGGGGACCATTCGGTAGCCCTGGGAAGCGTGGCCGGTGTGGCCGCTTACCGCCGGGAGCACGATCTGGGGCCCATGGGGCTGATGTGGGTCGACGCCCACGGAGATTTAAACACCCCGGAGTCGTCTCCCAGCGGAAACATCCACGGTATGCCGGCCGCGGTGGCCTTGGGAGAGGGTCCCGAGGAACTCGTAAACCTGGGTTTTGAGGGGGCCAAGGTGGAGATGAAAAATCTAGTCCAGATCGGTTTAAGAGATCTCGACCCTTTCGAGACCTCCCTCTTGAGCAGGGGGATCATCAACTACTACGCCATGAGCGAGATCGATGCTTACGGGGTGCACGACGTGACCATGGCCGGCTTGGAAAAAGCCACCGGCAACTTCACGCATCCGATCCATTTGAGTTTCGATCTCGACGTTTTGGACCCTCGGGAGGCACCCGGCGTGGGTACCCCGGTGGAGGGTGGCCTGACCTATCGGGAAGCCCATCTTCTGGCGGAGCTGTTGGCTTCGGCCCGCCTGCAAGACGGTTCACCGGTGGTAGCCAGCCTGGATTTGGTGGAGGTGAACCCCATCCTGGACCACCGAAACCGCACCGCTGATATGGCCGTGAGCCTGGCCATCTCGATTCTGAAAGAGCGTCCACTGCGTCTCAGACCGCTTCATCAGGATCCGTGAATGATCTGGTAGTCGCGAAAGCCTATCCCTAAGGCGGCACCCCACGCTCCAAGGCCGTCGGCCACCAGACCTGCTGCGTCAACTCCTTTGTGAAGCCCTATTAAGGACGCGGCAGGGATGAGTAGCACGCCCCCGATAACTGAGAGCGCAGCTCGTAGCAGTACGGTCGCCCTCTCTACTTTGGTGGCGCCCAGGGCGTCCGCCGTTTGCAAGCGTTGGTGGCCGTGTCGGTAGCGTCTTTGAAGAATCCATTTCAGGGAAGCTCTGGTAGGGGGGACCTGTTCAAAGACCAGAAACTTTTCGAGCCACGCGGTGGTATACCCCAGAATCTCGGCTCGGCGGAAAAAGACAACATCCTCACCCCCGCTGAAGTTGAAGCTCTCCTCAAAGCGAAGACCGCCCCGGCGAACAATTTCCATCGAGAAAATCACGTTGCCCGTATAGGCGGGGCCACGGATCAAGCCCCGAATTGGTCGTTCTTGTCGAGGGCGAAAAAGACTTGTGAGACGGATCCATTCCGGGGTTCTGCTCCTAAACAGGCTGACCACGGGACCTGTCACGATCTCGGCTCCGGTCACTTGGAGTTGAGAAACCATGTCATTGAGCCACGACTCTGTTACCGTTTCGTCGTCATCAATGAAGGCCAGATGGCTGACACCTTCTTCTAGAGCGGCCTTAAGGGCGCGGTTTCTCGCAAAGACAATACCAGCGCTTGGCTCCCACACGCGGCGAGACAAGAATGGCAATTTCGCAAGCATTGGCTCGACAGTTTCTAGAGCAAGTGGAGTATCATTGTTGTCTACTAACAAAAAAGTGATTTCTACCTGTTGAGGAACCTTTAAGTAGGAGAGTGAGTCCAGGCATTCTGAAAGGTAAAGATAACGCCCCCTTGTTGGTACTGCTAGCATGATTCTCATTGTCCGTGGACCTGCCGATATTCCTCTGAGCCGAACCCTAAGTAGAAGGCGATCGCGCCCAAGCTTATGCTCAGTCGGCAAATCGCATCCACGGTGAACCGCCGAGTACGAAAAGCGCTTATTAGGATCGTAATGATACAAAGAGTGCTGTTGCCTGCTGCGTGGGGAACCGTTCTGAGTAGCGCCGAGGGCAGCACGTGTCGGTCAAGAGTACATCTTGATAGGTTTAGACCGTACCTGAAGCACCTCTTCACTACCCAACGCAAATTGGAGCGAGTGGCCGGCACATACTCGAAAACTCGGGCATCTTCTGACCAGGCCACCTTCTCTCCCTTGACCAAGAGTTCTTCAAAGAACTTTGAATCGGACCCTCCACTGAGTGAGTAGCGGATATCAAACCGAACATTGTTACGCACGACTGGGTCGAGGCGCATGAGAACGTTGTTGGTTGCGGGGAGTTTGCGGCAGGGAAAAGGGAGCCCCTGATACTCGTGGACGAAAGGGATAGCAGACTTAAGTTCTGTTGAAGTCTCAGCCTCAAAAACCCTGGAAACCGGACCGATACCTATACTGCATCCGTATCGGTCGAGAGCTTCATGGAGGGCGACGAGCCAGTTTGGCCTCACGACTTCATCGTCGTCTATGAAGGCTAGGTGAGTTGCACTTTGCGCAATGGCATAGTTAAGAGCACAGTTTCGTGCCGGCACAATACCTCGTTGTGGTTGATGAAGGTAAACAAGATGAGAGGTGCCGTCCCTTCGAAATGATCGCACCAACTCTTTGGCGTCTTGTCCCGGGTTGTTATCCACCACAACGAGCGTGGTTTTGCATTTTAGGGGAGTCTCGAGGTCTGAGAGAGAGCGCAAACAGCGAGCTAGATAAACCGGTCGACCGTAAGTAGCGACAGCAACAACCGTATGCTTGAAATACTTAGGCATTGTTCGATTTGAAAGGTTGGCTCGGTACCTACGAGAATCCTCCAGACTATCGGAGGCTATGTGAGAACATTACGAGAGAAACTGATCGAGAAGCTTGATAGATCGAAGCCTTTTGCCGATGGGGAATTAGGGCCTGTGGACATTTGGCATTCCGAGCCAAACGCAGGACATTTTTCTCCTCCTGGAGTGGAATTTTCTGTGGAATAGTGGACCTATTTGAGGAAAATTTCGCTTCAGGAGGTGGAA
>JBAYRN010000142.1:0-12718 GCA_041676625.1 Vulcanimicrobiota bacterium
CCCTGGCTACCGAGCCGGTTCTCAGCGAGGGGCGGGTCCTGGTTCCGCTGCGAGCGGTGTTTCAGGCCCTGGAGGCCAAAGTGGACTACAAGGACTCCACCATCACCGCGACCCGTGAGGGGCGCACCATCCAGCTGAAACCGAACTCCTCCAGTGCCCTGGTAGACGGCAAGACCGTCTCTCTCGACGCCCCGGCCCGTTTGATGGCGGGAACCACCTACGTTCCACTGCGTTTTGTGGCCCAGGCGCTGGGTGAAGAAGTGGCCTGGCACGGTTCGACTCAGACGGTGGTGATCGGAGAGGGCGTGGCCCAGGCTCCGGCTCCGGCTGGAAACCGGGTTGCTCTCGACCCCATCCTGAAGAGGCTGGTCGTGGGGAATCAGGGCGGGGTGCTCAAGGTGTGGGACGAAAATGTCTCTCAGGTGGCCTACTACCGGGGCCTGGACGATCGCTCGGTGGCTCCCCTCTCCACTCAGGACCAGGACCAGATCCTGGGCACCCTCAAGCTGGCTGGAAAGGTCGATGACGTGGCCCGCCAATTGATGACCGAGTATCAGACCCTGCCCCTCAAGAAAGAGGCGCTGGCTCTGCTGGGGGTGATCAACTCCCTGCCTGCCGACAAGGTTAGCACCGGCGACGAAGTCCGAGACTTCCTGACCGACCGGATGCTGTCCGACTCCTCCGTCTACAACCGCCGTCAGGCCACCCTGGCCCTGGCTGTGGGTTCGACCGTGGACCCGGACACCGCCGGTGCGGTGGTGGACTTTTACCAGGGCAGCGAAAACCTGTGGGAGACCTTCCCGGTCCAGCAGTTCTTCGAGTACCAGGCCGACCGGTTGCGCATCCTTCCCAACTACCAGCAAGTACGCGACGAAGCCCTCTCGGTGAACTCCCTCTATCGGGAAAATATCGCGGCTTTCCTCGGGCATTAGAAGCCCGACCGGGCTCAGCTTCAGATTTTTTTCAGAACAGTGGGATAGGATAGCAATATGACCACGAACACACTCACCCTTCGTCCCCAGTTTGCTGCTTATACTATCGAGAGGCCTGAACGCTCCGATCTCGGCCGAACCGACCTGCACCACTTGCTTCCCCCTGCCGACGAAGTCAGTTTCAGTCAGCAAGGATTAGACGGGGTCGACCTCAATCGCCAGTTCCGAGAGCACCAGTGGCCGGTTCAGCAACCGTCTAGTCCAACCGTGAGCGACGAGCACGCCGCCCCCGACTTCAGCCTGGTGTACCAACCTGACCTTCTCGCCTTGGGTGGACAGGGTTGGCTTCTGGCCTAATCGGCTGGCCGGACACACACCTGCAAGCTCAGAATCCAAAGAGTTCTCGGGGGCTGGCACGAAAGGGACTAATCACCGTCACTCCATCGAAGACCAATCCCTCATGAAGGTCCTCGGTTAGTAAGTAGTCGCACCCCGCAATTTGGGCAGCGGCCGCTACCAGGGCGTCCCACCAGGATAGGTGAAAACGCCCTTCTAGAGACCAGGCACCGTGGAAGACTTTAAAATCGATCAACACAGGATGCCAATGCTGCAGTTCGGCAATGTCTTTCTGGGCCTGTTCCGCCTCGCCGCCCAGTTCTCTGGTGTAGACGTTATAATACTCCTTAAGAACCTGGAAGCTGGTTCGGCCTACCCGATGGGTCCAGAGGAAAGCCAGCCATTCTTGGGCTTGCGCCTGCTTGTCCGCTTCAGCAGCGTCTCTAGAATAAAGGAAAACATAAGATTTTATGATTTTCGTGTCAATGAATGTCACGCTCTGACCAGCGTCAACAAGATCTACGACCAAAGGGAATATCGAGGGTCTAACCGCGACCAATCGGAAATGTTCAAAAAACCTCTCACTCACCTGTTTATCATCCTCGGAGTGCTCGCGCTCTGGTACAGCGTCAAGGTCTCGAAGTCCGAAACGATGGCTAAATCCCAATCGCCAATCAAACGGACTGAGCCTGTTCAGGATCGACCGACGGGCACGGTCCAACTCGACCTGCCCGATGAGGCGGTCGAGGTGACAGACAGCCAGGGCAACACCGCGCTTGTCCACATCGATATGCAAAACCACAAGCGACTCGTCCTGGAACTCGAATTTTCTGGCCCCTCGGTCGAGTGGTCGTTCAACTTGGGAGACTCCAACACCAACAACGGTTGGGGCGGAGATAGCAGCACAGCCATCCACGACGCTGAGATCCAGATCTTAAACGGAAACCTCGAGATCTACGGCTCGGATCTGCTCGATGACTATCCGGAATACCCGCCGAAGAAGCGCTTTATGAAAGCTTGGGAGAATGTGGTCGACGACGGCGGAGGGACCGTGCAGATAGAGATCGCCGACGGAGAAGTGACCTACATCGACCCGGAAGGTCGCCGCGATAGCTACCTTCATCCCGCGCTGTTTGCGCTCGCCGGCCAGGACGATCGCGAAGCTGGAGTCAACTACGATCTGTACCTGGGTGTCAATCGTGTGGTTACCGGAGGTCGGGTAGGCAGCGGTCTCAGCCGCGTGCAGGTGGAGCTTCTTCCCTAAGGACCAAGTCCTAAAGACTCCGACACGCTCAGTCGTAAGGGTTCCAGCAGACCCGAAACCCGCAGCTTAGTTCATCCAGGGATCGGACATCTTCCGGGCTGAGGGCAAAGTCGAAGACTTCGAGATTTTCCTTCATCCGATCCGGTCTGGTGGTCTTGGGGATGACCGGAATACCGTGCTCCAAATTCCAGCGGAGCAAGAGTTGGGCCACGCTCTTGCCATATTTGCGGGCCGTTTCCACCAAGCTTGGGTGGTTCATCCGTTCGGCACGTACCAGGGGGGCGTAGGCCTGCAGGCAGATATCCGCCGAGCGACATCGCTCCAGTAGTGAGGACCGATACACGAAGGGGTGAAACTCCACCTGGTTGACTGCGGGAGTCACCGGAGAGTGGGCGGCCAGTTGATCGAGATGGTTTTCCGTGTAGTTGCTCACCCCGATGGCTCGGCACCGCCCTTCCTCCCAAAGTCTTACCAGAGCTCGCCAGCTTTCCAGGTGGAGCCTCTCGACCGGCCAGTGGATGAGATAGAGGTCGAGCGTTTCCACCCCCAGTAGCTTCGCGCTCCGGTCAAACGCCCGAAGCGTCTGATCGTAGCCCTGATCATCCAGCCAGACCTTGCTGGTCAGAAACACCTCCGAACGGTCCACTCCCGAACGCTCCAGGCCGATCTTGACATCGGCTTCGTTGCCGTAGTAGGCGGCCGTATCGATCAGGCGGTACCCGAGGGCCAGGGCTGTAGCCACGGCGGCTCGCGTAGCCTCTCCGGGAGAAACCTGAAACACCCCCAGGCCCAGCAGGGGCATGGATACGCCACCTTTCAGGCTTACGGTATTCGTCTCAGAAGACGATGGTGGCTCTTTCATTTCGGGTCCTCAAATCTTTTTCGAACTGTCGGAAGGGTATTGACAATCTTTTGATAATAGAATATCACTATCAACCATGCAGGGACATTTACCACAAAAAACCGCTGACATTACCGGCGCCGTGCTTTCCCAGCTCTGTCTGGTCCACTGCTTGCTCCTGCCTGTCCTGATGGGCGTGCTGCCCTCCCTCAGCTGCGAGTTTCTGGGCGAGACATTTCACGTCCTGGTCCTGTCACTGGCAACCCCGGTTGCTGCGTTTGCTCTCCAGCAAGGTTATCGCAAGCACGGCTCCACTCGCCCCGCGGCCTTTGGCCTGGCAGCTCTGGCGGTGCTGTGGGCGGTCTTCGGTCTGGAAGAGACCTTGAACCACGACCTGGTGGAAGGCTTCAATGTGATGGGTGGGCTTATGATGGCCTATGCCCACTGGATGAACTGGTCACTGTCTTCCCACCGTTGCGACTGCTAACCTGAATTAGCTCACGAACTGGTCGCGTCGAACCGGGTCTATCAGATGGCTGTTTTCATCGACCAGTTTCACCACTTCCGCGAAATAGTCCACGGTTTTCTTCAGCCCTTCGTCCAGCGGAACGACCGGTTCCCAGTTCAGCTTTTCCCTGGCCAGAGTGATGTCCGGTTTGCGCCGTCGGGGGTCGTCTTCGGGCAGAGGTAGATAGCTGATCTTGGAACTAGAGTTGGTCAGCCCGATGACCTTCTCGGCCAACTCCCGAATGGTAAACTCCCCTGGATTGCCCAGATTCACCGGGCCGAAAAAATCCCGTTCGGAGTGGTTCATCATGGCGATTAGGCCACCCACCAGATCATCGACGTAACAGAAAGAGCGGGTCTGCTGGCCTTCCCCGTAAATGGTGAGATCTTGATTCAGGAGTGCCTGGCGGGCAAAATTGCTAACCACTCGTCCGTCGTTGAGGGCCATTCGGGGTCCGTAGGTATTAAAAACCCGGACGATCTTGACGTCCACATCGAACTGTCGACGATAGTCCACGCACAAAGTTTCTGCGACTCTTTTACCCTCGTCGTAGCAAGCTCGGGGGCCGAGCGGATTCACGTTGCCCCAATAAGATTCCACCTGGGGGTGGACCTCGGGATCTCCGTAGACCTCGGAGGTGGAGACCTGGAGCATCTTGGCCCCAACTTTTGCGCACAACTCCAGCATATTGGTGGTGCCCAGTACGTTGGTTCGCACGGTCTTCACCGCGTTGACCTGATAGTGAACCGGAGAGGCTGGACAGGCCAGGTGATAAACCTGGTCCACTTCAAACACGATGGGGTTTTCCACGTCGTGGCGGTAGTACTCGAAGTTTCGAAAGTCTCGCAAAGCCGAGATATTGGTCTTGCAGCCGGTAAAGAAATTGTCGAGGCAGATGACCTCGTTGCCCTCCCGGGTCAGCCGGGCGCAAAGATGAGAGCCGATAAATCCAGCCCCCCCCGTAATGAGGATACGTTTAGGTCGCACTTGCACTTGGTAGGTCATAGCGTGCTAGCTTTGAGTTCCGGTTTTAAAGAGCCTTCTGCGGAAGGCTTATTTCCTGGCGTAGATATGGATCGCTTCGGTGGCGACCAGCTGCGCCTGGGCCTCTTCCACTTGCCTCAGGCTTCGCTGGTACCACCACTCCCGTTCGGTAGGTAGGGAGCTGTCCAGCGATATCTGGATGGAGTCGAGCGCTCGGAAGGCCGAGCGGAGCGCCATCTTGACCACCTCATGTTTCTGCTGATGCTCCGGTAAAACCATCAACTCTTCGGAGCGAACTCTGAGTTGTTGAAGTTGGGCGCGAATCCGCTCTGACTCTTCAACGAGTCCGTCAGTTTCGTTTCGACTACGATCGGTGGAAAGGATTACGATCTTCAGTTCTTCTACCCGCTCGAGGGCTGAGTCTCGTAGGGCTTCAAAGACCGGGGTGGCTGGTTCGGGTGCTGTTTCCAACCCGCAACTCCGGATCTGCTGGTCTAGCCGTGGCCAGTCGCAGTGCTGAAGTCGCTGCCACCCCAGCAAGGCGCTCGGGACCACCACCCAGAGTAAGAGGATGATCCTGGCCGTCGACTGCCGTTTTGGGGGTTTTTGTTCGTGCCAATCTGGTCGCGCGGGTGGATGAACACTAGCGCTCATAGGCCAAACCCAGCGATGCTTCCATTTGCCGGCCGGAATCCAGGCTTCCTCACTTGTCGGGTGGTCGTATTCGCTCATCATGAGAGCTTATTCCCAGATTAGGGAATTTTGGTCAGGAAAGGGAAAAGGAGTCGCCAGATCATGGAGATTTATCAAGCTTGTGAAGCTGAGTTGCACCGAATTGAGTGGGTAGAGCGCTTGAGGAACGGCCAGGTGGCGGTATTTCCCACCGATACCATCTACGGTTTCACCGCCGATGCCACGAACCAGCAGGCGGTGGAACGGATCTTGACCTTGAAAGAGCGGAGGACTCCCCTGAGTTGCATCCCCCACGATCTGAACTGGGCCCGGTCGTTGGTAGCGGAGAGTTCGCGCCTTCTCTTCGATCAGCACATCCGGAGCTATTTCGGCCGCTACACGACTCTCTGGCCCACTCAGGACGGCGAGCGAACGTTGCATCCTCTGGTGCAAACCAAAGACCTGGTAGGCTTGCGCTTCCCTGATCACTGGATCCGGGGGTTTGCCGCAGAGGCAGCGTTCCCCCTGGTCACCACCTCGGTCAACCGAACCGGAAAGGAGCCCATGCGATGCCTGGAGACTCTGGACCCGAAGTTGCGCGAGGAGATCGACTTTCTGGTCTACGAAGGCCCCCTGGATAACCCACCCTCGGTCATCGTGCGCTGCGACACCCCGGAGTTCGAGCAGCAGAGCAGAAGGTAGCAAGCAAACATCTAATCTCTTAAAAACAGATTGTTTCTATGGACCACCATGCCCGATTTTCTCCCGGCCCGGGTTCTCAGCTCGGTGCTGCTCTTATCGGTCAGTCCCCGCCCGAGTTCTACTCCGTCCGGCCCGGTGATGCTGACGATATCGCCGATGCCAAAGTCGCCTTCTATTCGGGCTAACCCGACCTCGAGCAAGCTAGAGCCTTTACTCCTCAGGGCCTTCACTGCACCTTCGTCGATGACCAGAGTTCCGCTCACCATGGTGCTGCTGGCCAGCCACCGTTTACGACCGCGCAGTGGGTGGTCAGCGGGCCAGAACAGGGTGCCGACTTCCTGACCGTCGAGGATCTTAAGCAAGATGTCCGGCTCCTCGGAGCTTGCGATCACGGTGGAGGCGCCGTAGCGTGCGGCCTCCCGCGCGGCGTGGAGCTTACTGGCCATCCCTCCGGTGCCCCCTGCGCTTATCTCCGGGGCCACCAGGGCAAAGAGCTCGCTATCGACCTGCTGAACATCCGAAATGACGACCGCTTCGTCGGTGCCCTGGGACAGGTCCATCAGCCCCCGGGCCCGAGTGAGGTTAACCACTAGATCGGCTTCAACCAGCGAGCCCACGGTGGCAGAAAGGATATCGTTGTCACCGAAACGGATCTCTTCGGTTGCTACCGAGTCGTTCTCATTGACCACGGGCAAGATGCCGGCATTGAGAAGAGTGGATAGGGTGTTGCGGGCGTTGAGATAACGCTCCCGCCGGGAGAGTTCCTGGCGGGTTAGCAGAACCTGAGCCACCCCGATCCCCATCAGTTCAAAGAGCCGACTCCACATATTCATCAACTCCACCTGACCGAGGGCCGCCAGGGCTTGTTTCGAGGAAAGATGCTTGGGTTCGATGCGGCAACCCGCGGGGGTCATTCTTCCCATCCCCACGGCTCCGGAAGAAACCAGCACGATCTCCAATCCCTGTTTCTGGAGTTGGCCGATCTGACGGGCCAGGGGGAGCAAAACTTCCCCCTGGGGGCGACTTTTTGAGTGTAGGATAGAAGAAGTGCCCAGTTTCACGATCACGCGCTTGGATTGAGTCAGGGCCTGGCGCTGTGCTTTTTTCATGGGATTGAGTTTGGCGAGATTGCGCTCATCGCCTTTCAAATTGCCAGGCTTGGCGCCACAGCCGGACGAACTCCCAGAGCAGGAGGTAACGCCGTGAAGGAGTTTTTTCTGCTCCTCAAGTTAGGTTGGGAGAATAAGGCGTATCGCCGAAAGCTGGACCGGATAGAGAAGGAGCGCTTGGGAGGCTTTGGCTGGTACCGCAGTCTGAAGCGCGCCGTGGAGAAGGTCTACCGTTACCAGAACCCTTATCTTCTGGCTCGCTCGGCGCGGCGTAAGATCAAGCTGCCGGAGGCTGACTTGATCTTCGGGGAGACTCCCTATCTCACGGCCTTTGATTTGCTCACGGAATTAGGGGTGGACCAGGCTGATCACGTGGTCGAGTGCGGCGGTGGAACTTCCACCTTTTCGTTGGTGGCAACCACGGCTTTCGGGGCTAACGCCACGGTCCTGGAGATCGTACCCGGATTCGTCAAGAAGACCCGGGCTGTGGCATCTCTACTCGGTTTGGAGCGAGTCCAGGTCAAGCAAACCGATATCCTGGAAGAGCCCCTTCCGGAAGGCACGGTGTACTACCTCACAGGTACCACTTTCTCGAAAGAATCCTGGCAGAAGCTACAGAGGCAGATGGCTCAAGCCCCCGAAGGATCCCGGGCGATCTCTTTATCGGTGGCTCTGGACTCTAAGGCCTGGCGTTTAGATCAGACCCTCACTCTGCCGTTTTCCTGGGGAGAGAATACGGTCTATCTACAGACTCGAAAGTAGCTCCAGGGATTTTCGACCCTCATGGCGCAAGAGGGACGAACTAAGGAGATGCCATGCTAGAGATCAAAAAGATTCTTTGCCCGATCGCCGGGACCGGAGAGACCGACATGGTCTTGGACGCAGCGGTGACCATGTGCAAGAGATTCGACGCCGAGTTGACGGTACTGTACGTCTATCCGATCAGCGTGTTGGAACTCTTGAAAACGCGCCCTCACCTGGTTGAGGAAGACGCCCTGTCCGACCAGGTGTCCGAACGTCTCGAGTCTCACGCCGAAGAGGTCCTGGATCGAGCCCGTACCAAGGTGGACGTCAAGGCTGAATTTAAGGCGGTCGTTGGCCAACCCGGACCACTTATCTGTACGGCCGCGTCAGAAGGAGAGTTCGATCTGGTGGTCATGGGTAGCCGCCGGCACGACGCTCTTCAGCGGATCTTATTGGGGACGGTGAGTGAACACGTGTTACGGCACAGTTGCCGACCTGTTCTGGTGGTAAGAAATCCGGAGCAGGAGCAAAAGTGAGTCGGATCAGGTACGTGGCTCAATGAAGATCCTGGTACCCCTGGACGGGTCGGACGCTAGCGAAAGCTCTCTCGATTATGTCCGAATCATGGCATCCAAAGTGCCGGTAGCCGAGGTGTGCTTGTTGCGGTGCTTCGAGAATCCGGCCGCTCTCTACAACCTACCTGCTCTGGAGCAGGTGGCAGACCTTTTACCTGCTGAAGAGTTTTTGCGGGAAAGGATGCAGACCTATCTGGAGCAGAAAGCTGCCGAGTTAGGCTCGGTAGAGTGTGAGACCAGAGTAGAATGCGGCCCTACCGCGGAATGGATCCTTTCTCACGCAGCCTCGGTGGATCTGGTTGTGATCTCCCGGCATGGTCGTCGTGGGCCGAGTCGATGGAAGCTTGGAGATGTGACCGCCAAGGTGGCCAGAGCTTGCCCCAGACCGGTCTTGATAGTGCCGGGCAAGGATGGAGAGCCCCCGCCTTTGCAGACCATGATGGTCTGTCTGGACGGATCGGAGTACGCCGAACGAGCCCTGGACGAAGCCGCTAAACTAGCCCGAGCGGTGGGGGCCAAACTCACCCTTTATCGCTTTGTGCCCCTGCTTTCAGCAGCCGATCCCGAGGGGCAGGTTTTGGAGGCAAGGGACTATCTTCAGTCTCGTCGAGAGGCTTTTGCCGATGTCGTAAGTGAGGTCGTAGCTCAACCGGGTGCGGTGACCACTCGGATCGCAGACATGGCTGAAGAGCTACAGGTGGATCTGGTGGTGATTGGGAGTCGCCGGAAGCGTGCAGGATTGGTGGATTGGTTGCTCGGCACCGTTGCCGAACAGACCCTTCATCACCTTACTCGCCCTCTGCTGATTGTGCCCTCGTAGTAAGAGGAGCGTTACTCCATAGCCCCGCGCAGATTCACCAGCACTTCTCGCCAGGCCGGGGGCGCTCCCTGGCGCTCTGATTCGCCACTGGCCATGTAGGTGTAGCGCCCCGCTCGTACGTTGCACCTGATGCTATCCCCGGTCACGGGATTGGGCACGTCGGTTTCGCCGAACTGCTGCCGAATTTTGTCGAGGGCGATATCCGCACCATCGGCGGGGGTCTCCGGCAAGATATAAAGGACTCCGCTGCCACAGCGGATCCCTTTGTCCACCGAGCGCATAATCTGTTTGCAGGTGAGGGCCAGTCTTCTCAGTGCGGGATAGTTCATGTCGGCGCCGGCGCCATCTGGGATGACCGGTTCTGTGAGGATAAAGCTCAGATCCCAGGCGTAACGCCGGGCTCGTTGCAGCTCGTAGTCGATCTGAGACTCGAGTTCCGTTTCGTGGACCAGGTTGGTCAGTTTGTCGGTTGGAAGTGGCACGGGCGTCTCCTTGATGGTCTAACTTTCTGCAGTTTCAGCTTTTTCTGCAGTTCCGCTTTCGGCGGCCACTTTTGTCTCTTCGAGTTCCGCTGCTAGACGTTCGAGGATCTTGTCTCGCTCATTGGTCTGGGAGGGAAAGACGAAATAAGCCGAGCGAAAGCGTCCATGGAACGACTCGCCGGTGGCCGAGTCCACGAATTCTTGCTGGGAGAACTTCTCCGAGATCTTGCTACGGGCGACCTCGACGCCGTCCTGTGAGGTTTCAGGAAGCAGCCACAGAAGACGATTCTTGATCCGGACACCTACATCGACGATGCGGGTGACCTCCTTGGATACATTGCCCAGTTTCTTGAGGACCGGATAGCTGAGGTCGCGGACCAATTCTTCAGGAATCAGCGGCTCTAGCATCAAAAGGCCCAAATCACGGCCGAACCGCTCCGCCCGGTTCAATTCGTCGTCCAACCCTTGCTTCAACCAATCTTCCTTGAGCAAGCCGGTTAACGAGTCCATTTCCCTTGCCATATCTTCCTCCGTTATCTCTAGGCATTTTTTACCATCGCAGGGGGTTCACGTATCTCCCAGTCTTTTCCTGTCAGTCCGCCCACATGGCTTCTCGACCTAATAACGAGGCCACATCTTGCTGTAGATCGTCGCAAATCTTTACACTGAAGGTGTTGCCCAGGTCCAGCACGGTGACTCCCTTGGGGCTGGAGAGGTGGAGGTAGACCGTGTTGTCTCCTCGATGCCGCAGAAGCAAGCTCCGGAGTTTGGGTAGCGAGTCACTCTGGAAGAGTTGGATCTTGATGTGCACACCCGGACGAGGTTTGAAGGCGCCCGAATCTTCTCCGGCGCTCAAGACGTCGAGACTGGCAAAATCTTCGCCCTGGACCTTCACTTCTTCATCCGGTAGATCACCGTCTTCTTCCTCGTCGGTGGTTCGACGCTGCTTGAGATCGACCCGGCCGCCCACCAACAAGAGAGAGCCCACCTGCAAAAGGGCGGCCGCCTTTTCGTAATGAGCAGGTCTGACCACGACCTCGACACTCCCGGTAAAGTCTTCGACCTCCAGGAAGGCCATAGGAGTATTAAAACGGGTCATAATTTTGCGCATATTCGTCACCATGCCGGCGATCTTGACCTGATTTCTTACCATGTCCGCGGTCAGCGCCGAAATCTTGTGGGTCCGGTGTTTCTCCATGACCTCCTTGACTTCGCTCAAAGGAGAATCGGACAGATAGATCCCCAGCATTTCTCGCTCCATCTCCAGCATTTCTCGCTTGGGTAGGGGAGGCAATCGACGGGGATCGAGATCGTTGAAGCTCGCATTGGTGGGCTCCAGGGCTTCGAATAGGGAAAACTGGCCGGTCTCTTGCTCTTTCTGGGCCCGAGTGCCGTGTTCGTGGCAAAGCTCGAAGTTGGCCAGTAAGGTGGCCCGGGTCTCCCCGAAGCAATCCATACCTCCAGCCTTGATGAGCCCTTCCATCACCCGCTTGTTGACCGTTTTTAGATCGACTCGATTACAGAAATCCGCCAGATCGGTATACGGACCGTCTTTCTGTCGCACTTCGAGGATGTTTTCCACGGCGTTTCGCCCTACGTTGCGCACGGCCGCCATGCCCCAACGGATGCGCCCCCCCGAAACCGCTACGAAATCGACCTCCGATTCATTGACACAAGGGGGGAGGACCTCGATCCCTGAGTTGGTGCACTCTTTCACGAAGAACGAGACCTTTTCCAAGCTGGAAAGCACCGAGGTCATGACCGCGGCCATGTACTCTTCGCGGAAATTGGCTTTGAGGTAGGCGGTGTGATAACTGACGATGGCGTAGGCCGCGGAGTGGGATTTGTTGAACCCGTAGGCCGCGAATTTTTCCATGGTCTCGAAGATGTCGGCCGCGACTTTGGCGTTGACCCCACGCTCCACGGCTCCATCGGTGAAGATCTGGCGATGCTTGGCCATCACATCCATCTTCTTTTTACCCATGGCCTTGCGGAGCCCGTCGGCCATCGCCATGGTGTAGCCGGCCAGGATGTTGGCGGTGAGCATCACCTGCTCCTGATAGAGGAAGAACCCGTAGGTTTCTTCCAGGATCCCCTTGAGCTTTTCGTGGGGATACTCCACCGGTCCACCCTTGCCGTGCCGCCGCCGGATGTATTCATCCACCACGCCGCCCTGCAGGGGGCCTGGCCGATAAAGGGCCAGAAAGGCTACGATGTCGCTGAATTTATCGGGCTGGAGCTGCTTGAGGTAGCGCTTCATTCCGTCGGACTCCAACTGGAACACACCGTTGGTGTCGGCGTTGCAGAGGAGTTGGTAGGTGGCAGGGTCGATGAACCCCTCCTCCTCTAAGACCGGGCGCTCTCCCCGGGTCTTCTCGATCATCTGCAGGCAGTTTTCGATCACCGTCAGGTTGCGTAGACCCAGAAAGTCCATCTTCACCAGACCTACGTCGGCGCAATCGTTCATGTCAAACTGGGCCACGGCCTCGCCGCTCATACTGGACAGAGGCACGATCTCATAGATGGGCATGGAACTCATGACCACCCCGGCCGCGTGCACCCCGGCGTTTCGCGCCATCCCCTCGACTTTGAGGGCCAGTTCCACCATCTCCCGAGTTTCGGGGTCGGTCTCTACCATGGTCTTGAATTCGGGAGAGTCCAGGGCGTCTTTGAGCTTCACCCCTGGAC
This sequence comes from Vulcanimicrobiota bacterium, assembly GCA_041676625.1. GTDB lineage: Bacteria > Vulcanimicrobiota > Xenobia > Xenobiales > JADMJV01 > JAEXNA01. The sequence continues at coordinate 12,658 of JBAYRN010000142.1, forward strand.
CTTCGGGCACGGTCTTGGCGATCTTGTCCACCTTGGAGAGGGGGATGTCCATCACCCGACC
>JBAYRN010000143.1:0-12341 GCA_041676625.1 Vulcanimicrobiota bacterium
CCTCGGATCCGTCCGAGAACTCCTCGATCAAGATGGAAACGTGGTGGCCGAGTACCGCTACTCCATCTACGGAGAACGCACCAAAATCTCCGGAGATCTCGACTCCGACTGGGGCTTCGCGGGACTCTTCCACCACGAACCTTCCGGTCTGGATCTAGCCACCTATCGGCTCTATGATGCCAAGCAACGACGCTTCATCTCGCGGGACCCGCTGGGGGAGGCGGTGGATTATAATCTTTATCGGTACGCGGGGAATAACCCCGTGAGCTTTACGGACCCGAGCGGACTGGACTTATCAATTGTGACCTCACCGATAAATTCTCAGGTAGCTAGACCAGGTCTTGGAAGCCCAGCTAACGTTGCACTGACCAAAGCTATATGGCAGAGACTCTTTGTCTCCAACTCAGTGAACAGCGCCCTTTGGGCTCTCATAAATGCCGAAGGATACGACATCAAGATTGCGGTAGTCGATTCTCTTGATGAGGACGTTGGTGGAGGTTCGCTTTACGATTCTAACGGGTTCAATTTAGATGAATCTAATACCCCATGCGACGATTCAGGAATCCTGGAAGAAGGAACCTACTATCTTTTCCTGGATAGAAGCTTCCTAGAGAGCAACGGTATTGACTTTGCCGCTACGGCAGGTCACGAACTGGGACACGCTCATCTTCTTGTTTCATCTGGCAAGTACCAGCGACTACGAAAAAATGCTCCGAACAAAAGTGATTGGGCAAATGCTGAAGAGGTTTTTGTAACCAACAACTATGAAAACCCCTTGAGGGCTGCTTTAGGTCTTGACTCGCGCACCCCTAACACACTTGTTCGAGATTATTGAATAGTCGGAAACTGAAAGAAAAGCCGTGTCGAAAATCACTCTTGAAACGCGCGTAAGAATTCTATCTTGGCTGTGCCTCTGCTCCATCGTACTGAACTTCGCCGTGCTTGCGGTCATGCTAGCAAGCAACCTGATCCCTGCCTCCTATGTGAAGGGTAGACATGGCGAACTCGTAGAAATTGGAAATTTCGGACCAGGCAGTACAGGCGGCGAGGTTCAAGACTTTGGAATAAGAGTTCTAGACTCTCAGGGAGTCGAAAGGTTGGCTTTGGGGCTCAGAGGTTCTGCGAGCTACATACGGATTTCGGACGCTGCCAACCGACAGCGCGCCAATATTTCGGAAAACGATAAAGGTACGCTGCTCTACTTTGACTCCCCAGACGGTTCCAGCTCTTTATCAGTAAGATTGAGCAAGGACCGGTCTGAAGGACCTCTTGTTTCAATCAAGTCCACGGAAACAAATGATCGCTGGGTAGTGTTGCCTCTGTCTCCATTGCCGCCTCGAATTCGAGAGGATGAGTAGGTAGACTTATACTGTCATAATAATCCCGTTAACTACGTGGACCCTAGTGGACTGGACGCTTATCTCGATATCGTTGTTGGCACAAACGACCCTGGTGGGACTTTCAATTATTATGGTCATGCTTGGATCGAAGTCTCACCGATACCGGGCACCGGCTCGGCCTGGAACGAGCTATCCAGCTACGCAACTTATCCCAAGGGATTAGTTAAGAATGATGATCTTACCATCGGCTATCGCGACGACGTCAATCGAACGCGGAGGCGAATCAGGCTCGATAGCTCCCAGGAAGCAAGCTTACAGAAGTATTTACAGGAGTTTGGTAAGAAGCCAAAGGAAGAAAAGTGGCAACCCTGGTCGGCTTGCGACACGTTTGCCACAAATGCATGGAACGAGGTCGCGCCGGATGACGAATGGATAGATCCTTCCCAAACCGTAGAACGGGTCGACCCTACGAAGCTAGATGGCTCAGGAGCGGCTCCTGATTTCATGTTCAAATTGAAGTGGCATACACCCAGAAGGCTCGGTCAATACCTTGAGTCGCGTTAGGCTTTTTGTTGCTGCATCGCAGGTCTTGATCATCATCTTATGCCTGGTTGGATGTACCCCCCGAGAAAGTACAGCCTCTGACTTGCCTGGCAAAGGATCTCCATCCCCATCCCCAAAGTCTGGGGGAGTGAGCAAGCTCTCTATTCACGGAATGGGACTCGGAACGCTTCAGCGCGATGCGAGCTACGTCTTCTCGCCGCAGTTAGTCGAAGGAAACCGTACGTTCTATCTTCGCGACCCGGCTGGCGAGGAGGAGGGAAAAGCTCGGTATCTCCTCTCCATAGACTATGACAATACAAATAAGGCCACGGCGCTTAGCGGAGACAAGCTCCAGTTCGATGGAGAGACTGTCGTATTTCGTGATGGCAACTCTATCCTGGGGACTCCCGATACAATCGTGCCCGTAGAGGTCGAGACCGAAGTTCCGATGGAGCTACGGGAGTTCCGCGAGTACAAGCTTTACGTGCTCTTTGCAGACGGAAGGCCGATTCATTTTTTCCTCAACCGTCAACCTTCTGAAGCGGAGCTAAAACTCTTGGAGCGCTCCAAATAGCCTTCCGGAACTAGGTCTCGTCGTGGTGGTTCGCCCTTAGAGTCTCAAAGGGCGAACCAGGTGGGTCTGAGAGGATCTAAGCCGTAGAAAGCCAGCCGGAGTACCGGCTGGCTTTCTACTCAGGTTGAATTGGGTTGGGTGCAAACTCGGGGCCTGGGTGCTGGCGTCCGAAACGCGCGTGACCGCAAATGACGAGGCTCCTTCGGAGCGGCAGCGCTCTTGGTACAGCCACCCCGAATCGGCCGCCGTGGTAGATTGGATCCACTCCGTCGCCGAGGCGCGACGGAGAACACCCACCTTCGGCGGGTACCCGACCTGCGGTCCCGAGGGGGCTTGCCAGCCCCCTGAACCCCTGCCTGCCGGTTTATGCCGCTTCGCGTCATAAACACGGAATGAGCGAGTCGCATTCCGATCCGATCTGTAACCCGTTTTGCGAGAGCGTTCCACCGACACTATCACGGGTTTCACTTGCCAGATCGATCCGACGGTCTCAACCAAACAGACTTCCAAGAGTAATGATGATGAAGAGTAGCTCCGTTCGTCCCAAAAGAAAGGGTGAACCCGGCGGGGGACCGCCGGAACCATCCCGACTTCGTCGGGACTAAAGCCCTTTCTTTTGCTCCTCTCTGCGCTGGTGAGGTAGTTATCATCACTCTTGGAGGTCTTATGTTTAGTTTATCCCCTCGCCAGATCCGCCGGCTCCTCGGCGCTGTCAATGTCCGTTCGCCGTTCGGGCGGCGCGACTATCTGCTGATCCTGTTCATCTATCAAACCGGCTTACGGGTCGGTGAATGTTCCGGTCTCATCGTTCATCACGTGTATTCCGGCGGCCAGGCCAGATCATGGCTTCACTTGGCCGCCTCTCTCTGCAAGGGTCCCAGGGGTCGGGCGATCCCGTTAAATGCCACCGCCCGGGCGTGTATCGAAAAACAGATCCAGTTCAACAAAGACCGGGGTTTCTCGGTCGCTCCGGCGGCTCCATTGTGGCAGCACAGAAAACACGGGCCGCTGTCGGTTCGGTCCATGCAAAAACTCATCGAACGGTACCGTGAAATCGCGGATCTGGATCTCCCCGCCACTCCTCACACGCTTCGCCACTCGTTCGCATCGAACATGCTGGACAACGGTAGCTCCCTTATGACGGTCAAGGAGATACTTGGCCACAGGCGGGTCGCTTCTACTCAAGTCTACACCCATGCAAATCAGAACAAACTTCAGCAGGATGTAGCGGCGTTCGGGGGCTGAGGCCCTTTACTCGATAAGTTCCTCAAGTCTTTGTGCTGTGTGGGCAATAGTCACGATTTCGATCTCGTCTTCAGAATACGATAGACGATCCTATAGTGACGACCGTGAATGAGTTCGCGCAAATCTTCGCGCTGAAATTCCGGCACCATGCGTCCGATCATTGGCAGGTCTGCGAGCTTTTTAGTGGCACCGATGGTTTGGGTTGCCCATTTGTGGGCGGCCTCGCGATTATCGCGGGCTATGTACTCTCTGATTTCCCGATGTTTGCGACGAGCTTCTGAAGACCAGAAGACTTTCATTCGGCGAGCCAAGCATCTATTTCTTTTTCGACCTCTTCGTGGGGAATACGCTCTCCCCGGTCAAGCTGGTTCAACCCGGTTTGAACACTCGCCATAAACCGTGCTCTTTCGAGCTCAGCGGCGATCCGGTCTAAGGGTGCTTCGTCAGGAAGGTCTTGAAGTTCTTTGATGAGGTCTTGTTTCGTCATACCGGTCCTGTTCGAGCGAGTTCGTGAAAACGATTTTTAAGAACGAGAAGATCCAGAATCTCTTTCGCTAGGCTCCGGTCCTTCTCTGAGAGCGCATCCACGGCCTCAAATCTTCTCAGCAGTTCCCGGTCTTGGATGTTCTGCGCTTTCCCCGACGAGCGCTCCGTGTCGAACGCCAAGTAATCCAAGGTGACGTCGAAAGTCTCCGCCAACTTGATGAGAATCTCTGTGGAGGGCACGTTGACGCCCCGTTCATAGGAAGAAATCTGTTTCTGATGGATGTGAACTTTCTCACCCAGCTCGGCTTGGGTCCAGTTGTTTTCCTGTCTCAGCCTCTTTATCTTGTCGTGTATTGGCATCCTTTACAAACCTTCTTGGCTATCTCTGTTGTATAGGTTATCCCAAAAACCGAGAAAGATGAAGCTTTAAGAGGAGGAGTTCGCGTCTTTTGTCGTGTATTTGGTATGTGACATCCCACAGACCTTCCCTCAAGGAGAATGCCCATGTCCCCACCCGAAGCCTGGCGACGTCTCGCCGACACTTTTCACAGCCTCCCTCAGCTTGTTGATTACAAGAAGCTACCCGTCGACTACGGGCCGGAGGAGGCGATCCAAATCTACAAGACTGGTGCCCTGAGTCGCGCTGAACGCTCTCTTTTGGGCTTTCTGCTCCACGTTTGGAACCATTACGAGTTCACGTTCGATCTCTCGGACACCCAGATCTGGGACAGCCGACACAGGAAGGCGTTCCTCAACTGGGTGAACGGCAAGACCCTGGGCGAGCCGTGCAGGTACTTTTGATGAACGATTTCTCACGCCAAGACATCGAGGCGCTGAAGGCAAGCGTCGATCTCTGCGAACTGATGCGCTCTCACGGCGTCGAACTCAAAGCTGTCGGCCGAAACTTCACGGCGGTCTGTCCGTGGCACGACGACCGGGAAGCTTCGCTCGTGGTGAATCCCGAGAAGCAGCTATACAACTGCTTTGGTTGCGATGCCAAGGGCGACGCACTCAGCTTTCTCCAGGCTCAAGAGAACCTCTCGTTTCCTCAGGCGGTCCTGCGACTCAAGGAAAACGCCGGCGATACAGGCAAGCCGTCTTCAGTTCCACCCAGACCGGGCGACCACGACCGCTTCCCCGGCGGCCACACTCGCAACGATCTTCTAGAGAAGGTGTGCAAGCACTATCAGAACGGCCTTGAGGGTTCCGAAGAAGCACGGCAGTACTTGAAAGACCGTAAGCTGTGGAATTCCGAGTTGTACGAAGGCTTCCAGTTCGGCTACTGCGACGGCACGCTTCTGAAAGCTCTCCCGAAAGGCGACGTGCGCGACGCTCTTTGCGAAATCGGCATCCTCAATTCCAAAGGGCGTGAGCACTTCCTGGGCTGCGTGGTTGTTCCGCTCTTCCATCCCACGGACGGCCTGGTGGGCTTTTATGGTCGGCGGATAGACCCGGCGGCGAAGGTCCGGCATCTCTTCTTGCCAGGTCCCAAGCGAGCGGTCTTTGGATTCCAAGCGATGGAGGCGGCACGTTCAGTTTATGTGACGGAAGGCGTGTTTGATGCGTTGTCGTTGTGGCTTGTGGGATTGCGTCCGGTCACCTGTGTTTTCGGGGTGGGCGGCGGCCTGCCTGAAGAACTCGAAAAGCATCTCAGGGCCTCGTCTATCACCGAACTTCGTCTCTGTTTTGACGACGATCGATCCGGTCGTCGTGGTCAGCAGAAGGTTCTTCGCCAGGCGGGCGACCGTTTCAAGATGTCCCGTGTCGTGATGCCCGCCGAGATTGACGCTAACAAGCTCCTGGTCCGCGAAGGGCCGGACATGCTGCGAAGCTTTGCCCGTTGTTTGAAGCCGCTCTCAAGTCCCGAGGACCTGGAACCGAAAGCACTTGACGAGAGTGCGAAGCACCTGCCTCTGACCGAGACGGCGGACACCGACTTTCGTCTGACTTTCACGGAGCCCGCTGTGACGTATCTGGTAACGCCGCAACCGCCGTTCAACAGTAGCCGCTTGAAAGTGACGATACGGGCCGAGCGCACCCCGCCGCCTGGAACCGCCAAGCCCAACTCGCTATCTGCAAGATATCTGGACCGCTGTGACCTGGTCAGCTCTCGTTCTCGCACCGAGGTTTTGCGCGGTCTCTCCCAACAGCTCAGTCTGGACGCTGAAACGGCCAAGCTCCATCTAGCCTACATCCTGGACACTTCAGAGCACTTCGGTGCTGCGCACGGCAAGTTGACGGACAGCTTGAGCAGCGAGAAGCCGCCGGAGCTGTCCGACGAGGAGAAAGCCGACGCGCTCGAGTTTTTGCAAGCGCCGGACCTAACTTGCCGTGTGCAACACGATATGGAAGCGCTGGGTTACGTGGGCGAAGAGCGGGGCAAGCTCCTGGCTTACCTGGTGGGCTTGTCTCGAAAGCTCGAGAACCCACTGTCGGCCATCATCCGTTCCCAGAGCGGCGCGGGCAAATCCGGCCTGGCTTCTCTGGTGGCGTCGTTGGTGCCGCCGGAAGACGTCATTCACTACTCGCGGGTCTCGGCTCACGCTCTGGCCTACGCGGGCAAGGACGCTTACAAGCGAAAGCTCTTGCTCATGGAAGAACGAGTGGGCGGCGAAGCGGCGGACTACTACATCAGGATCCTGCAGTCGTCTCACATGATCCGGCAAGCCGTGGTCATCAAAGACCCGATCACCGGCCAGATGAAAACTCAAGAGTTTGAAGTCGAGGGTCCCATCGCCTACATCGAGACCACCACGGCGAGCCTCATCAACCAGGAGAATGCCTCGCGCTGCTTTGAAATCTATCTCGACGAGACCGAAGAGCAAACACGGCGCATCCACGAGTGTCAGCGATTATCCCGCGAAGCCGTCCGACTCCAGAGAGTTCGCAAAGACGCGATCTGCGCCCGGCATCATAACGCCCAAAGGATGCTCGAGCAGTTGCCCGTGGTCATCCCATATGTTCGGCACCTGACCTTTCCCACGCGCTGGCTACGCACCAGGCGCGACAACGAGCGGTTCCTCTGTCTTATCGAAGTCTCCGCACTCTTACACCAGCACCAAAGGCCCTGCGGGCAGCTCGATGGGCCAGATGGGGAACCCGTTCGCTATGTGGAGGCGAGCGTCGAAGACTACCGGCTGGCGTATGAACTGGCCAAGGACGTTCTACGTGACACTTTGCACGAGCTTTCGATCTCGGCCCGCGAACTACTGCGCAGGGCGAGTTCCGTAGAAGACACGCCTTTCACTCGGCGGCATCTTCGTGATCTGACCGGTTGGTCGCAAAAGAGAATTCATCAGGCCGTTCACGAGTTGGTTGACATGGAGTACTTCGCCGCCATCACGGGGGCGAACGGCAAGGCCTATCAATACACGGTCATCGGGGGCACGGGCGAAGGTCCGTCACCGGTCAATAACTTGCTTCATCCCGACGAGTTGGCGGCCAAACTTCACAACTCCGATCCCTAACTCGCGGCGTGCAACGCACCTTTTCCACCTTTTCCGACCTGTGCGAAACGCTACAGATTAGTGTTAACAACGTTTCCTTGCCTTCGGGCGCGACCTTTTCACCTTTTCCGTAGGGGTACCCCCCTATATATCAGGTGTTCACTTATGACCACTGCGTGAAACGAGTTGGTCGGTAGCACATCAACTTTTCAACTTGCTCCGCGCAGCGGCGACTAAGAGAAAAAACGAATGGATTCCAGTAACGATGACATTTGAAGCACATCATCTATCTAAAACTATCAACCATGGAGATCTGATCTTCATGGGTAACCGAGGTTGGGCTCATGGATTCTGAACTGTGGCAGCAGCGGTTCACCGAGCATCTCCGTTCTTACCGGCGCAGCGAGCAGACGATACTTTCGTATCTGGTGACGGTCCGGCACTTTCTGAGCTTTCTCGAGCAGCGCGGGCTTTCGGGGCCCGGTGAGTTGAGCAAGGCCGATGTGGAGGCTTACCAGGTCAGCCTTGAACGCACGGTCACCTTCAAGGGAACGCCATTGGCGCTCACCAGCAAGAACAACAAGGTCTCCGTGGTGAGGGCGTTCATCAAGTTCTTGCGGCGGACCAATGTTTTGATGACGGATCCGACCCGGGACATTGTTTGTCCGCGTCCACCCAAGACGATCTTGCCGGAGTTGCCCACCGAGGAGCACATCGAGAAGCTCCTGGAGACGCCGGACTTGTCCACGCCGCTGGGGCTTCGCGACCGCGCGATCCTGGAACTCTTCTACTCTTCGGCGCTGCGAAACGCGGAACTCCGGCTTCTCCAGGTGGGCGACGTCGATTTCTCCCGGCTTCAGGTGCGTGTCTATCGCGGTAAGGGTGGCCGTGGGCGCGTGGTGCCGGTGGGTGAAGTCGCGGCCGCCTGGGTGGAACGTTATCTCGCCGAGGCTCGAGCTCAACTGCTACAAAGCAAGGAGCATGGCTTTCTCTTCATCTCCTTTCGGGGGCGGCCATTCAAGTGCAATCGTCTGGGGGAGGTCGTCGTTCGAAACGCGGAAGAGGCGGGCTTGCCCATGCGGGTCACGCCCCACGTGCTACGCCATTGTTGCGCGACCCACATGCTGCGTAATAACGTGAGGCTTCGCCATCTTCAGGAGTTTCTCGGTCATGCCTCGCCCAGCTCCACCCAGATCTATACGCGGGTCGAAATTTCGGATCTCAAGGAAGCTCACAAATCCTGTCATCCCCGAGAGCACCTGCGGTGAGCCCTGCAGGCGGCGAGTTGGTGAGCGAGTTGCAAGAGCAGATAGAGCGTTGCCTCGATGCCGTGAAGTCACGTTACGCCGTGGCCACCCTCAGAACTTATCGGGCCGGGCTTGCTCGTTTCCAGTGTTACGCGTCCGAGGTGGGAATCGAATCGGTGGGGGAACTCACCGACCAGGTCCTTCTCGACTTCCATTCCTGGCTCTTGAACTTCCAGCTCTCCGAATCCACCGTTGGTCTCGCCGTTCGCTCGGTCAAACTCTTTCTCAAATGGGCCCACTGCGTGGGGCTGTGTTTATGGGATGGGTCGTCCTACTCGATGAAAGACCCGAAGACCAGGATCCCCGAGCCTCCCACCGTCGAAGTGATGCAGCGTCTCCTGGAGCTTCCCAACCAACGAACGCCCGAAGGCCTCCGTGATCTGTTCTGTTTGGAACTGCTCTACAATCTCGGTTTGCGCCGTAACGAAGCCGTCTCTTTAGACCTAAAAGACCTGGACCTAACCGAGGAAACCCTCTTCGTGGTGGGCAAGAACAGTGACGAGCGGCTCCTTCCCGTGAATCCCGTTCTCAAGCAGGCCGCCCGAGACTATCTTTTCAACGGCCGTCCTCGCTTGTTGCCCGCTCCCGAGGAGAGGGCGCTCCTCTTGAACAACGAAGGCACGCGGCTCCCACCCGAAGCTCTTCACTACATCGTGGCCAAGTACGGCGCTCTGTTGGATCTCAAGCTCTCGACTCATCAGCTTCGCCATGCATGCGCCACCCATCTTGTTCAGGCGGGAATGAAGCTTACCGATGTGCAGCGCCTTCTTGGTCACTCAAACCTCGATTCTACCAAGCGCTACACCCAGATATCCCAACGCGAGATGGAGCGCGAATTCCACCGCTGCACCCCAAGGGACCTCGCATCGCAGCGAGTTGAGGACAAGCACCAACCCAAAAAAACTCGCCGTCTGCAAGACCGTGATTGAGGAACATTTGGCGGGCCTTCGCGAGGACGGCTTCTCTCCACGAACGCTTGAGGCCGCGGCCCGCTGGCTTCGTCATTTCAAGAACTTCTGCGGCGACCGGAGTCCCGTCGAACTCAAGCCTGAAGACATCGACCAGTGGCACAAAGAACTCGTCTGGACACCCGGACCCAAGGGTAAGCTCTACGCCGAGAACACGGTGGGCCAAGCCGTCGGTGCCGTCCGTCGCTTCTACCGCCGGCTTCTGGCGGAAGGCAAGATCGCCGAGGACCCCACGACATCGCTTGTCACTCCCAAACCCAAGCGAACGCGAGCCCAGGGCTTGAAGCTCGAACCTCGAGAGTTACGCGGGATCTTCTCTGCGCTAGATCTTGAAAACCCCTTCGGAATCCGTGACCGCGCCGTTCTCGGGCTGCTGGTGGAAACGGGCATCTCCGCCGGGGCATGCTCTCGTATCGACGTGGGGCACCTTTGCTTTGACACCGGAGCTCTCTTGACCAGAGGACGAAGGCAGAAGATCCATAGTCTCACCGATGGTCTCCTCGCCGATCTCCACCGCTACTTGCGTGAAGCCAGGCCGCTCCTGGTCACCGACATCACGCCTGCTCTCTTCTTGGACCGTTACGGCAACCGAGTCTCCACACCGTCCGTCCGCCGCATCATCGACCGAGCCCGAAAGTGATCTGATCTCGCATAGCCCAGACAGCTCCGAAACCATTCTCTTTTTTTCTTAATCGAAAGATCCGGGCGTCCGGTCTCGAAGCCTCTTCAGGTGAGGCTCTTTCCAACCAAGTCCAGATTTTTCGCCTTGCTCTTGCTGTTGGTTTTCCTGGCCTCTTCCGCCCCCAGCTTAGCCATTTCCAAAACCCCTTATTCGGGCGTGTCCCCCTTGAAAGCGGGTCATTCAAACCGGATTGAAGCTAATAATAATCCGGTGAACATGGTGGACCCGGCCGGGTTACAGACTGTAACGCCGGACCTGACCGATAGTGACGCTAGAAACGCGATTTACCGCAACACTTTTTCTGAGACTTTTAGCCTAAAAACACTCGGCAATCTTGGTTCCAGCTTCCTCGAAGTTTGGGAGACATTTGATGTTCGTGGCTACCTATTTGGTGAGGCAGTTGATGCGCTTTCTGAGGCTACCTCAGACGAGCCCTGCGACCCGTCGAATCCAAATCCCGTTGTTAAGTTCACAACGAAAAAGGGTCGAAAAAAGGCCCTCCGCGAGGCTATGCAGTCTGTTCGGCCTGAGGCTAGCCTTTACAAAGGGAAGAAACACGGAGTTAAATGGACGCAAGGACCCGCTCGTGCCAAGAACACCGGATTACCACAAGGGCAATGGTCACAAGACGCTCTGGAATACGCGAATAACTTTGCGCAGGGCGTAAAGCCTGGCCGAGATGGAGCGTATTTTGATTTGCCTTCGGATTTGGGCGCGGTCGTTCACATGCCAAATGGCGATGTGATACCGGCGACTCGCATGTGGATTAGAAACAACGGAACGGGCACTTGGCACGGCTATCCTGGAGGAGGCTGGTTGCAACCTTGAATCACAAATTCTACATTTGTCCTGGTAGCCCCGCTATTTCAACCCAGCATATAGAGCTAGATGAATCTCGACTAGAGGATGCCATTGAAGACGTTTTCTCTGAGGATGCTGAAGATGCGACACTGGTATGGGAAGCTGCAAAACAGCCTCTCAGCTACAAATATGATTTCCCCGAGATTACTAGAGACATTATTATAATGCTCGGAGTTCTAAAAACCGCTAGAGGAGAAACCAAGGTTCATTTTCGTTCGAGCGACTTTCACACAGACTGGATTCTGAGGTGGAATGAAGATCACTTGGAAGTTGAAGAGAAGTCTCGAATGTCATTGAAATCAGGCTATGGTTATCAAGGAGATTTAAGAAAAACAGTACTCTCCAAGAGTTATTTTTGCTCTGAATGGAAGAAGCCCTTGACAAATATCTTGAAGGCCCTAAAACACTCGAAACTAACTCATGTTTCTGGATTTACTTTACTGGAGAGAGCCTGTTCTGAGGTGTAAAGGATGCTCTGCAGACGGACTGCCGCCCCTCTTTCGGCTTTTCCCGACCTAATATGGGCAAATTTTAGACACTCGGTCCTTAGGGCTGGGCTACATCCGTGGCGTAGACGGCCAGTCCATATCGGGAATGTAGAAATGCTCAGCGCAAGAGCTGTTGAGACCATCGGGAGTTCGACCCCAAGTGCCGGCTCTCGTCCTATCGGACGGCGCTGCTGATTTCGTAAAGCCCGCAGGCGTCAGGGTCTTTGCTCGGTGCATGGGGTTTCGTTTGTTCACCCGTGGACTCCGGCCTATCGGCCGGAGGTCGCCCTTAGCTCTCAAAGGGCGAACCAGGTGGGTCTGAGAGGATCTAAGCCGTAGAAAGCCAGCCGGAGTACCGGCTGGCTTTCTACTCAGGTTGAATTGGGTTGGGTGCAAACTCG
>JBAYRN010000144.1:0-12049 GCA_041676625.1 Vulcanimicrobiota bacterium
CCCCGCGGGCAGCTTGCGGCAGCGCCGGGCTGCCGCATACGGCGGGCTGGGGCCGCCTCAACCCCCGCGGGGCAGCTTGAGGCGGCGCGGGGACGCCGCATACGGCGGGCCCGGGGCGCCGCATACGGCGGGCCCGGGGCGCCGCAACACGTGCGGGGCAGCTTGCGGCGGCGCCGGGCTGCCGCAAGCGGCGGGCTGGGGCCGCCGCAACCCGTGCGACAAACGCTTGCGGCGGCGCCGGGCCGCCACAAAAAAGCAACCCTCCCAGGGTTTCGCATACGTATTCCTAATTTAACGTACAACAATGTCTGATCCCATAGACAAGTTGCCCAACCTCCACGTCGAACGGCGGGTGCAGGAGATTCGAGACCAGCAGTTGGCCGGGCGCGCGGCGTTGGGGGCGGTTGTGTACCCTTTGGTTTTTGCCATGATCGCTTTCGGCACCGGAGTCCATCTCCACCAGCCGGCTTTCGTGTGGAGCACGTTCGTCGTTTTTCTGCTGCTGGCGGCAGGGCGGATCGCTATCTGCTCTTCGTTCAGCCGCCTCTACCCCAAGAACCCCTTAGCCTGGCGGTCCGCATTCATCTCGATCACCAGCAGCCTTGGCCTGGCCTGGGGTTTGTTGGCTGCTTATTTTATGCTCATGGCCCCATGGACTGCTCCGACTCTGCTCGTCCTCTTTTCAGGATCCGGATTCGCCGGAGGCACGATCGCCACCATGTCCATCGATCGCACCGCCTATCGGGTCTACTTGCTGGGCATCTTGGTTCCACCCGGGCTGACTTCCATCCTCAGCGAGCAACAGTACGGCACCATTTTAGGAAGCTTTCACCTCCTTTACTTCCTCTTTCTCTGGATCCAGGGCAAACAAATTTCCACCGCCTACGCCATCTGGGCCCGCAACTCGGTAGAGATCGTGGTACAACGCGATCAACTGGCCCACGCCAAGAAGAGCGCGGAGGACGCCAGCATGGCCAAATCTCGCCTCATGGCAAACGTGAGTCACGAACTCAGGACGCCCATGAACGTCATCATCGGCACCACCGAATGGGCCCTCAGCCGGCCCGATATCGAGGCCGAAAGGCCGCTGTGGGAAGAGATTGAGAACGCCGGGCTGCAACTGTTGACGGTGATCAATCAGGTGCTGGACTTCTCAAAGATCGATTCCGGCATCATATCCAAACCTCAATCCGAGCCCTTCGTACCCATTCAGGTCCTCAACCAAGTCCACCAACTCTTCAAACGGAGAGCTTCCCAGCAAGGCTTGGAGTTTCGCCTTAAGACCGAAATCCCGAATGAGTTAGTGCTGTTGGGCGACGCTGGTCGAATCAAGCAGATTCTATGCAATCTCGTGGGCAATGCGCTCAAGTTTACCTCCGACGGCCGGGTCGAGATGAGAGCCGAATGGAAGAACGACCGTTTCTGCTTCGAGGTCAAAGATACCGGTCCCGGTATTCTCTCCGAGCACCATCAGCTCATCTTCGACCCGTTTACCCAGGCCGACGGTGGCACGGCTCGAAAGCACGGAGGTGCCGGCCTCGGCTTGAGCATCTCCCGGGAGCTCGTGGAGTCGATGGGCGGGACCATACAGCTCCAATCCGAGCCAGGAAATGGAGCCGTTTTCTGCGTCGAACTGCCGGCCCCGGAGGCCCCGACAGCCATCAAGAAAGAACTCACCAACTCCTTTTTCGAACGAAACTATCTGGTCCTGGTGGTCGATGACGACCCCACCAATCTACGGGTTGCCCATCGCCAACTCACCCACTTGGGCATGCGGGTGGAAGAGGCCCGCACGGGGGATGAGGCCCTGGAAAAGTGCAGAGAAGAAAAATTTGACCTGATCCTGATGGACCTCCAAATGCCACACACCGACGGATTCAGCATCACCGCCCAGATCAAGCAGAGCAAAGAGGGTTTGAACAGGCAGACCCCCATTGTAGCTTTCAGCGCCCACACCGGAGAAGCCGAGCAGTCCCGTTGCCGAGAAGCCGGGATGGTGGCCTTCCTCAGCAAGCCACTGCAACGCCAAATCTTGATCAAAAAGTTGGAGGCTCTGGAGCAGAGGGGTCTCCTCTGATTTGTGAATCGCTGTTGACAGGTCCAGGGCCCTGTATTATCATAGCCGAGCTTTGCCCCCCCCGTGGGGCAAGTTCGTTATATTGAAATCGGGAAGCGAGCATTTCCGAGCACCGGAGAGAACCAGATGAGCACGGCACACCTCAAGCCGAATGAAGTAAAAAGAGATTGGTACGAACTCGATGCCAACGGTCACACCGTAGGACGAATCGCTACCGAAATTGCCAGAGTTTTGATGGGCAAACATAAGCCCGAGTTTTCACGTCACGTGGACGTGGGTGACTTTGTCGTCGTGACCAACGTAGACAAAGTGGAGTTTCAGGGGAATAAGTGGGAGCAGAAGATCTATTACAAGCACTCCCTTCATCCCGGCGGGCTTCGCGAAACCAAAGCCAGCGTGGTGAGAGACAAATTTCCCGAGCGGATCCTGCACGCCGCTGTTCGAGGCATGTTGCCCAAGAACCGTTTGCAGGCCGTCAGACTCAAGCGACTCAAGCTGTATGCGGCAGATAGCCACCCTCACGTGGCCCAAAAGCCCGCATCCTTCCCTGAGTTCAGCAGTAAATCGAAAAGATAGATTTGGAGTTTCGCAAGTATGAGTGATCTGAACGTGACGATCGGCCCCATCGTCTATGGAGCCACCGGTCGCCGAAAAAGAGCCGTGGCCCGGGTCCGCCTGGTCCCTGGAGATGGGCGCATCTTCGTCAACAACAAGCCCGCTGATGAGCATTTCGTGAGAAAGACTCACATGATGCAGGTTCAAGACCCCCTGGAGACCACCGACACACTTTCCAAATTCAATGTGTTGGCCCGTTTGCACGGAGGTGGTATCAGCGGTCAAGCCGGTGCTCTGCGCCACGGTATTTCCCGAGCACTGGTACGCTTCGATGAAAATCTGCGCGCCTCGCTTCGTAAAGGTGGCTATCTGACTCGCGACCCTCGGGAGAAAGAAAGCAAGAAATACGGCCGCAAGAGAGCCCGCGCCGGGTTCCAGTGGACCAAGCGTTAATCACCACTTGCCTTCAAAAAAGCCCTCGGAAACCCGAGGGCTTTTTCATTTTATCCATAAACTCACGATCGATGAATATCGTGACCCCTGAGGAAATGGAAGAGATCGACCGGGCAACCATCCAAGGGCACTCTCTTCCCTCATTGGTCCTCATGGAAAACGCCGCCCGTTCGCTGCTGCCCTATATCCCGGATGGGGATGTGGGGATACTGGTGGGCCCGGGAAACAACGGGGGAGACGGTCTGGTCCTGGCCCGAGCTCTCCACGAACTCGGGCGCTCGGTGGAGGTCCTTTTACTCTCCGAAAAGCTGAGTCTTGAAGCTCAGCGTAACCTTGATCTGGCGAAAGCCTGGAACGTTCCCCTGCGCTATTTTCTGGAAGCTGACGAAGAGACCGCTCTCCGGGAATTTTTCGCCGGCAAAGAGGTCCTGTTGGACGCCCTTTTCGGCACCGGTCTGG
This sequence comes from Vulcanimicrobiota bacterium, assembly GCA_041676625.1. Lineage (GTDB taxonomy): Bacteria > Vulcanimicrobiota > Xenobia > Xenobiales > JADMJV01 > JAEXNA01. The sequence continues at coordinate 3,545 of JBAYRN010000144.1, forward strand.
CCCGCGCTCTCGAGGGCCGCTGGAGGCGAACCGTGGAGGCGGCCAACAGCAGTGGCGCCTGTACCGTGGCAGTCGACATCCCCTCCGGCATCAACGGCCGAGACGGCCAGGTCATGGGAGAGGCCATCCGGGCCCGGCTGACCGTCACCTTCGGGTGCCTGAAACGAGGGCATCTCCTGGAGCCCGGGCGCCAGTACTGCGGCCAGGTACACCTCACCCAGCCAGGCTTTCATCCAGAAGCGCTGCAGCGCTTTGACAAAGTCAAGCTCATGGATCTCGCCCTGGCCAGGCAGTCCGTACCCAGGACCTGGCCCACCATGCACAAGGGAGACAGCGGCCGATTGCTCATGCTCACCGGCAGCCAGAAGTACCCTGGTGCAGGTATCCTCTCCACCCTGGGCGCTCTCAACTCCGGGTGCGGACTCCTCACCCACTCCTGGCCGCCCGAACTCAATCACAGTCTGTTGCAGTGGGCCCCAGAAGCCATGCCGCTGCCGCGCGCCGAGACCCCGGATACCACCCGCTTCAATGCTGCAGTCGTGGGTTCGGGCCTGGGCGAGGAAGCTGAACGGCTTTGTTTGGAACTCCTCAAACAAAGTTCCCTGCCGGTGGTGGTCGACGCCGATGCGATCCCCCTGATCCGGGAACTGAGCGAGAAGCGCTGCCACAATCTGGTGCTCACTCCCCACCCCGGGGAGTTGAGCCGACTCATGGACCGGCCTGCTAGCGAACTTGAAAAAGACCGTATCGAAACAGCCCTGGAGGCGGCTCGAAGGTGGAACTGCGTGGTCTGCTTCAAAGGGGCCCCTACCGTGACCGCCTCCCCTGACGGCAGGGCGTTCCTCAACGGGAGTGGCAATGCTGTCCTGGCTCAGGGGGGCACGGGAGACGTGCTGGCGGGAGTGATCGGAGCCTACCTCGCTTACGGCTTGCCTCCCCTGCTGGCTGCAGCGTGTGGAGCCTTCGTGCACGGCCTGGCCGCCGACCAGGCACTTCGGAAAGTAGGACCCCGGGGCGTGACCGCCCACCGTATTGCTGAACTAGTTCCATTTGCTTACGCACAAATTGTAGGGAATCCGTAGAATTTCCAGTATTTTTACTGTATGAGCACACGTACCTCGATCCGCATTGGCAGTATTTTGGATAGCTCCATGCAGGAACGCCTGCCCGGATACGAGAGATTCCTGGAAGAATACACCTCCCAGTATCTGCTCTTCGGCTACCGAAAGCCGATCCTCGGGCATTACTACGCCTTCGTCTTGTTCCAGGCGTCCAAGACTTTTGGTGGCTTAACCTGCGAGGTGGGGCTGTCCCGAACCAAGGACTTCCCCTATTTCCGCTACTACGACCAGCCCTCCATCGGGGTGGGAGGCTTCCGAGCCAGAACCACTCACGTCGTAAAAGGCCTGGACGCCGCCACCACCAGGATGTATTCCGGGCCGGACGTGTTGCTCGGCCACGTGATGGACCTGGTCAGCGAAGCCATCACCGCGGGCAATAAGCTCATCGAAGAGACGATCCCCCGAGTTGCCGAACAGTTCAAGCTCTGGCAGCCCTTTTACGAGGAGTGGGTGGAAGCCGAGAAGATCGCCAGACCAAACCCGCAGGGGCTACGATACGGAAGCTTGATCGGGGAAGGCGTGGCTCGCACTATCATTCACGACTGCCTGAGAGGCGGCCGCCTGGATAGCTTCCTCGGGACCCTCAAATTTCGCTACCGAGATGCCGCCTTTATGAACTGCCACGTCTATCTGCTGGCCAAGGCACTGGCTTTTGAAGAACCTCCCGACGATCGGGAGTTTCAGGAATTGATCATCGATCCCGGCCAGCACCCGGATAAAATTTTGTTTGATGCCATCGGCCCCATTTCCAGCCGACTGGAGCAACCGGAAGCCATCGAGCTTTCATCCAGTGTCTTGAGACGGGTGCCGGAGTGGGCCTTCATCCGGTCGTTTGCGGCCCTCGAAGCCCTCTTCGACTCACCCACCGTGAGCCTAGATGAGGTACGCTCCAGTGTCAAAGAGCCGGCTGCCAAGCCGGTGGCAACGGCCCCGGTGGGACTGTCCCTCGACGAACTGTATGGAGACGCCCCGGCGGTGGTCGCCGAGGGTGGCGGGCTGGGAGGACCTCCTCCCGAACCTGCTCTTTCTCCGGAGCCCACCCGGTCCGGGAAAGGCAAAGACCGGTTGGATCCCTTTGAAAGTTTTGAAGAGTACCTCGACGGTTCGGTGCAGCCCGTGCAGGCTCAACCCGACACATTCGATTTCCTGGGCTCACAGTTAGGGCTTTAACAGCCGGTCCCGATACCTCCGATAAAGTTCTTTCTGTCGATCCTCGAGCTCGATCTCTCGGCCCTCCCCCCAGGCCCTTGTCACCACCGGAGCCACCTCCAGCAAGTCCCCGGTGCAGAGCACGAAACTGGCTTTCTTCCCCTTCTCGATGCTCCCCAACTGTTCGTCCACTCCCAAAATTCTGGCTGGATTCAGGGTAATGGTCTGGAGAGCTTGCACCGAGTCCAGCCCGAAGGCTCGGGCTCGGCCCGCAAGGTCTCGGATCTCCCGCACGTCGAAGGCGGGGCCCATGGCCGAAAGGGCCACCGTGACCCCGGCCTGGCCCAGGACCTGAGGCACGCGATAGTGCAGGTCGTACGGCTCGGCCTCCCGGGGGTTCTGATTGAAAAGGCTACCGTAGATCACCGGGATGTTGCGAGTAGCCAGTTCCCCGGCAAAGTTCTGGATATCGCGACCGGTCACCAGTACCGGACGAAGACCGTTCTCCTCACTCCAATCCAGGGCTGTCCGAATCTGACTCTCCCCGTCCACCCGAATCAGCACCGGTCGGTGGCCTTCTGCATAAGGTTTCAAGGACCCCCACTTAAGATCCCGTAGCCCCGCCTCTCGATAAGAGCGGGCTTGAGCGAAGGCCTCATCCAAGAAGAAGAGAGACTTACCGATCGACTCCAGGGCTTCACTTTTCTTTTCAGCCTTCAAACTCACCTCGACGTTGGGCCAGTCTACAGCCAGGGCCCAACTGGGAAAGACCGTCATGTCTTCCCAGTTCCAGCCCCAGGTCCGCATGACCGAACCCTGCCCCGCGATGGCCGGTCCTGACGGATTGACACCGGAGTACAGGACGCCTTGTGAACGAGCCACCGCCACGGTGTCCGACTCGGCCCGGTAGGCGTATCGAGCCTCCAGGTTGGGGTTGAGTTCGCCCACCTCCTGGTGGTCACGAGTGGCCCGCAACGACTCCACCTCCACCAGGCCGAGGGCGCTGTCGGCATCGATCAGCGCCGGGTAGAGATGGAGGCCGCCCAGGTCCACCACCTCGCCCTCGGGTGGTGCGCCCTCCCCAACCTCCTCGATGCGGTCACCGGTCACCACCACGTAGCCGTGAAAAGCCTCCCGAGTGGCGGTGTGGATCACGCCGTTGGTCAGGACGTATCGCTGGGGTTGGGCCACCGCAAGTCCGCTGAGCAGGAGCACCAAGAAAATCCATTTTTTCATCATTCGTCTTCTTTCAGCAACTCCAGGTAGTGCTCTCGTTCCATTTTCAGGGCCTGCACCCGCTCGGCTTCCTGACCACGTTCAAAATATCGCTTCCCGTCGATCCAGGTCTGCAGCACCACGGCGTTCTGACTCAGCGGGTGGTCGCTCCAGAGCACGAAGTCGGCATCCTTGCCGGGAGTGAGGGTGCCGATCCGGTCCCCCACTCCCAGTTGGATGGCAGGGTTCTTGGTGATGAGATCCAGGGCTTGCTCGGCCGAGAGACCGCCGTAGCGCATGGACTTGGCCGCTTCGGTGTTCAACCGCCGAGCCAGATCAGCGCTGTCGGAATTGATGCTGGTGAGTACGCCCGCTTGAGCCATCAAGCTCGCGTTGTGGGGGATGGCGTCTTCCACCTCCACCTTGTAGGCCCACCAATCGGCAAAGGTGCTTGCTGCAGCCCCGTGTTTCACCATGGCATCGGCCACCTTGTAGCCCTCCAACACGTGCTGAAAGACATCCACCTTGAAACCCACCTCTTCGGCCGTCCGCATGAGAGCCAGGATCTCATCCTGGCGATAGCTGTGACAGTGCACCAGGCGGCGTTTTTCAAGAACCTCCACCAGAGGCTCCAGCAGCAGGTCCGGTTTAGGGTCTTTGCCATCGGCCTTGAGTTTTTGATAGTTGCGAGCCGAGACAAAGGAGCCGCGAATCAGTTCCACCACTCCCATTCGAGACTGCGGATAGCGACTGTCGTGGGCGTCGCCCCAGTTACTCTGCTTGGGGTTCTCCCCCAGGGCAAACTTGATCCCCTCGGGGGCGCTCTTCATGATCAGCCCCGATGGAGGCTCTCCGTATCGCCACTTACAGGTGATCGACTGGCCGCCGATGGCGTTGGCCGAGCCGTGCAAAATGTTGGCCACCGTCACGCCACCGGCCAGTTGCAGGTAGATATCGTGAGCAAAGGGGTCGATCACGTCTTTCACCCGCACCATGGAGGTCACGCTCCGGCCCGGCTCATTGACCATTCCGTCGATGGCCGTGTGGCTGTGGGCATCCACGATCCCCGGAGTCACGTGCAGGCCCGCGCCGTCGATCACGTGGGCGGCCCTACCAGCAGGCTTGCCCACCGACACGATCCGCCCGCCTTCAACCAGCAGATCGCCCACCACCGTCCCTCCATCCTGGGTCCAGAGCGTGGCCCCTTTGACCAGGACCGAGGTCGGGGCGAAAGGAGCCGGAATATTGCCTGGAGGGGTCTCCAAAAACGACTCCGCCAAAAAGCCACGAGGCTCGCTCTCTTCTTTCTCGGGATCCTTTTCCAGAGCCAGGGCCTGGTAATCAGGATACCTGGCCCCCTCCACCCAGACTTCCTGAATGGCAGAATTCGTCGCAAACGGCTCTCCCTTACGCACCACGAAACTGGCCGATTTTCCCGGCTCCAGGGTCCCGTGGCGGCTCAACCCGAGCAGCGCGGCGGGCTCGCTGGTCAGTCCAGCCAGGGCGTCGCGGGGGCTCAGGCCGGCGACCACCGCCTCGCGAACTCGCAAGTCCAATTCCCCGGGGGTATCCAGTCCGTGGCTGGTCAGGGCAAAGCGTAAACCCTTCTCCTTTAACCAGCGCGGATTGGCGGGAGCGGAATACCACTCCCTCAAAAGTTCCAGGGTCAGTTGGCTCTCCTTGATCCCGTCTTCGAGTTCGAGATCGGGAAAATTGAGAGGCAACACGTGGGGTCCGGACCCGGCAGTGGCCCCAAACCAGTCCAGGCCTTTCCATTCTTCGCCGGATAGGACCACCACCGGAGCGGAAAGACCGCACTCTTTACTCAGCTCCAGATAGCGAAGGGTGGCCAAAAGATCGCCGGATTGAAACCATAACTTGCGCTGCCCCGACAGCACCGTCCGCAGGGACTCCAGGGTGGCCTGGTACTGCGGCCGTTCACTCCCCAGTTCTTCCTTGTTTCGCCACCTGGAGTACCACTCGGTGTCCAGAAAGGTCTGGCGAACCAGGGCAGCGTTGCCCATGGTGGAGAGGGGATAGTTCTCCCCTTCCAGCTTCTCCCAGCCACCCTCTTCAAAAGCCACCACCGAGTAAGCCCGAGGGTTCAGAATCAGATCGGCGCTGGTGTCCGACCGGCCGGTCTGGTAGATCGCCGATTGCCCCCGGAAGATCCCCTGCGAGGGCGCGACCGCCACCACCGCAAACCCGCTCTCCCGAAAGTCTCGAAAGACATCATCTCCGGTCTCCAGCTTGTCGCTGACCAGAAAATCGTCGTGCACCCCGGGGTGAGCGCCGGAGACCGAGGTGGCGGAGGTTTCCTCCAGACCGACCCTTTCAGCAGAGACATAAGGGTCGAGAAAGGCGGCGTGGATCACCCGATCACGGAAATCCAGGCGGCGAGCCTCGGCCGGGGCGGCCACCTGGGAACCCACCGCCTGAATCACCCCGTTCTTCACGTACAGTTGGCCGTTGCTGATGACCTTATCAGGAGTGACGTAGATCTTGTCGGCAGAGATAAGGTATTCGCTCCGAGGCTGGCCCCAGGAAGAGGGGTTCTCCTGTCCGAGGGCCGGAGTCGCGAGCAAAAGAAAGGTGAGAAAAACCAGACGTCTCATTGCCGCCACAGTTTGCCGCTGGCAACTCGGAGCCTTCCCACTTTGTTGCACTTTGTTAATAGCCCTGTAACAAGATTTACAGTTGCTGACAATCTGGGAAGACCGCACAACCTCTGGACCTTATATCCTAGAAATATGAAGAGCGCCGATAAAACCCACCTGCTGCGAGCAGAGCTGATCCATCGAATGGAGCGAGGCGATCGTTCGGCTCGTAAACTCTTGAGCGGGCTGGCCCGCCACCAGGACGAATCGGCCATGGATATCGTTTTCCGCTATCAACGAGCCGCCGGCCCCTTATTCTTGGAGCGCTTTCTTTTCATCCAGGGCACCCTCTGCCTGGGTCTTTCCCTGGGGGTGTGCCTGCTCACCGCTGCCCGACTGGTGCCCACCGAGATCCAATCGCTCCTCCTCTGCCTGGGCGCCTTCTTCATGGCCCAGTTCAGCTTCTCGGCCTACGGTAGATTAGCCCAGGCCAGGTTTTTCGCCGACGGTTTCTCTCGGATTTTGGCTAAGTGGGGCTGAGTCTTGAGTGCTTAGTATTCGACCATACTTGAGCGAAACCCAGCGCAGGTACAGCACCCGCAAGGCGGGTACCCGGACTGGGCAGCCAAAACGGGAAGTTGTTTCCGACGGGATCCTTGCCATTCACAGGAGCCGATAGGCTTGATGAGGGTCATTAGGGGTTTCGGGGCGTGTCTGCGCGATAAAACCTGCAGCAACTAGCCGCCGCAATACTTCCCGCAATTGCCTCTCTTCTCTGGATGTAAGCATTGAGAGTTGTCCGCGACTAAGCCCGCCACCCTTTAGAAGAATTGAAAGAGCTTTCTTCCACTTCTCGTCAGAGGCTCGTGAGCCCAAGAGTTTTCTCGCCTGACCCTGATCGTGAGGGGAGGGATACCACGACTCGTTACTGCCTAAGCTCTCCTCGTTACTGCCTAAGCTCAATTGCTCATTACCCTCTTCGAACTCCTCAGTGCCCATCAGTGTAGCCCAACTCTGCAAAGCATGCTCCGAAAGCGTATAGAAGGTTGCAGATCCAGCACCTTGCTGCTCCAGCAGAGAGTCGTCTCTCAAAGACTTGAGTAAACGACTCGCCTCCACAATGTCGTACCCACACAGCGAACGTACATCTTGATTTCGAATCTCCCCCTGGTCTCGGGTTACAACCAAAATCCACGCCTGCTCATCTGAAGTCGGCTTAGTGTCTAAGCTTTCAAGCCACTTCAAGTCAATCGCCTGTAGAAAGTTCACCAAGTACAGGATGACCCTAAAATTGTTCTTTTCCCGATCCGAGTACAGAAGAGGCCTCGTAAGATTTGCCCGCTTCATGGCATCGTGCATGGCGCGAATACCTGTCCCTTTTGTTTCGGCATACCTTGTTTCGTGCAAGACTTCAGCGAGTTTCTCGTTTCTCACCTCTGAACCGGGACGGCGGAACTCTTCCACCGGCTTTAAGCTGTAACCTGGATTCTCAATCTCGATGCGATCAGAATAACGGATTACCTGAATCGGCTCTTAGTTAGATAACACCGATGCATTACCGCATTCACGACTGCTTCCCTCAGGACCTCACTCGGCAAGAGAGGCGTCTCCTCTCGAAAGAGTTCCCCTTTTGGCAAAGTCAGTCTTTTCGGAATGCTCTCTAAAATCATACCCACCAACTTCGGTATAGCGAGCAAAAGAGGCTCTCGAATTTCCACCGTGATATACCGGTCGTCAGCCTTTGGGTCCCACTGCCTCCCAGGGACCTCTATGAAATCAATTCGTGCCGAAGGAGCATAGCGACGCAATGCCGAGGAATTGCCAAAAAGTAGTAAACCCGCAACCGACAACGCAGAATCTGGCTCATCCTCTCTGAGGCAAGACAAAGAAAAGAGAAGTTCGCGGTCATCAGGAATAAGATTGGTCAATGAAAGGTTTACTTTGCGATAAAGTGACACTGCCTGCTTAGAGACATCACGGATAGCCCTGCTTCCACGAACCTCCGTTTCGTCATAGCCTTCGGAATCACGCTCTCGGTAAAGATCGGCCAACTCCCTGTCAGTCACTCGTTGGTCGCCCTGACCGACTCGAACAAAGACGCCCTTGGGGACACCTCTGCTTTTTATGTAAATAGGTTTGTGGTGCTTAAAAGCTTCAAAGACCTCAGCAACCACTACTATCCTGCCGTCCAACGTTTCCGCTCTAACAGAAATCCCTACTGGTTCGTTAAAGTAGGTGCGACACTGGCTAATGAGATCATTTTGAAATTTGTCCGGCTCGGATACTCCAAGGACTTCATAATCTAGGGCCTGTGGACATTCAGCCTTCGGTCACCAAACTTGTTCATTTTCCACCTCCTGAAGCGAAATTTTCCTCAAATAGGTCCACTATTCCACAGAAAATTCCACTCCAGGAGGAGAAAA
>JBAYRN010000145.1:0-11960 GCA_041676625.1 Vulcanimicrobiota bacterium
CTGGTGGCGATGGCAGAGGGGTCACACCTGTTCCCATCTCGAACACAGAAGTTAAGCCCTCTAGCGCCGATGGTACTGCACTGGTGACGGTGTGGGAGAGTAGGACACTGCCAGGTTTTAATTGAAAGTCCCAGTTAGCAATAGCTGGGACTTTTTTCGTTGTCAGCACACAAGTGTGGGAGGACCTCGGGACCCGCCGGAGGCGGGTACCCCCCTCGGAGCACTTCGTTTGAGGACACTGCCAGGTTTTAATTGAAAGTCCCAGACTACGGACTTCGTCCTTCGTAGCACCGCGTCACGTTTTGAAGACGCGGCTTATAGCAATAGCTGGGACTTTTTTCGTTGTAAGCACAAGTGTGGGAGGACCTCGGGACCCGCCTGGCCATGCCCCCGCACCGCGCTGCATCATGATGCAACGCCACGCTGAATCCATCGCCCGCCTGGCCATGCCCCCGCACCGCTTGACAGAGCCTTCACCGAAAGCTAGGATTTGGCTAGATTGGCTAGCTTCAAGAGGTGTTCTATTGCAGTGGCGTTTGGCGGATGCGAAAAATCGATTTAGTGAACTGGTGACTCTCGCAATGACAGAGGGTCCGCAGTTTGTGCGGAGACGAAACGATTCCGTCGTTGTAATCTCGTTGTCGGAGTATCGGAGGATGACCGGTGAGACTCCGTCGTTCAAAGATTTTCTTCTAGCCCCTGGGCCGTCACTGGAAGGATTGGACCTAACCAGAGATTCCTCTCCCTGTCGTGATGTGGAACTATGAGGTTTCTGCTAGATACTTGTGTCCTTTCTGAACTTCGAAAGCCTGATTGTCACCCTAAGGTTCGTGAAGCGATTCGCTCTAAGGCTTCAGAAGATCTATTCTTGAGCGTGATCTCCATTGGTGAGATTGCCAAGGGTATCGAACTGCTCGACCCGGGACGGCGCCGGAGCCAGTTGAAAGAGTGGCTGGAAGTCTTGAAATCGAGCTATGGTAGCCGGGTCTTGCTGATCGACCAGGAGATATCTCATCTTTGGGGTGAACTGAGCGCTCATGCTCAAAAACGTGGTCGGAAAGTTTCGGTAGCCGACGGCCTTCTTGGAGCGACCGCACTCTGCCATGGCCTTCGCGTCATGACCAGAAACGTGGACGATTTTGAACCCACGGGTGCGCAACTCGTCAACCCCTGGCTATAATAGCTATTTTTGCCGTTTCTAGCTTGCCTTGCACTTGGGAAGGGGCTAATCGGCATTAGCCTTCCAGTGTCGCTCTTTTGGCCTTTTGATCTTGCCAGAATCTAAAACCCCCTATCTTTCGAGCGAGTCCTCGATTTCGATTCGCGGTGCTCCCCAGGCAAAGATACCGGCGATCAGAATGGAGAGAGTCACCCCCCAGAAGACCAGGTGCAACGATTGAGCCAGCCCTTCCTGAAGAAGTCGCAAAAGTGCGGGGTCCATGGTGCTGCCTTCACCTACAAGTTCGCGAACACTCTCCATACTGATCTGGTCAGCTAGCCCTTGCTCTTGGATGTAAGCGGCCATCCGATGGTTCAAAACGGCCCCCAAAAAGGCTGTACCGAGCGAGTTGCCCAGGTTTCGCATCAGCATGTTGCCAGAGGTGGCAACGCCTCGCTTGTCCCAGCCGACCGAATTTTGAATCATCACCAGAAAACAGGTGTTGAGGACCCCAAACCCTCCGCCCACCAGAAAGCAGCCGAAACCCACCCACCATGGACCGCGGGAGCAGTTGATGGCCACGACCAGCGAGCCGGCTAGGCAGAGTAGACTGCCGGCACGCACCAGGACCGGTAGAGGCATGCGCAGGAGCAGGTGGCCTGAAGTGACCGCCGCGATTGGCCACCCGATCGACATCGCAGAGACGGTAAAGCCTGCGATCATTGGAGAGTAGCCCAGGACCCCCTGGACGTAGGTCGGCATAAAGCCGATCAGCCCGAGCATGGCGACCCCCACCATCAGGACGGTCAGATTGCCACGCCAGACCAGCGGGTTGGACCAAAGCTCTAGATGGATCACCGGGTCCTCGGCCCGTTGTTCCTGCAGCACGAAGAGCACCCCGCAGATGACAGAAAGTAGCATGAGTCCCAGGTGGGCTAGCGACAGAGCAAGCATCAGGCAGGATAAGCTGACCAGCAGCAGTCCCGCACCGAGAAGGTCCAAGCTGCGTGAGCGAGGGACGACCTGCTCTTGCAAAGAGAACCACATCAAGGTGATGGCGACCAGTCCGACCGGCAGGTTGAGCCAGAAGATCCAGCGCCAGCTGGCGTGCTCGACGATCAGCCCTCCGGCCAGCGGCCCCAGGATCGAAGAGACACCCCAGACGCTCGACATCCAGGCTTGAACTCTAGGGCGCTCGGCCAATGAATAGAGATCGCCTGCCAGGGTGACGCCGATCGGAACGACCGCACCGGCTCCCAGCCCCTGCAGAAAACGAAAGGCCACCAGAGCCGGCATGGAAGGGGCGAGCGCACAGCAGATCGAGCCGGCAACGAAGGTCCCGACGCCCGTAACGAAGACTGGTCGGCGGCCGAAGATGTCGGCGAGTTTGCCGAAGATCGGGGTGGTGACTGCCTGCATTAGAAGATACGAAGAGAAGACCCAGCCGTAGTAGCTGAATCCGCCCAGGTCGTCGGCGATATTCGGCATAGCGGTGGCAATGATCGTAGCCTCGATGGCGGCGAGCAGCATTGCGAGCATCACCGCCACCATCACCAGAGTGCGGTTGGTGGTAGGTGTTGCAGGGGGAGGAGAGGAGGCTTGAGCAGACATTTCAGAGTTGGGTCAAATCTCCCACATCGTGATGCAACAATCAAGGAGCAATAAGCATCAGGCCTTGTGGCCTTGAATTATTTTTTGCGGGGTTAAACAAAGGCGGGTCAGGAGCAGCCGGCTTCTCGAATCGTCCGGGAGTTCCGGAACAGTCTGCGAGGGCGGTAACAAACACCGGTAGAGGTCGACGCCCTCTTATGCCTCCTACTGGGCCTGAGCAGCCCGCCACTCGGCGGCGTTTTCTACGAGCCCGTCGTAGAGACCCTGATAGCGCGCATCGCTGTATCGTAGCGCCTCGGGATGAAACTGATAGCCTTGCTGGTGAGGCGCTCCCTTGACCTGAAACCCTTCCACCATTCCGTCGAGCCCCCAGGCCGTTACCTCCAAGTGCGGGCTAAGGTCTTTGATCCCCTGATGATGAATCGTGTTGACCGATTCTAGATTGCCGACCAGAGATTGCAGTTGGGAGCCCGGCTCGGTGACGATAAGTTGAACGCCGTGATGGCGTGCGGTAAAGTCATGGCGAGTGGCTTCGGGTCGATGGTCCACTCGCGCCGAGGTCTCGAAGCCCTGGCGACCGTTCCACTCGGTGGGGATGTCCTGGATCAGGCTGCCACCCAGAGCCACGTTGGTGATTTGAAAGCCTCGGCAATGTCCGAGCAGGGGTTTTCCGCTGTTGACGGCATCGCGGATCAGCCCGATTTCGAGCTGGTCGAAGGCGCGGTCAGGCTCCTTCGGATCCATCCCAGGCCCGATCGTTTCACCGTAATTCTCGGGATGGACATCGATCCCGCCGGGGATAGCAAGGGCGTCGTATTCTTTGGCGGGAGCATCGACGTAAGTCAGCTTAGGTAGTCCGCCGGCATCCATCACCGCATCGGCGATCTCGAGCACGGGGTCCTCCTCCTTGACTGGCCGCCAAGAGCGTTCGGTGGAGATCAAGACGACGGCCTTATGCTCCCCCTGGGTGCGTTCACTCCACATCTTTTCTAAACTATCAGCAACCTCGTCGATGCTCGCCAAGGGGGAGAATTGGACACGAGGATGCGGCGAGGCAGGGTCGCTCCAGCAAGCTCGAGGGGTAGGTTGTGAGACTTTCATGTCGATAGATTATGGGGCGGTTCTTAAAAAAAACCGAAATGTGCCGGCCATCAAAATAGCGCCGTGTCAGTGGCTGCTAACTATCCCCACCACGCGGTCGAAGATTACTGCGTTTGTCATTGACAGTGTTTTTAAGGGATAGTAATTTGTCCCTATGGCTCCTATGAGTGATGATATCCGGTGGACCGTCGAAGAGTTGGTGGAACTTTCCGCTCGTCTCTTGCCCGAGGATAAGGGGAGTTCCAAGCGGGTGCGCTGGAATCCCAATCCCCGGCTGATCCGTTATTACACGACGCTGGGGCTCTTGGACCGAGCCTTCGGTGTTCGGGGTCGGGCCGTTCATTACGGGTCGCGCCATTTGCTGCAACTTCTGAGTGTCAAAGCTCTGCAGGCCCAAGGCCATGCCCTACAAGAGATCCAAGAGCGCCTTTATGGACAGCCGAACCAAGTTTTGCAAGAGCTCTCCGGTTTGCCCGACGACTGGTTCGAGCAAGCTTTACAAAGGCAGGCGGAATCCACCACCGACTCCACCAGGTCGAGGTTCTGGAAACAGCCTCCTAACTTCCAGGCCTCTAGTACCGGGGCCGAGGACTCCAACGCTGCCCTCCCTCTTCAAGGGATCGAGCTGGCTACCGGTATGACACTTTTGCTCGACCGCCGTATCTATCCCCAGGTCGACACTGTCAGGCTGCGCCAAGTCGCCCTCACTTTGTTGGAAGCTCTGGAATCTCCAACGGATAGCAGCCGAACTCCAGGCCCTCGATGATTGAAGAGGAGCCGGATTTCGGCGAAACGATGCCCGCTTTCGGAGGGGCCGGCACGCCCCGCGGCTATCTGCCTTTGAGGGCGATGTCGGTACGCGGAAAGATCACGGGCCTTCTCCATTCGACGAAGGTCGAGCAGAGCTTCTTCAATAGCTACGATACACCGTTAGAGGTGACCTATATCTTTCCCCTGCCTTCCCGAGCCGCGGTGGTGTCGTATACTATGAAGATCGGTAAGCGGACCCTTCGAGGCAAGCTGCAAGAGCGCCGGAAAGCTCGGGAGTGTTACGAGCAGGCCCTGGAGAAGGGGCAGACCGCCTCTGTGGCTGAGCAGGAGCGCCCCGATGTTTTCACTGTCCGGGTGGGCAACCTGGCTCCCGGGGAGTCTCTATCGGTGGAGCTTCAAATGGAAGGTCCTCTGGCTCTGGAAGGGCTGCAAGCCTGTTTTCGGTTTCCTTTGGTGGTAAGCGAGCGTTACATCCCAGGGCAGCTTTGCAGTGGTCCCCAGAGCGGAGTCGGGAATTGCCCGGACACCGTGATTGTGCCTGACGCCAGCCGCCTGAGCCCCCCGGTTTTGTTGCCGGGCATGCCGAATCCCATCGAGCTTCATGTCGAGTTCGAGATCGACCCGGCCGGGCTTGTGCTCTCGGGAGTGGAGTCCACTCTACATCAGGTGGAGATCAGCCGAAGTGAGCAGGGAGGCTACCACCTGCTGGGACCGGCAGAGCGCTTGAATCGAGACTTTGTTCTGCGTCTTTCTCTGGACGGTAGCAAGTTGCGCTCATCGCTTTGGGTTCATCCGGATCCTGACGGGGCGAGCTTTCTTCTGGCGGTGGTCCCCCCGGCAGATTCCGAGCCTCGGAGCGGGCGGGACGTGGTGATTTTGCTGGATCGTTCCTGGTCGATGAGGGGCTGGAGCCTGGTCGCCGCCCGCAATACCGCGGCCATGGTCATAGAGAGCCTGCTGCCGGAAGACCGCTTTGCTATCGTCTCCTTTGCTTTTGCTCAAGAAACGGAGCTTTTTCGGCCGACCCTGCTCGTGGCCGACGATGCCAACAAAGCGGCGGCCAAAGACTACCTGCGCACGGTCGAGGTACGGTACGGGACAGAGACCTTCCAGGCTTTCCTACTTGCCACTCAGCACTATTTGCAGGAGCCGGACCGAGAACAGACCATGATTCTGCTCACCGATGGAGAGGTGGGAGATCATGATCGCCTGGTGGCTTGGGCCAGGGAGTATCACGAGGTGTGTCTGCATGTTCTGGGTATCGGTGAGGCCGCAAACCATGGCCTTCTCGAACGTCTGGCGAGCCAGAGCTCAGGCGTGTACCTGTCGGTCGAGAACGGCCTTCCGGATAGGCTCGGACCGGCTCTGACTCAGCTGCGCCATGCCGTGACAGGCCCGGTCTTGCGAGAGGTCCAACTGCAGCCTGGTCCGATCTTCGGGGCCTCTCCTGAACACTGGGACGTCTTTCCGGGGCTGCCCGCCCTCTTCCACGGGCGTCTCAAGGCGCTGCCGAGCGAAACGGTGGAGTTGGTGGCTAGCTTGCCCGACGGGCGAGAGCATCGGGAAACGCTCCTCCCGATTCTTACCGACGCTTCGGCTGTCCACCGTGCCTGGGCCCGAGCCCACCTACTGGACCTCGAAGACCGGTGGGCTTCATACCCGGTGGGAATCGCCGATCTAGCCATAACGCTCGAGAGCGATAAGACCCTTTCCGGCCGCCTCGGACGAGGGGCATCGCGGGGTGGCGACTGGAGCCGTGACTGGATGGAGCGCGCGCACGACTTTTGGAAGCGCAAAGGCTGGCCGATGGTGGGACTGGCCTTGACCGCTCCCGTCTTGCCCATCGTGCTCGCCTTGGAGGGGACCTCCAAGATGGCCTACGGACCTCCAGCGGAGTTCTGTATGGATGAGAGTTCTCAGGAGGAAAGGGAGGAGGAGAGAACTCGGCTACAGAGCTTGGCCCGAAGCTTTGAAGCTAGAGCAAGAGATCGAGGAGTTCTCCTTGCGCCACGGGGTTCTCTGCCGCTTCACCGCTTTTGTCTCCGTGGACGAGAAAGCCAGGGTTCTCCAGGCCCCCTTGCACCGAGTCGTGCAACCGGTCGAGTCGCCCTCCTCGGGTAAGCGGCCCGAGTCGGTTGTCTATTGCAGGTTGCCGTCCGACAAGATCGCGGTGTTTTTCGGCCGAGACTTGCTGCCTTTGCTCGACCCTTCCGGGGACCCCTCTCTCCTCGATAGCGTCGCCCAGATGAGGGAGCACCTGGCCGCTGAGTTGGGATTTCTGTGTCCAGGCGTTCGCTTCCGGGATACCGAGGTCGAGCCGAGCCACGGGTATAGAATCGAAGTCCAGGAATCGGCGGTGGCCGAAGGCGTGGTCTATCTTGACCGACTGCTGGCCCTGGGCAGCCCGGAGCAGCTCGCGCTCCTCGACGGCCTAGCCTGTACCGACCCGACCTACGGAGTGCCTTGCCTCTGGATCGCACGCGATCTTCAGGAAGAGGCCGAAGGCTTAGGTTGCCTGCTGGTCGAGCCGATCGGGGTGATCCTTACCCACCTGACCGAGGTCATCAGAAGTCACGCTGCTGAACTTTTGGGGCGAGGGGAAGTGGATGTCTTGCTCGACACTGTCAAGAAAAACAAAACCCTTGGAGGACTCGTCAAGCAGCTGATCCCCGACCCTTTGCCTGTCTATGAAGTCCAAGAAGTTTTTCGCAACCTGCTCAAAGAGCGAGTCTCCCTCCGCGATATGGCCTCCATCCTGGAAGCCCTGATTGAAAAAGCACCTCTGACTAAGGACCCCGAGAGATTGACGGAATTCGTCCGCGCGGCTCTGTCGGATTCCATCTGCCAAGAATACCTGGACAACCAGGGTGCCATCAACGCGCTCGTTCTGGAGCCTGATGTCGAGCAGAGCATAGAAACCCTCCTACGAAAATTTCTTCCCATCCCTTCCGAAATGGGCCGGGAGATTCTGCAGACCCTCTCGGAGCAGGTCGAGACTCTCTCCCAGCAAGGGATCCAGCCGATCTTGCTCAGCTCTGCACCGGCTCGCCCCGTTCTGCGCAAATTGACCGAGCCTTCCTTGCCGAATCTGGTGGTCTTAAGCCGCAGCGAGATCCCACCGGAGATCGTCGTCAACTGTATAT
The DNA here is from genome assembly GCA_041676625.1 of Vulcanimicrobiota bacterium. GTDB lineage: Bacteria > Vulcanimicrobiota > Xenobia > Xenobiales > JADMJV01 > JAEXNA01. The sequence continues at coordinate 7,786 of JBAYRN010000145.1, forward strand.
TTCGTTAAACCCACGTTCTAGCCGGCCCGCACCAGCTCGCCACTATCAGCGATTCTTCCGGTGTCCTGGCTTACCGATGGAGAGAAAGGCCCGAAGTTTCCCTTTGACTTGAATTACTTGCGCTCACCGATCTGCTGCCTCCACATGGCATAGTAGAGGCCTTTCAGGTCTAGCAAATGTTGGTGAGATCCGCTTTCCACGATCTGTCCGCGCTCCAGCACGTGGATGGTATCGGCGTGCATGATGGTGGAGAGGCGGTGGGCGATGAGGATAGTGATCTGCTCGCGGAAGGCCGAGATCTCTCTCACCGTGCTGGTGATCTCTTCCTCGGTTAACGAATCCAGGGCAGAAGTGGCCTCATCAAAGATTAACAAACGCGGGTTCCGCACCAGGGAGCGGGCGATGGAGAGACGCTGTTTCTCTCCCCCCGACATCTTCATTCCGCCCTCGCCAATGGGGGTGCCGAGACCCTCCCCGGTGCGCTCTAGCAGGTTCAGACAGGAGGCTTTATCCATGGCCGCAATGGCCTCTTCATCGGTAGCGTCAGGCTTCACAAACAAGAGGTTGTCGCGGATGGTACCGGAGAAGAGATTGGTCTCCTGGGTTACGAAGCCTAGCTGACGACGGGCTTCGTTGAGCCAAATGTCGGTCCCGGGATGATTGTTGTACAAGACTTGCCCTTCCACCGGGAGATAGAGACCGACAAGGTTGGTCACATACTCTTGCAGCGTTTTTGCCAGGCGCGAGAGCACCGCCAAAATTACTGCCAGCAACAGCAAGTTCAAGGCCCCCTCTACTCGTTGCTCAGCACTCAGGGTGAAGGGAGGGGTGGCGTAACGGTCTACGATCCAGCCAAAGACGACGGGATCAAAAAGGGCTAAAACCCGGCTCGCTGCCGCCAGTCCGAGGGAAAACAAAACCAGCCCACGCTGAGGCCGGAGGTATCGCAAAAGTATACGCATTTTAGGAAGGAACTTCTCCAATATTTACCAATGTTGTGGCAGAATTGTAATTTTTGACACAACAGGAGTTTGGTAAGATGGCATTCTTCAGAAAACGGGGGAACTCCGTCTCCTTGCTGCACGGGGTACGACACGAAGAGTTCGGAGTTCGACACATCAAGCTGCACACATTTTCCGGATTGGAACAACTGCGTGCGGCGCTCGAAGAGGGAGCCTGGCAGCGGCTTCAGGTGCAGGTTGAACAGATGCATCCAGAACTGATGCTCAACTGGAACAAACTCCGTGAGCAGGCAACGGAACTCTGTTCGGCCCCCGAACGCAGGCCTAATCTGCAAGAGAGGATTGAAGCTACCCACAAAGCAGCCCGTAAACTGATTGACTCTCTGTCCGGATTGCCTGAGCCGCAAGACCTGTTTCTGAAGGCTGTGGGACCGCAGTTGGCCGATGTGGCCCGAGTGGTCTTACTCCGCTACAATAAACTGGGCCAGATGGAAGAGACCACGATGAAGTCGATTCTTTGCAACCTGCTGCCAGACCCTGAAAGTACCGAGATGCTTGTCGATCAGGGGCGTGAGGCTTTCGAGTGTGGCCGAGTGGCGGCAGCCAAGAAGTACTTTGCGGCCGCCCGTGCTTATGACCCTTGTGATCCCGACGTTCTCAATTCCGAGGCCATCCAGTGGATGGAGCGTCGAAAGGACGACCAAGCAGAGTCATTGCTCGAGGAGGCTCGAACCCTGGCCTATCACCAGCTTCCTAATCCACGCAAGTCGTATTCCTGGTATCAACATGAGGTTCGACCATACATCCGGGCCACCTACAACCTGGCTCTTGTCCGAAGCAGACAGGAGCGCTGGCAGGAAGCCTTAGAGTTGTGTCAGGAGTGCTTAGAGCGCTGCCCCAATGACGGGATCGGAGCTCGTTACCTGCTCGGACCACTACTGCAATCCACGGGCCAGCTTCGCCTGGCAGCGGAGGAGCATCGCAATGCTTGCCACGGCGGATTGGTGGATCCGCCAGATAGCTTTTTCGACTTGTGCAACGTCGAACTGCAGTTGGGAAACACCCTGCCGGCAGTCGAGGCGTTTTGCCAGGGAGTAGCGGTGAATCGTCATATTCCCACGTTCCTCCTCAAGAAGCCTCGACGTACAGCCCTGCCCGAGTATATTTCGGTAGACTCAAAGGAGTGCGCCAAGTGCTATGTTCAGGACCGTCATTCCAGTTGGACCTCCGAGTCTCTGAAGACGGTGCGAGCTCTTTGGAAGGATCCTCAACTTCGTAAAGTCGTCGAGGAACTGCAGGCTCTCGAAGACCAACTCAAGGACAATGGACCGGGCGACGAGCGCTGCCGTTTGTTGCAGCTAAGCTATGATCTGAAGGATAAGGGTTTGGGTCGAGCCGCAGCCCGCGCTCTCCACGAGCGTGTTCTGGGGGGGTGAACTGGGGAATTGCGAATGCCTAGCTTCAACCTGACCCAGGATATACACTCACTGACTGATCGAGACACGGCACGGCATCCAATTTTGACCCGTATTCTCTTCACCGTCTGTGACCAGCAGGTGCTGGTGCTCCACATCCGCCGAGCATCGCGGGACGTGCTGTCCTGAACTCGAAGTCTACCGGGGAATAGCTCCGGGGATTCATAGCTCCAATCCATACATGAGGGCCAGGGTAAAGCCGGCGATCGTACCCTCCAGAGGAAGACCCTGCGTGCCATTGAAAGTCAAAAATGACATGTGATACAATAATGTCATTCCTGGTCAAAAAGGTAATGAAGTGATGAAAGCAATGAAAATGTCGGAAGGTGGGCGGGTGGTCGTGCCTGCCGAGATCCGTAAAGCCTTAAATGTGCGAGATGGTGACACCGTTTATTGGGAACTTGTCGATGGTGAAGCGCGACTCAGCACGAAATTGTCTCGCCTTCGTCGTAGTCAACAGGTGGTTCAAAGAGTCGCTCCCAACCGGCCTGGAATGTCGGTTGTCGAGGAATTGCTAGCTGAGCGCAAGCGAGAGGCTGAACTCGATTGAGTGCATACGCTTTAGACGCTTCCGGCGTCCTGGCTTACCTTTGGAGGGAAAGCGGATGGGAGGTGGTGGAACAGGCTCTATTGACCGCGCCTGTTCTCATTTCAACGGTCAACCTGACGGAAGTCGCCTGTAAGATGTTAGAACGGGGATTTCTGGAGAGCGATGGGTGTCGACTCATAGAGAGTCTAGGGATGAAGCCGATCGATTTCGATTCAGAGCAGGCTTGGCGAACGGCTGCACTTCGTTCTTCGACTCGGCAGTGGGGCCTCTCCTTGGGAGATCGGGCCTGCCTTGCCTTGGCCCAAAGCCAGGGTATTGTGGCCTTGACCGCAGATCGGGCCTGGCTTGATCTCCAGATCGGTATTGAAGTCGAATCGATTCGCTAGACATCCGTCAGGTGGAATTGGCCGCCCCCTCGTCCTGACCATCAAGGGCTCGGTCTTGCTTCAAGCCAGGTTCAGGCCTAGCCTTTGCAGAGCGTTGTGAACGGCGGGTCTGTCGACCAGGATGGTCTCCAAACAGTCTTGTTCGTTTCCCGTCTCGCAGGCGCCCTTGCCCAACAGCGCTGCCCGGGACCGCTGCGCTACCGTGTTGTCCGGGTTGAACTCGCAGGCTTTGCGGGCGAGGTAGGCAGCATGGTTGAGAAAGCCCGCCTGAAAGGCGTGGTACGCGGCGCGGGTGAGGTGCCCCGAGACCCCCTCGGCCTTAAAGAAGTCGAAGCTATCCTCAAGAATACGGTAGACCTCCAGCGGTAGGGTGGTGAACTGCTGTCGCTGCAACCGGTCATCGGTGATCTCTAGTAGGCCAAAGCTGCACGGGTCGTTGTGGTCGGCCTGGAAATAGGTAGGTTTGGGTCGATTTCGTAGCGTGCGTATGCTACCGGAAAGCCCTAACGCCTTAAGAATCTCCGCCCCGGGAGGCTCACCTACTCGATAGAGTTCGCCCATGGCGGTAAGATGATCTCCAGACGCCACATGCAGGGCAGCGGCCCTTTTGTGAAGATCACGAATCAGGCTGGCGAGCTTAGGGTTAGCACTCACCTCTCGCAGTTGGTTTCAGTTTGAATACCTTAGCCCATAGTGCTAGACTAACGAGGTGCAGTACAATATTCATGAAGCCAAGACTCAGCTTTCTCGGCTCTTGGAGAAAGCGCGTCAAGGCGAGGAAATTATCATAGCGAAGGCCGGA
>JBAYRN010000146.1:0-11957 GCA_041676625.1 Vulcanimicrobiota bacterium
CACGATATCAGCCCCGAAGCCAGCATGGCTCTCTTGAGAGGGACCGCCGACAACATGGGCCAACCGGGTACCGTACAGGGCCAGGGCTTCGTAGACGCCAAAGAGGCACTGGATGTCCTGAGACAGGCCAAAGAAGGAGCCGGCGCCGCTTAAGCCGGACTGCTCCATGAAAAAGACCCCGGTCCGCCGGGGTCTTTTTCATGGAGTGAAGCGCTGCTTAGGCCTCGGCTGAAGCCCGGGCGGCGACCAACTGCTCAGACTCCAGCAAGACGGCTCTGGTCCGTTCTCGCAACTCGGTGAAGTCTCCCTGACTACTGATCAGTGCGCGCTCCAAGCATTGGACAGCCACCAACCAATCCGGGTCGAAGGTAGGTCCCCAGCCGAGCAATTGAGCAAAATCTTTGATGACTTTCTCGTAAAGGGCCTCGGCTCGTTCTCGCTCCCCATTTCTTCCCAGGCAGTCAGCCCAGTCCAGGACAGCCGGTCCTACAACATTGCGGCGATAGGTATGAGCGGTCACCAGGGAATCGTAACGCACTCGCAGCGCTCTCTCTTCCAATTCCGCCTGGTGATTCGCCTGAAAATGTTCGGCCAACAAGCCCGCGCCTTCGCTGATCTGCTGGGCGATCTGAAAGAGTTCACCGGTCACAGCCATATGCGGGTCTTCTTGAAACGCCGCCTTCAGACTCTCCGTACCTTGTTCCAGGCTCTCTAGAGTGCTGAGGCCCTCTCCTTCGGCCAAAGCTCTATGCAGGGCTATCCGGTTGGCCTCTGCCTGAGGATCCTTTTTCATTCCTCTAAGATTCTTTCTTGTCACCAGAAATCCCTCAAGAGTTGAAAGGATGATCCTCCACAGGACACGGATTGCAGCCCTTATCCCGGCCCTCCACCGGAGCCAGAGTGAGCTCACCCAGATCGATACGAAGCTCCAGACCGCTACCGGCCTCCAGAGGAATAGGACCGCGTATCAGACTGCCGCCCCGAGAAGTATCGACCGAGTAGCCCGAATAGAGCCGATGTCGGGCAGACGGCTGGAGCCCGACTGATGCTCGTCGGCTGGCTCTGGGCTCCCTGCTTCTTTCACTGGTCATACCTCCATTGTAGCTTTGGAGGATTCAGCAACAAAAGGGCTGTCTGTCCTATTGCAGACTGGGGCGGGTCTACTACTCGAGCCCTAATCCCGCTCTCTGGATCGCTTCAACTCCCGATCCATCTCCCGCTTGGTGTCTTTCTCGTGAATTGAGGCCCGCTTGTCGTGCATTTTCTTGCCCCGGGCCAGGGCGATCTTGCACTTGGCCAGTCCGCGCGTGAAATAAAGCTCGATGGGTACCACCGTCAACCCTTTGGCCTCCAGACCCCGGGAGATCTGCTCGATCTCTTTGCTGTGCAGCAAAAGTTTGCGCGGACGGGTAGGTTCGTGGTTGTTTCGATTGCCGTGCTTGAAGGGGGCGATATAGAGGGAGTTCAGCCAGGCCTCACCGTTTCGAATATCGACATAGGCGTCGACCAGGTTCACATTGCCGGCCCGCAGCGACTTGACCTCGGTTCCGGTGAGTATCAGGCCCGCATCAAATTTGTCGATGAAGTGGTACTCATAACCCGCCCGGCGGTTACTGGCTATGGTTCTGTTGTTCTCGTCCTTCACGACCAATTCACCTCGTAAAGGATGGAGTACTTGTTCTGCAGATAGTCCACGAAGGGCCCGGTACGAACTTCGTGTCCCAGCACCTTCTCCAGCAGGTCTCCGGGAAGGTAGCGCGCCGCGTGGGTGTAGACGTTCTCGGTAAGCCAGCCGAGGAGAGGTTGAAACTCACCCCGGGCGATCTGCTCGTCCACCTCACAAAGATCACGGCGGATCAAAAGCCACAGGTCGCTCGCTATAAGGTTTCCCAGGGCATATGTAGGAAAGTAACCCACCAGTCCGTCCGACCAGTGAATGTCCTGCAAGCACCCCGCTGCGTCGCTGGGAACCTTGATCCCGAAGGACTCCTCCACTTTCTGGTTCCAGAGGGCGGGCACGTCTTTGGCCTCGATCTCACCGGCCAGCAGAGCCGCCTCCAGTTCCCAGCGCAGAATCACGTGCAGAGAGTAAGTCACCTCATCGGCTTCGACTCGAATCAGGCTGGGGCGCACCCTGTTGACGGCCCGATGGAGGTCCCGCCACTCGTAGCCCCCCAATTGTTGCGGGAAGTAGCCTCTCATCCTGGGGAAAACCCAGCGCCAGAACTGCTCCGATCGACCCACCAGGTTTTCCCACAGTCGACTCTGGCTCTCGTGCACCCCTAGCGAGGCACCGCCCCGCAGCGGCGTAAACTCCAACTCATTGGGAGAATGGAGTTCGTAGAGCCCGTGACCGGTCTCGTGTAGAGTAGCAAAGATGGAAGTTCCGACTTCGTCGGGGTGATAACGGGTGACCAGCCGAACGTCGTGAGAAGAAGACGCCGAGCAGAACGGGTGGGCGCCCTCATCCAGCCGATTGATGGCCGGAAAGCCGATAGCCTCACTTAGAAATTTGGCGAACCTTTCCTGGGCCTCGACCGGAAAGTCCTGGTCGAGCGGGCCGTTTGCGACTCTTTCGAACCAGGGAGAGTCCATGATGAGCTGGACTCCCCGGACCAGGTGGGGCCGTAACTCCGCGAAGAGTTCCACCAGTCGGGCCTGGGTCATCCCCGGCTCGAACTCATCCACCATAGCGTCGTAAGGGTGGCCCTCGAAGCCGATCTGGCGGGCCTCCTCTCGTTTTAAACGAAACATTCTGGTGAGGTGAGGCTCGAAGACCGAAAAATCATCAGCCGCTTTAGCCCGGCGCCAGGCATCGAAGGCTTCGGCTGCCGCCAGGCTAAGCTCTTCCACCAGTTCGGCCTTCACCGAGGTGGCTCGACGGCGCTCTCTTTTCCAGTGAGCCACGCTCTGAGCATCCACCGAATCAAGATCACCGGCCAGAGCATCAGCGGCCCGCTCCAGCAACTCGCCGAAGGCCGGGCTCACCATCTTCTGATGGGCCAGCAGTGCCAGGGTGGCCTGCTGGCGACCTCGGACCTCCACCGCCTGCGGCGATCGTGTCATCACGATCTGTTGGTCCCAATTCAGCAGCCTACGGGCATTCTTGAGGTGACAGATTGTCTCGCTTTGCTTACGAAATGCTTCCAAGACGCTCATCGCTTTACTCCTTCAATAAAAATCGCCACCCGATACCAGGTGACGATCACAACACCCATGCGGCAGAGAACTAGTGCTCGGATTTGGCCCAGTGTTTGGGTTGGGTTCCACCAGTGGTGAAGGTAAATAGCGCTCCCACGACACCGGCTATCATCAATACTTTCAGGCCGTGAGCGATGGACGACCAGAGGGCGCTAAAATAAGCGGGGTTCAAAAAATCTTCTAATAAAGTTGGCACTTTGTTGTAATCCTCTGCTTTCTACTAATTAATTCTTTTTCTTTCGTTGCTCGTCTTTTACCCTATTGTTGTACGAATTTACGATCCGTGCAACATAGTTCTGGGTTTCGGCGTAGGGAGGGATACCTCCGTAAGAACTCACCGCGCCAGGACCAGCGTTGTAGGCAGCCAGAGCATAATCCAAACGACCGAATCTGGTCAACTGCATGGCCAGATACCTCGAGCCACCTTCGATATTTTGTTCCGGGTCATTGATCTGGCTCACCCCCAGCATAGCGGCCGTACCGGGCATCAACTGCATCAAGCCTTGAGCGCCTACCGTCGAGGCGGCAGAGATCCGAAAGTTGGACTCCTGGCGAATGACTTCCTCGAGGAGGATCGGATCCAGATTGTATTGCTTCGCGTACTTCTCGATGATATCGCTCACGTTGACCCGGGCCGTCCCATTTTGCAAGAAGCGATCCGGGAGGTCCTGAAGAGGGCTGGATTTGTAGGAGACCGAGGCGGGGATCTTGAGGTTGGAGAGACTACTAGCAGAAGGCTTGAGAGTGGGTTTCGGGGCCAGGTTGTAGATCTGACCGCTTCGACTGGTTCGCATGGTGTGGCGGTAGTGCTGGGCCCCGGCGTTGGTGTACGAGTTGACGACCTGCCCCCCGTAGCTATCTCCCCCGGTTCGATAAACGGTATCCGCGCTCGCCACGGCGGCGGTCAGGCCAAGCCCGACAGCCACTGAAAACCATGCTCTGACAAACTTCTTCATACCCTGCTCCTGTACACTGGTGTTTAAATTATTGGTGATTTCCCACAATCCTGCATGCTCGGAGGAGGCGCGCCATTCTCTATTCCCCGGGCTTTTACGGCCGCTTCTTTTCTCAGGGCTCGGGCGATGGCAAACCAACTCAGCAAGCCCCACAGTGAAAAGACCACCATTTGCATGATATGGATCACCACGGCTCCCTGTAAGGCCGATACCTTGTCGGCTCCCAGCATCAGCATCGCTCCCAGGGCCATTCCGTGGAACAAACCCGGTTGGGTGGGTGCGGTTGCGGGGGCAAAGGCCAGAATGAGCAGGGCGTAGGCCAGGGTGTCGTGCTTGAAGTAGGAGGCCAGGATAAGATCGGTGTGAAAAGCGAAGATCACCCAGGCCGCCAGGCCCCAGAACAAAGCTCTCTTTCCCCCCGGTCGGGACCAGGCAGCACCCAGATCGGTGAGTGTGTTGAGGGTGAACTTTTCCACCACTTCCCGGGTCAGTTTGGGCAGTCTCCCCAGCCAGATCCCCAGGGTGCGGGCGACCGATTTACGGCTCTTTACCACGGTCACGATGACTGCCACGGAAACAGCAGTAGCCAGGCTGATCCCCAACAGGCGCGAACCCATCTCCTCGCCACCGGCCACCCCGACCACCATGATCGTAGCCCCGACGAAGACCACCCGAAGCACCTGGTCCGCCAGGCGTTCCTGCACCAGTCCGGAGGTGCCGTACTCAGCGGGTACATCCAGCTGCGCCAGCAGGAAAACCCGCAGGGGCTCTCCCGCCCGTCCCGGGATCAAGATATTGGCGGCGTGACACACACCCATGGTATGAAACGACTTCCAGCGGCTGGCCCGGTAACTCAAACAGGCTCGCCAGCGCTCGGCGGTGATCCAGCAGCCGAGCAGAAAAAGTAGCGAAGAGAACGCGAAGTCCTGGCGGTCTAGCTCCAGAAAAGCTTCAGAGATCTGCTGGGGAGTCAAGAAAATCAGTAAAGAGGCCATTCCGAGGACCACCGCCCCCAGCGCACTCAGCACGGTCCAGCGGCCATTCAGAGGGTTTTCCCGCTCCAGGTTGCTCTCGTCTTCTTGATTCTCGGTATCGATTTAGTTACATTTCGAAGTCATGCGGGTATCGCCTTTTCTTCACCGAAGCGCCCCATTCATGAAAACGCGACGGTTTATAGTCGGCATCACCGGAGCCTCCGCCGTGATCTACGCGATACGCCTCTTACAAGAACTCAAGCAGGCTTCCCAGGTAGAAACCCATCTGGTCATGTCGAAAGCAGCCGGGATCACTCTCCGGCTGGAGTGCCCCGAGTGGGAATTGGAAGCAGTCCGAGCACTGGCCGATATCTCTTACAAGGAGATGGATATCGCCGCGGCCATCGCCAGCGGTTCCTTTCCCATCGACGCCATGCTGGTGGTGCCCGCTTCCATGAAGACGGTGGCCCAGATCGCCACCGGTACCGGCCAGACCCTCCTCCACCGTGCCGCCGACGTGACCCTGAAAGAGCGGCGCCCCCTCTACGTGGTACCCCGGGAGACCCCCCTACACCTGGGCCATCTGCGCAACCTGACCACCCTGGCAGAATTGGGCGCGGTGGTGGTCCCCCCCATGCCGGCCTTCTACCATCGACCGAACACCCTGGACGAGGTGATCGACCATACGGTGGGCAAACTTCTGGACCTACTGGGGATCGAGCACCGGCTGTTCCGGCGCTGGCAGGGCCCGGAATCCTAGAAAATCTTAGACTCCCAGGAGTCGAGGTACGTGAGTTCTCCCACCGGTACCCGTTTGGCGGGCTTGAAGTCCTCTCCGGTGAAGTAGGCGACCGGAAGCAGGCAGGTCTGGGTGTAGTCCTCAGGGATCTCCAACAGGGCTGCCACTTCCTTCTCGTACTTCAGGTGCAGGGTGGTCCAGGCCGAACCCAATCCGTGCGCCCTTAGAGCCAGCATAAGCGACCAGGCGGCGGGTAGGCTGGAGCCGTAGAACGACGCCTGCTCTAATGCCCCCAGCTTCTCCACCCTCCCCTTCAAGCAGGTGATGATGAAGAGAGGCACCTCGCCCATGTGCCTGCTCAGGTGCACCGCCGAGGTCACGACCCGGTTCTGACGCTGAGCCCGGGGGTCGGACACAGAAAGCTTGGGGGCACTTTCAGCCGACGCTTTGGCGTACCCGGCAAACGACTCCGCGTAGTAATCGGCGATGGCTTTTCGTTTCTCCGGGTCGGTCACCAGCACGAACCTCCACTCCTGGCGGTTTGAGCCGCTGGGGGCTTGAATGGCCAGTTCCAGGCATCGCTTCACCACGTCCAGTGGGACTTCTCGGGTGAGGTCGAGCCGCTTTCGCACCGATCGGGTGGTGGTGAGAAGCTTTTCTATTGTTGCCATATCCATAGGTGGGCTCTTCCCCAGCGAGCAAGGATCTCCCGTTTCGAACGCGCCACACAGGGTCCGACCTACCGGAATCGAAGCGTAAGAAAGAGGCATGGACGAGGAACAAGGTATAGACGATTCAGGCCAAGCGCCGCCCTCCGGCCCGAGGTCCAAACCGTTTCGCTTAAAATCGAAGGCGGCCGTGAAGTCTGCCAAACAAGCCAGCGACACCGAAGTCCGGTTGGCACCCGAAGTGGCTAAAAAAACCAGGGCTCGGCTTCAGGACCACAAGAAGGCTGGGACCGAAAGACCGAAGGAAACCGAGCCAGAACCCCTCCGCAGGAGTTCGCGTTGGCTGGAGGTCATGCTGGCTTTCGCGGTCGTAGCGTTTCTGGCTCAGACGGTGTGGTTGCCCGGACCCCAAACCCCGGAGACCACTACCACTCCCCTCATCATTTCTAAAGCCCCCCAACCCGATACAGCGGCTATTTATTTTCTGCGAGCCCTTTACGCGGGCCGATTGCAAGAAGCCTACGGATATCTATCTTCGAAGAAAAAGCAAGAGCTTTCCGAAGAGCAGTTTAATAGCCTGACTTCAGAGTTCTTAAAGACCCACCGCGACTCCCTGACTCGGTTCCAGGTGTCTGGAATTGAGACCAGCACCGCCAGTGCGCAACTCCAGGTCGTTCCCTTTGAGTCGGGCCCCTGGAACGTGACATTGAAGAAAGAGGAAAATTCCTGGTACGTGGACTCCATGGCGGGGGCTAATGTGAACTTTTTGTAACCATTCCCCCGGACTTTCAGAGATTTTTCAGGACTGAAAAGTAACCTCAAATCGAGGCCAAGCAAGATGATAAACTTCCAACCACAAAAACCAGTTCAAACCCCCAACTCGTCGCACATTTCATTAAGCCCGGGCGCCCGCAAAGTCTTCGAGGAAGCCTCCGGCGTGAGCGACTCGTTCATCCCCGAACTGGGCGACCACTACGAAGACCTGGCCGCCGACTTCCTGGAAAAATGGCTGGTCTCTTCCGATTCCGAGCCTTCCGTTTCCACCCCCGCCACCCCGGTAGCCGCCCCTGAAAAGGCCCCGGAAAAAGCTCCCGCCCCCAGCCTCACCAGTTTTTCTCTGGATCTGGACTGGCAGCTCTCGGATGGGAGAAAGTTTTAAGGATTTGGTCCGGAATAAGTTCCTGAATTGGGGGCGTCGAGTCGCCCGCCTGGCAAGGCGCTTCGGCCGCGGTTTATCGGGAATAAATAAGGACGAAGCAACGCAGCCAGGTGGGATGATGTCCGGTAGGAACGCCTTCGGCTTACGGCGTTCCCAAACGGGAAGTTATTTCGGACCAAATCCTAAAGCGGTCTCAGTGTGACTGAAGGAGTCGGAAAGACTTCGGGTAGGCCGCCGGCTCCCGGACAGTCTGCCAGGTCGTACTTGGCGGCGGCCACGATCTCTTCAAAAACCGGGCGCTTAGACTCCAGCCTATCCCTGGTGGTGGTGCAGGCGATCAGGACTCCGTTGCCCTCCGGTTTCAGATGGATGAAGAGCAGTTGCCCCAGGGGTTGGCCGGAAAATTTGGACTCTTCTAGAACGACCACCACCGGCTTGTCCGGGCCGGACCAGGATTCCAGCACGGACACCTTGGTGCCCAGCGCTTCCAACTGAGTTCGCACGGTCTCTTCCGGGTTCTGCAGAGCCGAGGCCGGCAAAGAGCGGACCACAATGGAGTCGCGAAAGCCGTCTTCCAGGGGGGCCAGACAGACCACGTCGGCGTCCTCTAGCTTCTCCCGGATCTCCCAATCGGTGGGCACCTTGAAGCAGTACCCTTGATCGTCTCGAACGATCCTCACGTGCCCCTTGCGATCGATCTTTTCAAAAGTGACTTCGGTGCATCCGCCCAGGGACAGTCCCAGAGCCAGAACCAGTATCCCGCTGCCTATCCGCGTTTTAAAACTCAGCACGGCGCCGCCGTTCGACGCCTACTGATCAAGACCCCTGCAAAAGGCTATTTTCCCCGGATTTTCGAAAGGGTGGCGCGAATGAGTACCGATACCTCAAAAAGCCTTTTCGATCAGGCCCTCAAGGAGATCATGGCCACTAATTATGTGGCTGCCGAGATGCTGCTCCAGCAGGCTTCGGAGATCAACGAAGAGAGCACCACGCTCTACGCCGCGAGTTGGGCGATCCTGTTGGCGCTGCGGAACCGCGAAGTGGAAGCCATCGAGATCCTGGAAGAACGGCTGGAGCATTTTTCCACCGATCCCAAATTGCTGCTGGCCTACGGTATCACCCTGGAAAAGCAGAAGAAGTTTGAAGACGCCGAGGACGCTTTTCGGGAATCTTTGGAGGCGGACCCGGAAAGCCCGGGTGCCCTGCGGGGGCTGAGCGCCTGCCTGGAGAGAAAAGGAGATCTCATCGGCGGCTGCCGCCTGGCGGCCAAAGCGTTTTCGCTGCAGCCGGACAATCTGGTCCTGGCCAAGCAAGCGGCCTTACTGTTGGAGAAAGCTGGACAGAAGGTCACCGCCCACGAAGTCCTGGAACTGGGAGCCCACTACAATCCGGAAGACGAAGAACTGGTGGTCAAAGGTGTGGAGTCCTGCCTGCAGCGAGGAGAACTGGAACGAGCCTGGGAGATCCTGATCCTGGTCGACGAGACCCAGGGGTGGGCCGCGGGCTGGAAAGCCAGCTTTCTGGATTGGCAAGAAGAAACCGTGCGAGCCAACGAATTGATTCAAACAACCCTGCAACGAGCCACCGGCGGGGACCTCAACTTCCTCTTTCATCTTTGTTGCATCCTTATGCGCCGGGGAGAGGTGGCGGCGGCCGAAGCCTACGTTGAACACATTCTCGATACCGACGGACAACACCCCGGTGCCCTGCGGATGCGAGCTGACTTCGCGGCTGGCCGTTTCGACTACAACCCGGCCATCGATCCCCTGGCAGCAGCCATCATGGCCAGCGAAGACACCCCCACCTGGGCCCGCTTCTGGACCCAGTTGAACAGCGGAGAGGTGAGTGAGGCCGAGGAGACGCTGGGCCTCATGGCCGAAGACGAACTGTTCCTGGCCGATCCCACCGAAGTGGCTCGACTGGAGTTAGCTGAGCAGCTTTTTCTGGCCCTCTCCACCGGCAAGGCCGGCGAATCTGAGTTGCTAGCGTTGGGCGAACTACCGAACGAAACCGCCTGTGGAGTACTGCTGGAGTTCCTGGAGGTCATGGATGGGCGTTTTACCGAGGAAGCTTCCCTGGAGCCCCTCCGCGGCCGCTTGAACCAGCGCCTGGGAGAGCGAGACCCGGTCCTAAGGCTCACCCGCTTTTACGCCCTCCAGCGCTGGCCCAAGCTCAAGGAGGCTCTAGCGGAGTTCGATCGTAACGGCCCGTCCGAGGATGAAGATGAGGCCGCGTTCATCAATCACGAAATGGTCTCAGAACTCTACAATTTCCTTTACGCCCTGGGCACCGAGGACGACAGCGCGGTCGATGAGTTTGAGTTCGAGCCCCAGGCGATCCTGGCCAACAACGCTCTGGACGTGCTCCGGCAAAAAGCTGAGAAGAACCCCGTGGAGCAGAGGTTCATCGACAAGATCAGGGGCGAGTTGGAAAAGGTCAAGGTTCGGGAGATCACACTACCCAAGCACGAAGATAGCACCGGTCTCTACGAGGTAGGGGGCGTACTCGACCACCGGGACATGGCGATCGTGGTGTACGAAACTGAAGATGGGGAACTCATCGAAGATTTCAACGAAAACGATTACGAGATCATCGAAGAGATCGAGGAAGACCCCGATGACCCTGATTATGAGTATATCTGGGTCGAAGAAGAGGTCGAAGAGGAAGACGCAACCTGACTCTACCGTGAGGCGTAGATCGTAGCGAACCACTTCTTAGGGGAGATAGACGGAAGCTTGGATTTCTTCCGGACTGGTTCCTGGGGGCTCGGCGGTTTGGCCACCGGCATAGGCTGCGAAGGCGGTCCCGGCCGTTGTCCGGAGTTGGTGAAGACCTCCAACGAATAGATCCTCCAACCGTCGGGAGAGAGCACAAACCGGACCGAGCCGGCTTGCTGTCCGGAAGGTGACAGCAACTCAGTGCGAATTTGTCGCGCCCCCTCGGCCTGGCTGCTGCCCAGTCGCACGCGCTGAGTCGCCGAACCTAGTCCAAGCCGAAGGTTTCTCAGGAAGGCGGCCTCCCCGGCTCGATCACACTGTTTTCGAATGAGCTCTTCCAGTTCCGGATGAAGCCACTGCCGGACCTCGGAGAATCGTTCCGTGGCCAGAGCTCGAAAGAAACCAGTAAAGGCTTCACACAGCGTGTGCTTGTGTGCCAAAATTGTGCCTCGACTCATTCCACCTCCATGAAATGGGCATCTGTACCGCCTGAGGATCCTTATAAATCCATCTATTGGTACAAGAGCAAACTATTTCAAATTTGCAACCATTTTGTTAATGACTTGTAAACATGGAGTAGAAAAACGCATGTCCTCAGCCGAAGAGTCCCATTGATCCAGGCGACCCAAAGTTAACATTTTTTTTACACAATCGTAATGAAACTCGAAATTTCAGCATCAATGTTCACCTCTCGCTCACTCCGCCAGGTTACAATGAGTTCATGAGCTACTCCGAAACCATCGCCACTGTCAAAGCCGGACTCCTCCAAGAGCTGCGCAGAAAACGAAGGTGGCAGTCTTACGTGGTGGCAGCCGGGCTGTTTCTCTGTTTTTTCATGGTGGTGGGTAGCGTTTTCGCCGAATCCTCGAACGAGCCGATCGAAAAAGAGAGTGTCAGTGTGGAGAAGCCCTCCAAGGAAAAGATCGAAGGCTTCCAACTCTCCGAGCAGGAGAATCTTAAAACCAGCAACTGGGAGACCAGCACCGGGGCCGTTTCTGGACCACCGACCGCCTCCGTTGTACTCGAAGAGACCACCGCCCAGGAGCCAGAGCAGCCAGATATGGGCCCGCCGATGCCGGTGGAATCCGAAGCATCCGATCCACTCGAAACAGCCTCTCTGGTTGCCGGAAACTTCTATGACGCGCTGAACCAGGGACATCTGTCCGAGGCGTACAGCAGCCTTTCTCCGGAGTTTCAGGACACTCTGCCGTTCGAGACCTTTAGCAACGGCTACGCCAATCTGGAATCCATCAGTTGTGAGATCACCAACGCTGAGGAACTCAATCAAGAGCAGGTCCGCCTGAACCTACAGATCGATGCCACCGAAGCGGGACATCCCAGCCGTTACTACGCCACCTGCATCGTTTCCAAACTGGGAGAGGTCTGGACCATCTCCGGCGTAGCTCAACTCACGCTCGATTAAGGCCTGTTGACATTCAGCGTTCCGAGACAAACGCAGTACATTTTTCTCCTCCTGGAGTGGAATTTTCTGTGGAATAGTGGATCTATTTGAGGAAAATTTCGCTTCAGGAGGTGGGAAATG
>JBAYRN010000147.1:0-11855 GCA_041676625.1 Vulcanimicrobiota bacterium
CTCAACACCATAACAACTCTGACCAAAACAGGAACCCTGACAGCCATCGATCCTGATGATTGCCTCACCGAACCTTTTCCGGGGCCCTAATCCCGGTTTGACAATCCCCCCCACTTGCTAGAGAATGCACCCCTATGAAACGGTTCAGGCAGTTTCTCTTCAAGTGGCGGGGCGGGTTGGTGGCGCCCCTGGCGTTGCTGTTTCTTTACCTGGCCCAGCCTACGCTCCAGAGTCTGCTGGCGGGGGCGCTGCTGGCCTTGGCCGGGGAGGGTATTCGGCTGTGGGCCATAGGCTACACCGGAGAACCGACCCGCTCGCAGGAGTTGGACGCCCCGGTGCTGGTGACCACGGGACCTTACGGCCTGGTGCGAAACCCGCTCTACCTGGGCAATTTGCTCAACGGCATGGCGGTGGCCACGGCCGCCGTGGGCGGGTTGCCGCCGGTGCAGGCCGCGCTCTTGTGGTCGGGCGCGGCGGCCTTTCTGGGCCTGGTCTACAGCAACATCATCGTTTTGGAGCAGGAGTTTCTGCTCCAGGAGTTCGGCCAGGACTATGCCCTCTATTGCGAGACTGTGCCGGCTCTGATACCATCCGGCTGGAAGCAGCGGACGGTGGAAGGTATCCGAAAAGGCTCCTTCAGCCTCTCCACCGCCCTCACGTTTGAGAGGATGACTCTCATCTGGCAAGGACTTATCTGGGCAGTGCTTCTGTGGAAAGTAAGACATGGCTAAAAAGAAACGCAAACCGAAAAAGCTCAACGCGCCGGCGGCTCTTCAAGAGTCCTCGGCCGGTACCAAAAAAGCGAGTTTGGCCGCTCGCATCTCCACCCCCCGGGTTCTCTCCACTTTTGCTTTCGGCCTATCGGGCCTTCTGGCAGGGCTGTTCACCGGTCTAAACCACTTCCCAACCCTGGGCCAAACAGCAGCGATCCCCAAAATGATGCTGCTGGCGGCCTACCTGGGAGACCCACACGTCGATGTGGCGGCAGGCCTGACTACCGCCATCTCCGGGCTCATCATCGGAGCCTGTCTCGGGTTTTCCGCACTATCTGCTCCTCGGGACTTGCTTCTGAGTCTTATTCTCTCCCTGGGGTTTGCGGTCTTTGCAATTTCTTCCACCGGCAGCGTTTTGCTGGCCGGACTCGGCTTTTTGGCAGGCCATACTCCCGCGCTTCTGGCTTACTACAAACTTCGCCACTCGTGAGTCTGCACCGGATTATCCATACCGCCGACTGTCACGGTACCGATGCCGTTTACCAGAATCTGCGGGGGCAGATCGACGAACACACTCTGCTGCTGGATGCCGGAGACAGCATCGCCGGTTCCAACACCGCCTTTCGCTGGAGTGAACCGAACCTGCGTTTGCTTTCTGAACTCCATTGCCAGGCCATGACCATGGGAAACCGTGAGCTTCATTATCTCCCCTGGATCTTGGAGCGGCGGGCAGGGGAGCGAACCTTTCCGCTGTTGGCGGCCAACCTGGTGGATCTGTGGGGTCGACAGACCACCTGGCAGGAGGGGGTCAGCCTGTCCTTCCAGGAGCTGAAGGTGGGAGTCTTTGGCATGACCGTGGTTCAGTACCCGGTGGGCTCTCTCTATGAAAAGGTTTTCGGCCTGCGATTCCTCCCTCCGGAAACTCTCATCGAGTACCTGGTGGAGCGCTACCAAAAAGAGCACGACCTGGTCATTTTTCTTTCCCATCTAGGGATCGAACAGGATCGGAAACTGGCTGAGCAGTTGGCAAAACGCCCGGACTTAAAGTGCGATTTTATCCTGGGTGGGCACACCCATCTGACCATGGCAGAGCCTGAGGTTTACGGCTCTACCCGCCTGAGCCATATCGGCTCTCACAGCTCCGGATACGGACTTTGGGAGCAGCGGAACGGGGAGTGGTGCTTTGAACTGCAAGCTGAAAAGGCTGTCTCGTGAGCCGCTTGCTGGTCTTGAGCAACGGCGCGGGCGAAGACGCCATCGCCTCCAAGATCCTCCGGGAGCTATCTCCCGAACTTCAATCCCGGGTGGCCTGCTGCCCGTTAGTGGGAAGTGGCGACGCACTCAAAGACTACGAAAGCTGCGGGCCCCGAGTGCTGCCTCCCAGCGAAGGCCTTTTTCGCGAATCCCCGGTGCTGGCTTTCAAAGATCTGTCTCAGGGGGTGATCGCGGGCCACCTGCGGCAGCTCCGCTTTCTGCGCTCGGTCAAGGGGCGGGTTGGCCTGGCGGTAGCCGTGGGAGACCTCTTTCCGGTGCTCTGGGCGGCCCTGGGTGGAGCTTCCCGGATCCTCTTCGTGGGCACCGCCAAGTCGGTCTATCATCATCCTTACTCCTGGCTGGAGCGGTGGATCCTGCGTCGCACGGTGGTCCGTTCCCTGGTCCGGGACCAGGCCACCGCTGAGGAGCTTTGCCGGCAGGGGGTGGAGGCTCGCTGGCTGGGTAACGCCATGATGGATGAGGTGCAGCCCACCGGAGCACCCTTACCTTTCAATTCCGAGCGCCCTGTGCTCACCCTGTTTCCCGGTTCTCGGGGGCAGGCGCCGGAGACCCTGGCTTACCAACTGGAGGTCTTGCAGGAACTGTCCCGCAGTTTATCCGTGCAGGCCGGGGTGGCCCTGGCCCCAGGTACCCGACAGGAAAATTTGGTCCTACCGGCGGTGCAAAAAGGTTGGAGCTACTCTCCCACGGAGAGCCTGCTCTCCGATGGCCGGAGTCAGGTCTACCTGTTGTCCGGAGTGCTGGGGGATCTGCTTTCGGCAAGTTCGGTGGCTCTGGGCCAGGCCGGTACCGCCAACGAACAGGCGGCCGGGGCGGGGGTGCCGGTGGTCGCTTACGATCCTCGGGGTGAGCGGGGCCTGCGCTGGTATCGCAAGCGGCAGAAGGGTCTTCTAGGCGATGCCGTGTGCGTGGTGAAGCAAGAGGTTTCCGAGATTGCCACGGAACTCTTGCGCTTACTGAGTGACCATCAGGAACGCGAGCGCCGGGCCGCCATTGGTCGCGAGAGGATGGGCCCGCCGGGGGGCTGTCGGCGCATGGCCGAGGCGATCGCCGAAGCCTGGAACGGCGCTTGAACCCACTAACGCGCTTTCTGGCGGCGGCGGCGGCGGTGTGGGTGGGCTCCTGGCTGCCCCTGGGCCTGTGGGTGGGAGACTGGGACTACGCCCTGACCCCTGCCTCTCGCGACACCCTGGGACGGCAGATCTATCAGATTCTTTTTTACGGTGGGTTGCTGGCGGTCTTCGGCTGGAGTTGGCGAAAAGACCCCCCGGCCAGGCCGGGTTGGGGCTCGGTACGTCTGTTTTTGTTCTTTTTCATCCAGGGCTTGTTGGCTACCGCCGTCTTTCGCTGGATCCTCTACTCCCTGGGCTATGCCCAGTGGCAACTCTCCGAACAGACTTTGCTCTTCTGGGCCCAGGTGTTGCTGAGTTGCCTGGTGGTGGGGTTGGTGGAAGAAGCGGTATTCCGGGGCTTTTTGCTGGGCCACCTGGTGGCCGGCCTGGGCTGGAGACGGGGCGTATGGTTGACCAGTCTGATCTTTGCCCTGGTGCATCTTTTTCGCCCCGGCCCCCTGCAGTTTAAGGTGTGTTACGGGGTGGGACTGCTGCTGCTTGGCTACCTGCTGGCGCGGTTGGCCTGGCACCACAACGCGGTGGGTGCTTCAGCGGGCTTTCACGCCGGCATCATCCTGTTCAACATCGCCACCACCCTGACCGCCTTTGAAGCAAATGTGCTGGCTGGCTGGAACCACGAACCGGTGTCCGGCTTGCTGAGTTGGCTTTTGACTCTGGGCTTTTTGGTTCTGTGGCAGCAAACCATGAGCAGAAAGCTTTAGCCTCGCTGCTTCTTTCTTTCCAGGGCCCGCCGGCGCATCTCTTCCTTCAAGGGGATGGCGGGGGTGCCGATGTAGGGACCGGGTGCCTTCAACTCTCCCTCGGCCAGGCTGCGGCCTCCGATTTGGACTCCGGCGTGGAGGACCGCGCCGGGAGCCACCGAGCCCTGCCCCGCCACGATGACTCCTTTGTGCAGGACGGCGTCGCGGTCTACCGCGGCCTGCCCGATGAGTAGACTACCCGCCCCGATACGGCTTCGCGGACCGACCAGCACCAGGTTGTCCAACTTGGCTCCCGCTTCCACCACCACTTGCTCGGCCAGACTGGTGTGGGCACCCACATCCACCCCGTCGCCCAATTCCACGGCTTTGCCCAGCTTGGCCCAGGGCTCCAGCCGACAATCCAGCCCAATCTTGCATTCGGGGCCGATGACCACGTGGGGGTTGAGCAGACTGCCCTCTCCCACCACCGTTTTCTCCCCGATCAACACAAAGGCGATCAGCACCACTTTGGGCCCGATCTCGGCGTGAGGCCCCACGGTACAAAAAGGACCCACGTGAGCGGTGGGGTGCACCCTGGCCCGTTGGTCCACCGAGGCGCTCTCATGGACCCCGGGGGCAAAGCTGCGCGGGGGGTGAAAGTGTTCCAGAATTTCGGCGAACAACAGACGCGGCTCGGCCGCCTCAAACCCGGGGAAGTCCACCTCCAGGCCGGACTTTCGCAGCACCGCGCCGATGGAGGAGCCCTGGAGTTGCTCGACCTGATCCTGGCTCTCGACCATCACCAGAGAACCCGGGGCAGCCCGATCCAGGCTGCTCACCCCCGTGATCCGGGTCTCTGGATCGCCCAGGGGATCGGCTCCCAGTAATGCACCAAGCGCCTTTAAAGAAATCGTTTTCATCACAGGGGTCCCTCCACCGGGTCACAAATCGTGAGGAGTGACTCTCCTCGAAGTCCATAACCTGCGGATCTCTTTTCGAGGGGATTCGGGCTTCCTGCCGGTGGTGAGGGGGGTGGATCTGACCTTGGAGCAGGGGGAGACCCTGGCGGTGGTGGGGGAGTCCGGCTCGGGTAAATCGGTGACCAGCCTGGCCCTGATGGGTTTGCTGGACTCCCGGGCCCGGGTGGAGGGGACCTTCCTCTTTCGGGGCCAGGAGTTTCAGCCCCGGACGGGCACCCTGCGCGGGCACGGGATCTCCATGATCTTTCAGAACCCCATGAGCTCCCTGAACCCGGTGATGGCGGTGGGAAAGCAAGTGACCGAGCCTCTGCTTCTGGGGGGTAAGATGAACAGGAAGGCGGCCAAGGAGCAGGCCCTCAAGCTGTTCAGTGAAGTTGGTCTGCCCGCCGAGGAGGCGTTTTTTCACACCTACCCCCATCAACTCTCCGGAGGCATGAGGCAGCGGGTGATGATCGCCGTGGCTCTGGCCTGCGAGCCCAGCATTTTGCTGGCCGACGAGCCCACCACCGCGCTGGATGTGACCGTGCAATCTCAGATCCTGAAACTGCTAAAAAGTCTCCAGCAGAGCCGCCGCATGGCGCTGATCCTGGTCACCCACGACATGGCGGTGGTGGAAGCGGTAGCCGACCGGGTGGCGGTGATGTACGCCGGGCAGTTCGTGGAGGTGGGACCCCGGGAGTCCGTCCTCAATTCTCCTCGCCACCCCTACACCCAGGCCCTGCTGCGCTCCATCCCCAGGCTGCGGCGGGAGGTGCCGGAAAAGCTCCTCACCATCGCCGGACGCCCCCCGGCCCCTGGTGAGATCCTGGAAGGCTGCCCCTTTGCTCCACGTTGTCGGCTGGTCGAGGAAGCCTGTCGGGAGACCTCCCCGGAGTTGATCGAGGGCGTCCGCTGCCTGCTGGCGGAAAGAGAGCTATGAACGAACTGTTGCGCGTTGAGGATCTTTTTGTCCGCTATCGAGGGGCGGCTGTCTCCACTTTGAAAGGCGTGAGCCTGACGGTGGCCCCGGGAGAGCGGGTGGCCCTGGTGGGCGAGAGCGGTAGCGGCAAGAGTACCCTGGCTCGAGCGCTGCTGGGTCTGGCTCCGGTGGTGGGTGGGCGGGTGGTGTTTCAGGGGCGGCAGGTCCTATCCGCCGAGGAAAAGCTTCAGGACCGGGAGTATCGACGGCGGGTTCAGATGATCTTTCAGGACCCTTACAACAGCCTGCATCCCCGGCTGAACGTGAAAGCCAACCTGCTGGAGCCTCTGAAGATTCACGGGCTTTACAACCCGATGCAGAGCGCGGCGGATTGCGCCCAGGTCTTGGAAAAGGTGGGCATGGACCCTCAGTCGGTTTCCCGCTACCCTCGCCAATTTTCCGGCGGCCAACTGCAACGACTCGGGATCGCCCGGGCGCTGCTGATGAAGCCGCTGCTCCTGTTGGCCGATGAACCGGTCTCGGCTCTGGACGTCTCGGTTCAGGCCCAGGTCTTAAACCTGCTGGCCGAGCTGAGTGCCCAGGCTCAACTGGCTTTATTGTTCATCTCCCACGATCTGGCGGTGGTGCGCCACCTCTGCGATCGAGTGGCTGTAATGCTGAAGGGCGAACTGGTGGAGTCGGGCCCGGTGGAGCAGGTCTGCTTCGAACCCCAACATCCCTACACCCAGAAGCTAGTGCTCTGTCAATCTTTGGAGTTCGGTTGAGAGTGGCCAGACGCACTGGTGTCTGCATCTTCTGTTTAAAGAGGAACCCAGCCTACATATTGGAGAACACGGCTCGACGTCCGTGCGCGCCCATCCCCTGGAGCAACTTCCGGGGGCGCAGATGTTTTGAAGGAGCTATATGACAAAGACATTCCCAAACATTCTGATCCGCTTTCTCATGGTTTCGCTCTTTCTACTGGTGCCGGTTCAGGCCCAACCAGGGAGCGATCCGCGGCTGCAGGCGCCCGCCACACCGGAGCTCTTTCCCGATGCCACCTCGGTGCTCTTGCTGGACGACATCAAGTTCGAGGTCCATCCCGACGGCACCCACGTCTTCGATGAGCACGATGCCATCAAGATCCTGACCAAGGAAGGGGTCGAGGAAAACGCCTCCCTGGTCAGGATGGTGAATACCGCTGAAACGAAGATCGAGGTACTGGCCGCCCACACCATCAAGAGTGACGGTCGAATCCTCAAGGCCGAAGAGCCGCGTTATTCTCCCCTCTCGGAAGGCTCGGAAGTCTACAAGAGCGTTCAAAGGTTCGCCCTCACCTTTCCCCAGGTCGACGTTGGAGACATCGTGGTGTTTCATCTGCGCACCATCCATAGCCCCAAGCGGGGCGGACACTTTTGGGGCACCACTTACGTGGAAAACCCCATGCCGATCCTGGAGTCCAGCTTCACCGTGACCGTGCCCCAGGGGGTCTATTTCCAAACCGCCACCCCGGGCCATCCCGGGTCCCAACCGGAGGAGTCCACGATCACCCTGGAGGGCCAGGAGTATCGCCGGCTCATTTGGAGAGTCACCGAGCAGCCGGCCTTTCAGTTCAGCCCTTACTCCCCCAAGGCCATAAGCTTGCTCAAACGGATCGAAGTCAGCTCGTTCAAGGACTGGGCTGAAGTCAGCGCCTATCTCAAGGAAGACTGGGAAGCCCATAGCAAGTACGGTGAATCCCTGGCTTTGAGGGTGGCTGGCTGGCTACCCACCACCGGCAGCGTGGAGGAGCGGGTGGCGACACTACTGAAAAATTTGCATAGCTCTCGCCGGGTGGCCAGTTTTTTGGCCGATGAACCCGCCTTCAACAGCCCCCAGAGCCTGCTCGAGGAAAAGTTGGTCTCCAGCCCCGACGCCGTTATACTCACCTCGGTGGCGCTGGCGGCCGCAGGCATTCCAAACTTCCCTATCGCCACCACGGGGGTCAGTACCCAGAGCCTCCAAGACGAACTGCCGAATCCCGAGAAGATCAATAAGATCATCCTGGAGATCCCCCGCAGCGGCAAGAGCCCTCTGTGGTTTGACCCGGACTCTGTCGGGTTCGTGTTAAACACTCTTCCGATCGCCACTTCGGACACGGCGGCGCTGAGTTGGGACCCCCGCTTTAAGGCGGGAGATGGAGCCCTCACCGATCTGAGTATTGCATCTGCTTTCGCCAACCGTGAAGAGATGGCGGTGGAAGGCAGGTTGGAAAAATCCGGGCGGGCCGAGCTGACGGTGCAGTACGACCGCTACGGAGCCAACGCCCTGGATTCTCGGCAAGCCGCCCGGGACATCCAGGCCGAGGGTCGGGACACCCGGGATCGGGCTTTGCAGGCGTTTTTTCGGGGTACGGCTCGGGCCTACGGCCCCCGGGCACGCTTGCTCAGTCGCTACTTCGAGCTCGATCCGGACTCTCCCGACCCGTTCAGCCTCTCCTTCACCGTGGCGGTTCCAGGATTTGCCCAGGTTCAGGACAGCACCATGCTGGTGCCCCTGCCCCGCTTTCTTTCCTCGGATCTGAGAGCGGCCGCCAAGCAGCGAAAGCGCGATGTCCCGCTTTTCTTCGACCAACCTTATCAGAAGGATGTCCGCATCCATCTGATCTTCCCGGAGGGGAGTGAGGTCGTGGAGGCCCCGGAGACGATCTCCAAGAGCACCCCGGAGGCAGATTTCGTGGCCACCGGGCGAATCGAAGGCAATGAGGTTTGGTACGTGGGGCGGCTCACCGTACACGATCCCTGGGTCGAGGGTGAGGCTCTCCAGCGCAGTCTGGATACCCTGGAAGCAGCCACCCGCTCGGAGGACACGATTTTAAAGGTTCAATTAGCCCCTGGCGGGCCGGAAGCGCCCAGCGCCGAAGAGCAAGAGGCGGAGGAAGATTGATCGTCGCGGCACCCGCCAAGATCAACCTGACTCTGGAGGTCGTGGGGGTCGAGCCGAATGGCTACCACCTCTTAGATACGGTGTTTTGCTGGTTGGAACTTGAGGATACCTTGAAGCTCGAGCCGGCCTCCGAGACGAGCTTTTCCATGAGTTCTGTTCAGGTGGATCTAGGAAGGGTCGAAAGCGACGAAAGCAATCTGGTGCTGCGAGCGCTGCGAGCCGTAGAAGCCGGCACGGGCCGAGCCCTGCCCACTCGGATCGAGCTGGAGAAGGCGATCCCGCCGGGAGGTGGTCTGGGGGGGGGCAGCGCCGACGCGGCGGCCGCCATCTTCGGCTTGAACATCCTCCACGATCTCAAACTTACCCAGCACCAGATGCTGGAGCTGGCGCGTCCCCTGGGGGCCGACGTCGCCTTTGGTCTGGTGGGAGGGGCCGCCCGAGGCACCCGCTACGGAGATATCCTGGAATCGGTGGAACTCGAAGGAGGTCTCTTTCAGCGCGACCTGGTGCTGCTCATGCCGGGCTTCGGTTGCCCCACTCCG
This sequence comes from Vulcanimicrobiota bacterium, assembly GCA_041676625.1. Classification (GTDB taxonomy): domain Bacteria; phylum Vulcanimicrobiota; class Xenobia; order Xenobiales; family JADMJV01; genus JAEXNA01. The sequence continues at coordinate 9,147 of JBAYRN010000147.1, forward strand.
GCGGTCTACGGACTGTGGGACCAGGAGCCCGTTCATCGGGCCCGGGGCGCCTCGGAAAGGTTTCTGTCGGCGGTCGGTACCGAGGACCGACTGCAAGCCATCGCCAACGACCTGGAGGAGCCCGCGATGCGTCTGCAACCCGAACTGCAGGGCTACAAGCAAGCCATGCAAGCGGCGGGACTGCAGGCGGTCACCCTCTCGGGTAGCGGCTCGACTCTTTTCGGATTCGTACCGGAGAACCGGGCTGTCGATGCTATCGTACAAGAGCTTTCAACTCCGGGTGCTGTCATCCGGAAAACCAGATTAAAGGAGTGTACCCGTTTTGGCCTCGTTTCCTGATGCCGTGGAAGCCATACTGTTGGCCGGAGGAAAATTCGATGACCTGCCGCCCGGGGAGCCGGTGCCTAAGGGCAAAGGCCTGGTCGCGGTGGGGGGTGTCCCTATGGCCGCCCGAGCGCTGCGGGCCCTGGTGGAGTCTCCCGCGGTGAGCCGGGTCATTATGGTGAGTCCGGTGGAGGCGCACGAACTGACCGATCCTTGCTGGCAGGGAGTGGACGTAGTGGTCCCGGCCGGGGAGCGGCTCATCGACTCCTTCAAGGTGGGGATGGAAGCTGTGAAAGATACCACCTCCCCTGCCATGGTAGTGGCCGGTGATCTCCCGCTCTTGACCTCCGAGGCGATCACCGACTTCGTGGACCGCTGTCGCAGCCGCCCCGAAGTTCAGGTCTGGTATGGCTGCATGCGAAGAGAGGTGTCGGAGGCAGGCTTTCCCGGGGTGCCGCATACCTATGCCAGGTTGGCGGAGGGTGTTTTCTGTGGAGCCGGTCTATTCCTCAGCCGGCCCCAGGCCCTCACCAATCTCTATCAAGCCATGACCGATCTCACCTACGCCCGCAAAAATCCAGGTAAACTGGCTGGTTTACTGGGCTGGAAGACTGTACTATCTTACTTTTTCGGGAAACTCACTATTCCGGAGGCGGAACTTGCCATGGGGCGACTCTTTCGGGGCACACCCTGCACAGCCGTGGTCACTCCTTATCCGGAAGCGGCCTTTAATGTCGACGACGGGGAAGCCCTGATCAAAGCACGTGAATATCTGGAGGTCTTATGAAAATTGTATCCACCGACCAGGCACCGGCCGCCATCGGCCCTTACAGCCAGGCTATCATTCATGGGGGAACCGTTTACTGCTCGGGCCAGATCTCTCTGACCGCCGAGGGTGAGGGCCCCATCGGCGAGACGGTCGAAGAACAGACCTCCCAGGTCATGAAGAATATCAAAGCGGTGCTCGAGGCGGCCGGATCGGAAATGTCGAAGGTGGTAAAGACCACGATTTTTTTGATCGACATGAATGATTTTGCCGCCGTCAATAAGGTCTACGGCGAGGCTTTCGGAGACCACCGACCGGCTCGCTCGACCGTGGCGGTGTGTGCCCTGCCCAGGGGAGTCAAAGTGGAAATCGAGGTCCTGGCCGCGCTTTGAGTGATCTTGCCCACCCGCTCAGAGTGGAGCTGACCATACTGGACCCCAAGCTGTATCGGGAGGAGATCAAGTTCTTCACTCAGCCGGTACCTCATCTGCTCTACTGCACCCCCTTCAAGGATGCCGTATCTCCACCGTTTCCTCGGTCAGGAAAAGCCGGAGTCTCGATCTTCGTGGGCCGACGCGAGCAGTTCCGGCAGCCTGAAGTTCCGATACTCTGGGCTCTGGAGAAAAAACGAGGGCGACCTCGCATGGCGGTTGTGACCAATCTGAGGGGCAAGGATTTCGCTCCGGCCTATCGCGAGTTGGAGTCTTCTCTCATCGAAAGCCAGTTGTGCCCGCTGAGCTTTTTACGAAGAAGAGAGAAAACGTGGGACAGTCTGGATTTCTTCTCCTCCGGCAGCTCCCCCAGCATGCAGGGTGCGGCTCCACGGCTCAAGCGCCTTAAGCAAAGAGGCTGGGAGAATCTGGTCGACCGGCTCTCCCTGGCGGATGATGAGATTCGGGAGCAGTACTTCGAGGAGTTGCACGTGGAGCGCGGTCTTCTTCAAGACGCCCTGGTCCGAAATTTTGTAGAGATGAAGGTTTCTACTCTGGTGGCCATTGCCGGCCAGTGTCTGCAGAAACAGCACCTTCCCTTCTTGCTTCGAGAAGCGATGAACGCCCGGCTGTTGACCGCCTTTTATCGTGAGTTCGCCCCAGCGATTGAAGAACAGCGCTGGGTTTATCTGGGCAAGCGGGAAGCCGCGCGAGAACTGCTCTTTCTCTCCGTGGGGGAACGCTGGGTGAAGAAAGGAGAGGTGCTTGTGGGTGACAACACCGGAGAGGAACGAGCTGGTGAACTTCTGGTGGAGGAGATCAAACAAAGACTCCAACTCAACGTAGGGAGTACCGTGCACACCGTCATCCGAGTTCAGGTTGAATGGCGGTATAGACCGCTTCGAGAGATCCCGGTGTTCTGGAAACAAAATTCCACCTCCATGGCAGGCTCAAGCCCCCCTGATGGATAATCGTAGGGCCACACGAGGCCCTGGTGGCCTGTGAGGAGGAACTTTGAAGAAGAATTCTTTTACTAAACTTGTAGGCTTTGCACTGGTTGCGGCGTTGACCTTTGCGGGATGCGGCAGCGGCAGTACCATTAAGGACGATATTTCGTTTGGGCCTGATCCAGGTCCGAGCCCGACCATCACCCCGATCCCTTCAGGATTTTTGGCAGACGTGGACCAG
>JBAYRN010000148.1:0-11690 GCA_041676625.1 Vulcanimicrobiota bacterium
CTCTTTTAGAAACTCCTCCAGCAGATCCACTTTCTGCGACTTCGGTCGAGGGTCTGCTGCGTATCGTTCGAGCACCGCAGCCAGCGGTTCCTTGTCAGCCCCCTTGACCGTGGGAATGAACGGTTCTGGAAAGTCCGCCCGAAGCAGGTCCAGGGCAACCGGGGTACTCTTTGCCCCCAGCGCTTCCTCGACAACCCGGCTAACAGCTTGGCTCTCGCCAAGGTCAGGCCTAAAAAAACCGAGTCCGGCCAGTAAAAATAGAACGATGAAACAAACGGATGTGCGTACGGAAAACTTCCCCAATTCTTTAATACCCCTTTTGATGGCTTATGGGTAGTTCTTCCGTACCATGGGAAGAGATCTTGCGTTGAGGGTTGTTCAATTTATTGTTGATTCAATAACACCGGCGGCGAATGCTCACAGCAGAACATGAGGTCCCAGGGAAGCGAACACCTTGGATACAGCGACAACCTGGTCTTTCTCTTTCACCAGGGGGCCTTTGAAATGGAGTTTGAGTTCGGTCTCGGAACTCTACCTTGATGTCAGCTTCGCCGAGAGCCCAGAAACCCCAGAAATCAAGAGTCATATCGCAAGTGGCGGTGGCCGGTATAGCGGACACGATCGACCTGGCCGCCTCCAGAACGGTGGGCTCATAGACCTTTTCTTTCACCTCGTTCCTTCTCAGCATCCCGGGAATGAGCACTATCGAAAGGATCGACGGAGTTCATCCCCGGTCCCATTTAATTCAAGGCGGTCAATAGCCATGGCTTATTCCTTTCTTTGCGGCTGAAGCGGTCAGCCCTTTTCGGGGAAAGGTCCCGAGTTACCCCCGCATCTGATTGAGAGCTTGCTCGAAATCACTCGGAAGCGGGGCCTCGAACTCCAGGGGTTGCCCACCCACCGGGTGGGCGAAGCCGAGTCGTCGGCAGTGCAGGGCCTGACCGCTCAATTCGTAGTTGTGGCGCGGGCGACCGTAAAGGGTGTCGGCCACGATGGGGTGGCCGAGCCAGGCTAGATGGACCCGGATTTGATGGGTCCGGCCGGTGTGCAGCAGGACTTCCACCAGGGCGTGCTCCTCGCCCAGGTCCTCCAGCACCTCGAAGTCTGAAATGGCTGTCTTTCCACCGGCCACCACCGCCATCTTGATCCGGTCGTGGGGGTTTCGGGCGATGGGCTGGTTGATTCGGCCTCGCCTGGGGTGCGGAACTCCCCAGACCAGGGCCTGATAAACCTTATGGACGGCCCGATCTCGAAACTGGTTTTGCAGCCCCACGCAGGATTGATCGTGCTTGGCCGTGACCATCAGCCCCGAAGTGTTTTTGTCCAGGCGGTGCACGATGCCGGGCTTCAGGACCCCGCGGATCCCCGCCCAATCGTTAGAGTGGGCCAGCAGGGCGTTGACCAGGGTGCCGTCGGGGTTGCCGATCCCCGGGTGGACCACCAGACCCCGCTGTTTGTTGAGGACCAGGATGTGCTCGTCCTCGTAAACCACCGCCAGAGGAATGGTGGCATCGGGCACGGGTTCGGCAGGCTCCAGAGGCGGAACCTCGATGATGATGCTCTGTCCCTGCTTGAGTTTGCTGGAGGCCTTCACCTGCCGCTCATCCACCAGGATGCGACCGTCTTTGATCCAGTCCTGAATCAGGCTGCGCGAATAGTCGAGCTGAGCGGCCAAGAACTGGTCTAAGCGGCCACCCTGATACCCTTCATCGACCCGGACTTCAAGGATCTCTGAACTTTCGTATGGCTGGGCTTCATAGTCGAAGCCTTCTGGGGACTCGTCTAGCATTGAACTTCCTGTGAGAGGAAAGGGGTGATACCCTTCTGACTTGTAAAAAATCCGTTAGGCCACGGGAAAACGCTGTACTTGTCTTGTCGTCTCGCGGCCGAGACGATAGAATCACATGTTGTTGGGAGCGCTGTGCACAGCCTCCTTAGTCTAGAAATTCGGAGGATTTCATGGATCCTATTGCTAGAAAGACCGCTTTGCAGGCCAGCGTGGTCAAGGGAGGCCAGAGCAACGCTGCTCGGGTCGGTGGGACTGGAGGAGCCCCCAAAGAGGTTCGAAAGCAAGAAGCCGCCGCAACCAGGCCGGGTACCCCGCAGGCGGCCTCAACCACCGATGATCTCGGAGTCACTCACACCGAGAGACTCGATGGTTCGGTCTCTATGCAGGCGAAGTCCGGGATGGGACTTGAGATCAGCCAGCAAGGCGATCGAACCGTTTCCATGGAGGGCAACTCGTTCAGGCTCCAGGACGGCAAGGTTGAAGTTCTCGCTGGCTCGGCTAAAGAAATCTCCGTTTCCAACGACAACAAAGAAGGCTCGGATATCATCTCTTTTAAGGACCAGGCGGGCGATTTGGTTCAAGTGGAGCCTGACTCTATGACTTATAGCGTGACGCGGAAAGCTCACTCCACCGCCGGGGTCACTCAGGTCTTTTATCCCAACGGTGATCAGGAGGTGACAGCCTTCGGATACGGTGACGGAAAGCCTTACGAGAAGACGGCCCTGCTGGATGAAAAGGGGACGATACTGGCTCACCAGGGGTTTGGTGGACTGGACCTGGGTGCCCAGGAGATTCGTTTCGAAGCCGGTGGCAACCAGGTGAAGAGATCGTTGGCCCGACCCTTACCCGGGCAGCAAGCGGTCGCACCCCAGCCCCAGGAAACGTCCAAGCCCGCTCCCGCCGTTCAGAATGCGGCACCCACTTCTTTGTTGGCTGAGGGACCTTCCTTGCTCGCGCTCCCTGCGGGTGTGACACCCGGCATTCTGGGCCAAACCTCCTCTCCCACTTCACCTCTTCTGTCGGAGCCGATGACCGGCACTCAGGAGACTCCCCCGACCGAAAGCAAAGCCAACGACAGCCCTTTTCCCCAGCTTCCTGGCTACCAGCCCGGATTTTTCGATATGAATAACGGCTCAGACAGCGTCGGGATGAGCAAGACCGCCTCTGGAGTGGTGGTGAGAGAAGAAGGGGCGACCCGCTCTTTTCAGCTTCCCAACGGAGACATGTTCCGCACCGACGGTGAACACGTAGAGGTGCTGGGCGACAGCCCCCGGGCCAGGAGCGCCAGAGTGGTCCTGGAAGACGGTCAACAGTTGCTGGCCTATCGGGATAAAGAGCGCAACGCCTATCAACTGAATGTAAACACAGGGGACCTCTCGGTGTCCAACCACAACGGCACCTTGAAGCAATCGCTCAAGGCCGACGGGACTCAAGAGTTTGAGGCGCGCAGTACCCATACCACTCAAGCCGGCAGTAAAGAGCACAGTTTTCACACGGCCCGTTTCGGTGCCGATGGCACCCTGGTGGAGAAGACTGGATTCGACAATCTGGAAGTGGGCGAGAAAAGTCTTACCTTCAGCTTGCCTAACGGAGAAGAGACGGTGCGTAACCTGATCGATCCCACCAGCGTGCGCTATCGCGAACCGAAGCCGGACGCTCCGGGAGTTCAAGAAGGTTGGGGAGACACTCAAGCGGCGCTGGACAGCATCCTGGGCATGGCGACTCCCAAAGCCACCGCGTCAACCCCGGCCCCTGAAACCTCTCAAACCGAGGGCCCGTCCGACCCCGATTTCGGGCTCCCGGAGTTTGCCAAGAACGGGATGAGCCGAACCACCTTGCCGGATGGTAGCGTTCTCACCAGGCTTCCCAGCGGGGTTTCCATCAACGACAATGGGGAGCAACCGTTTGCCACCGATGTCGATGGCACGCGATTGGAAGTTTTGAAGCGGGAAGTCCCTACTGATTCGGGTTACATCCTTTATACCAAGAGCAAGGATGGGGTGGGCTACACCATAGCACCCGATCACCTGGATATGTTGGTAGAGAGTAAAGACGGCAAGGTGCACCAGATGGCCACCGAAGACGGCTTCATCGATACCCGCATCACCGACGGTAAGTTCATTCATGCTCACCAACTGAACACCAACACCATGCAGCAGGTGGCCTCTCCTGGGGTCCACGTCGATATCCGCACCCCCAACCGTCTCTTCATCGACGGCCCGGACAATCGATCTTATGAGTTGCCCCATGCGCTTCCCACCGGACCAGGCGGCCCCCAGCCGTACGGTCAAGGGGGGCCACAGCCTTATGGCCAGGGTGGACCGATGCCCCACCAGACCGGCGTCAAGCCTTCCTTTTGGGAGCGAATTAAAGGCGCCTTTACCGGGGAAAACCCCTGGGACAATCAGGCTCACCACGGAGCACCCCCCTACGTCGGGGGCATGCCTTCCTCCCATTATCAGTACGATCCCATGCAGGCTCAATACCAGCAGATGCAGAGAACCACCAACATGATGAACACCATGTCGATGGTGACGATGGGGGTCAGTGCCCTCTCGCTCATGGCCATGCCCACCATGTTTTATCCTTCCTTCGGATACGGCTTCTTTTGACCGGATAGATGGAGAAGACTTTAACGAAAACTCGGGAGTTTCAGGGGGAGCTTCTGACTCTCGATGTCCATCAGGTGGAGCTTGAAGACGGTTCGCTCTCTTCACGAGAGATCGTACTGCATCCGGACGCCGTGTGCTGCGTGGTGGTGACCCGGGAGTTAGAAACGGTGCTGGTGCGGCAGTATCGCAAAGCAGTCGAGAAACCCCTTCTGGAGATCCCGGCCGGGAAGATCGACTCGGGAGAGGATGCCGCTCGGGCCGCAGTGCGAGAACTCCGAGAAGAGGTGGGGTTTTTGGACGGTAAGCTGGAGCACCTGATGGATTTCTACTCCAGTCCCGGCTTCTGCAACGAAAAACTGGGTCTCTTTCTGGCCACTGAGGCCGTCCTGGGGGAGCAACAACTCGACGAGGGTGAATTCATCGAACTGGTGCAGATTCCATTGGCTCGAGCCAAACAGATGGCATTGAGCGGTGAACTGGGAGACGCCAAAAGCGTCGCGGGGATCCTGGCCGCGGCCGGTCGGCTGGGGCTTTAGCTCTCGTCGGGCAGAAAGAACTGAGCGATTTCAGGATCCGCCCCTTCGGGAATCTGTGGCTTTTGTTTGGCTTCGGGGGGCTTGGTCTGCAAAGCCTGGTACTTCCAAAACTCCCAGATTTTGGGTGGAGGTGGTGGCGCGGCGGTCACCCGGTTTAACCACCACCACCAGTGCTTCTTGGGGGGGTCGTTGATGACCTGATACTGCAGGAAGTTGTCGTGTCCGATTTCATCCACCAGATCTTGGGCACGATTTCGCAAGATTTGGTCGAGTTCATTGACTCTCTGGTAGGCACCCTTGAAATTGATCTGGGGATTATCGGTAAGTTCCTCAAGAAACTCCTGAACTTCGTCCCGATAGTAAAGTAACTGTGGCGCTGAGTAGCCGAGGTCGCCGATATTTTCCAGGAACGCCTGGTAGTCCCCGATGACCTCCATCAAGTAGTCCCAGGCCTCCTTGGTTTCCGGATCGACGGGTGGCTGCTTTTCTTCCTTGTCGCTCACCGGGAGTGAGCCCGGCCGGCCTGATCGTAAAGGTGATCGAGCAGTTTGATGTCTTCGGGTACGGTGACCTTCAAGTTGTAGGCCGGTCCCTCTATCCAGCCCACCGAAAGGCCGTATTGCTCCAGCAGGCTTGCATCGTCGGTGCCAAGGAAGCCTTCCTTGGCGGCGCGCTCGTGGAGCCGCAGGATGGGGTGGAAAAGGAAGGTCTGGGGGGTCTGCACCATTCGCAAAACCTCCCGATCCTGGGTGCCGACAACTTTTGCACCCTCGACCCTCTTGATGGTGTCGCGCACCGGAAGCGCTGGAATGACTCCGTCGAACTGGTGCAGACCGTCCAGGAGGTTTTGAAAGAGTTGGTGGGTTACAAAGGGCCTGGCTCCATCGTGAATCATGACCCGGTCATCCTGGAGAGCTAGCGTCGATAGGACCCTCAAAGCGCGCAGAATCGACTGTTGTCGATGTTCCCCCCCGGAGGTCACCGTGACCCGATCGCTCTGGTCAGGGAAGTGATGTTCAAACAGACTTCGGAATTCGTCCTGCCGTTCCGGGTTCACCGCAACCACGACGTGGCTCAGCGAGGGGAAGCTGAGAAACGGCTCGAGGGTCCGCACCAACAGGGGACGCTCGTCTACGGTCAGTAGCAACTTGTCGACTCCACCCATTCGGCTGCTGGAGCCTGCGGCGGTGATGATGGCGTGCACCCGGCTCATTCTTTTAGGGCCACTTCCTGGTCTTCCGACTCCCCCGCGGGTTCCGGCTTGCTCTCTGGAGAAAGGCGGGCAAAGATCATGCGCCCGCTGGCCGTCTGAACCAACGAAGTCACTTCGCAAAGGATGGATTTTCCCAGACTTTTTCTAGCCCCGTCCACTACCACCATGGTACCGTCATCCAAGAATCCTACTCCCTGCCCACTCTCTTTACCGGGGCGAGTGATCTGGATGTCGAGGGACTCGCCAGGGAGGTAGACGGGCTTGACGGCCTTGGCCAGAGCATTGATGTTCAGGACCTTCACATTTTGAAGTCCCGCCACTTTTTGAAGGTTTACGTCATTGGTCAGGAGGGGGCATTTAAGTTCCTGGGCCAGCTTTACGAGCTTGGCATCCACCGTTTTGAGATCAGGGTAAGTCCCTTGCTCGACTTTCACCGTGACCTTCTGGCGCAGCCCATCCAGGAGATCGAGCGCACGCTTGCCCCGCAGTCGCTCGCTCTCTCGGGGAGAGTCGGCTTTGGCCTGAACCTCGTCGAGTACGAAGCGGCTCACCACCAGAGTTCCACTGACAAAACCGGTGTCTACGATCTCTCCCAGGCGACCGTCGATGATCACCGAGGTGTCCACCACGAACCGCTGGTCGCCCCAGTTGCGCTGTCCCGTACCGGATTCGAGAAGCTCAGCGAAGGAGTGGATAAAAACCAGGCGGCTACCGAAGAAGGCTCCCATCAGGGCCAGAAAGATCGTGGATATGACAATCAAGAAAGGTCCCATGTAGGCACCGATAGCGGGGATAGAAGAAAAATCGATCTGCCGTAGCGCAAGATTTACGAAAAAGGCTATGATCAAGCCGAATAGTAGCCCGGCCGAACCCATCAGGACTTCCTGCACGGACAGACGCTGCAGGGAAAGGGCGAACGAGTCTACCGCGCGCAGGGCCAACCGTGTACAGATCGGAGCCAGGGTGAGTCCCAGGAGGATCCCCAGTAGGATAAAGGAGATGAAGTTGGTGATCCGCCCCATTTCGGACAGGGTGTAGTAAAAACTTCCGGTATAGCGGGCGATGCTGTATCCGCAGAGGCCACCGAAAATGATGAACACAAAGCTGAACATCATTCCCACTGTTTTCTGCATGCCCACGAATAGGACTACCGCGAAATAGGACTTTCATCCTTCTTTAAGACATGACGCAGCCGCTTCACCGAGTCCAGTCCCAGCAATTCCAGGCCGCTGGTTTTCTTGATTTCAGGGCTGATGCAGGCGGTGGGTAGTACGCACTTCTTGAAGCCCAGTCGCTCGAGTTCCTTGAGTCTGATTTCGGTGCCGGAGACAGGACGGATCTCCCCTCCCAGACCCACCTCCCCAAAGGCCGCGGTTTGGTGGTGAACGGGTATCTCATCACGACTGGAGATAAGGGCCAGGGCCAGGGCCAGATCCAGGGCCGGATCCTGGAGTTTGAGCCCGCCTGCGATTTTGGCATAGACATCGTACTTGCCCAGGGCTGCTGCTTTGAGTCTTTTGCCCAACACAGCCAGGAGAAGCGACATTCGGTTGGCGTCGATGCCCACGGTCCGCCGAACCGGTGGCACACCCTGGGCGGCGGCGTAACTCTCGGTGACCAGAGCCTGGACCTCGACCAGAATGGGCCGGGTGCCCTCCAGGCTGGGGTACACCAGGCTGCCGGTCAGACCCTCGGCGCGTTGTTGGAGAAAAAACGCCGAAGCCTCGGAGACCGGTACCAGCCCCTTGCCGGTCATTTCAAAAAGCCCCACTTCGTGGGAAGGGCCGAAACGGTTTTTGGAGCTACGCAGCAGCCGAACCCGGCTCTCGGTGTCGCCTTCAAAGCTGAGTACCGTATCCACCAGATGCTCCAGGACTCGAGGTCCGGCGATATGGCCTTCCTTGGTCACGTGACCGACCAGCAAGATGGGAATTTGGGTGGATTTGGCCAGGCGCATGAGACCGGCGGCGCACTCTCTGACCTGGGTGACCGAGCCCGGGGCGGATGTGAGATCGGAGCGGAAGAGAGTTTGGATGGAGTCCACGATGACCAGCCCCGGCTTGCTCTTTTCGATTTGCTGGACGACCATCTCGAATCTGGTTTCGTTGAAAAGGAGAATCTTATCGGTCACGGCGTCCAGGCGATCGGCTCGCAAACGGATCTGATGGGCGCTCTCTTCGCCGCTTACATACAACACCGGACTAAGGCTCGATGACACCTTCCGGGCCATCTGCAGCAGCAGGGTGGACTTGCCGATGCCGGGGGCACCGCCGAGCAGGAGGACCACGCCCGGCACCACGCCACCCCCCAGCACCCGATCGAGTTCCATGATGCCGGAGGAGATGCGGGGGCCTTCGGAGCCTTCCACTGCATCCAGGGCCACCAGTTCGCCCGGCCCCTGATTAAGTACCATTCCGGTGGTGTGACCCGAGGGGGGAGCGAGCTGTTCTTCCTGTAAGCTGTTCCAGCTTCCGCAATCGTTGCAACGTCCGGACCAACGATGGCAACTCGAGCCGCATTCCTGACAGACGTAGACGGTTTTGGGTTTGGCCATGGATTCGTGGTTTAAGCAAGGTTTGCAACCGCCCTGCAACAAAGGTCGGCAACATTCCGGAAACAATTTAGTAAGGAGTTAGGACATGAGGTTGAAGGATAGAGTAGCGCTGATCACCGGTGGGGCAAGAGGGATCGGATACGCTACAGCTGAGGTCTTTATTAGGGAGGGGGCAAAAGTGGTAGTGGTGGATGTGGACGCCGAGGCGGTCAGGGAGGCAGCGCAATCGCTGGGTGGTGGAACCGTGGGCATGACCATGGATGTCACCCGTCGCTCTTCGGTGGAAGAGGGGGTGAAGAAGATCGTGGACGATCTGGGCAGTCTGGACATTCTGGTCAACAACGCAGGTATCATTAAAGATGCCCAGCTCTCCAAAATGGAAGAGGCGGATTTCGACGCGGTGGTAGCGGTCAACCTGAAAGGGGTGTTCAACACCACCCAGTGTGTGGCCAAATACATGGTGGAGCAGGGTAGAGGGGTTATTCTCAATGCCTCTTCGGTGGTGGCGCTGTATGGAAACTTCGGGCAGACCAACTACGTAGCGACCAAAGCAGGGGTGATCGGGATGACCAAGACCTGGGCCCGGGAGTTAGGGCGTAAGGGAGTCAGAGTCAATGCTGTGGCACCAGGGTTCATCAAAACCCGGATGACCGAAGGGATCCCGGATAAAGTGATGGAGAAGTTGGAATCCATGGTGCCTATGCAGCGGATGGGAGAGCCGGTGGAGATAGCCAATGCCTATCTATTTCTGGCTTCCGATGAGGCGTCTTATATCAACGGACACGTCTTGAGTGTGGACGGTGGAGTGACAACTTGAGCTTCTTTAATCGAAACTTAATCGAAAACTTGATGTTTTTTCGAACATTGTTTCGAAAAAAATACAAAATATGGGTGGGGAACCAAGAAATATCAACGATTAGAAGGAATCGTTTCTGGATTTGAGAACGTCCTGAGGTCTACATCAACCTACTGGGAGGAAGCCAACCGTGGCGAAAACCAAAACTAAGAAAAAAGCAACCATCGTGGGGAAAGCTGAGCTAATCGCGGACATCGCGGAAAAGCACAACTGTTCCAAGAAAGAAGCAACCGACACCCTCAACGTTGTTCTCGAGACCATTCAAGAGCACCTGACCAAAGGAAACGGCGTACGCCTGATCCCTTTCGGCAGCTTTGAAGTCCGTGAGCGCAAAGGTCGTACCGGTCGAAACCCTCGTACCGGTGACGAGATCAAAATCGCAGCGCGGAAAGTGCCGGCCTTCAAGCCGGGAAAAGCTCTTCGCGACGCGGTTCAGTAAACGCCTCTCGAAGAAGCTATACCTTAGTAATAGGAGTCAGTCGTTCGCGACTGGCTCCTATTTCGATTCCTTATTTGTTCGTTTCATGAAGGATACAGTGCGCAACTTGCGTAACGGACTGATACCCTCCTGGCGGGGTGGGTAGTTTTTCTATATGCAAACAGAGTACATTTCGAAAAGGCAGGTCAAGGTGCCCTTAAAGGCACCCTCGGCTCTTAGCAGTCTGCTCATTAAAACCCAGGAAGGGCTTGACCAGGGAGGTGGCCTGGATACGGTTCGGTGGCTGCATGATAGTCTCGCTTTCCTCACGGAGTTTTTTGCCTCTTTCGCTGTAGGTGCTCTACACACGGTGGGTCCATACTCCCAGGACGTGCAAAAACTGCTGGAGCAACCTCCGTCTCTGGACCGGGCAGAGAGACTCCTGACCCAGGCTTTTATCGACTGGAAGGCTCACCCGCATCATCCTGCCTACGAAAGTTTGCGGGAAACATTTTATCTCAGCAGTCGGCTGCAATCGAGCCGCTACGCTCCCCGGCGCCATACCCGCTGGCTGGGGGTGGAGGGCCGGGCCGTTTCTGGCTTAGAGCGGTTGCCTCGCTGGAGCCGGCGCATCGACCTTGCGGTTTCTGGAAATGATGAGAGCGCAGCCAGGAGTTTTCTAGAGCTCTATACACCGGTGCTCTGGACCTGGACCGACGCGGTGCAAGACTTTTTCACGAGTTGGTCGGTGGAAGTCAGGACGACTGCGGCGGACGGTTCGCTGAGCTTCGGCGGGAGCGCTTCCAAGAGCGATGTACGACTCAACCTGGTGCCGGTGGCACAGGTCTCGGGTCTCAAGTGTCACTACGAATCCAATGGCAACGGGGGTATACTGGTTTCAGGGTTCGTGGGTCCCTCGGTCCCTGCGCCTTCTTTTGAAAGTGTAGAGACGGCGCTTCCAACCACGCCTCCTATTTCGCCCGGCGGGACTCCGGAAGAAGACCTCCAACTGGTCTTTGACCCCGCCTCCGGAGGCTACGTAAGCAAGGGGGCCTCGGCTGAAGAGGTGCCTTCACCGGAGGAGTTAGATGCCCCCGATGAAGTGCCGCCGCCGGATTTTATCGAGTCACAGTTCGAAGTGCCTGCTCCGGAAGAGTTGGGTGCCCCCGATGAAGTACCGCCGCCGGATTTTATCGAGTCGCAGCTCGAGGTGCCCTCGCCGGAAGAGTTGGGTGCCCCCGACGAAGTGCCTGACCCTTTCCTTCCCGATCAGAGTAGCCCCATCATGCCTCCAATGCCCTCGCTCAGTGATCCGATGCTGCCGGATTTGACTTCGCCTGTGGTGCCGGAGTTGAGCGTCCCGGAGACACCTGATTTTTCTCCTCCGACCGGGCTTGAGCCTGGCGAGGTTCTGGAGACTGTGGTCGAGCCTGAGCCTGTGGTCGAACCCGAACCTGTAACTGAGCCCGAGCCTGTGGTCGAGCCCGAGCCTGTAGCTGAGCCGGAGTCTGTAGTTGAGCCAGAACCCGAACTAGAACCGGAACCGGAGCCAGAGCCCGAGCCGGAACCGGAACCGGAACCGGAACCGGAACCTGTGGTCGAACCCGAGCCTGTAACTGAGCCCGAGCCTGTGGTCGAACCCGAGCCTGTGGTCGAGCCCGAGCCCGAGCCCGAGCCTGTAGCAGAACTCGAGCCTGTGGTCGAGCCCGAGC
>JBAYRN010000149.1:0-11578 GCA_041676625.1 Vulcanimicrobiota bacterium
CATATTCTTGCTACTACTGCTCTGGGGTGGGGCCTGGGCCGAAGTCTTGCCGGACCCCGTTCAAGTGGACACCGACAAAAAAGACGGCCGTCATTCCCTCATCTTGCGAAATCGCCATCCGGTACCGGTGACTTTCCGATTCGAGTTCACCAATTTAGACAACTGCAGGCTGGAAGACTCTCAGTTGACCTTTGTGGTGCCGGCCCGGGGTTTCTCTCGAGGACCGGTGGTACTCCGCAAAGACCATCGATCTCCCTGGAAGTGGAACTACAAGAGCTTTTTTCACTACGGCGACTGGACCAGGACCAGCACCGAGGGTACCTACGCCCTACCTTTTAACCGGGGCAAGGCCTACAAGCTCTCCCAGGGGTTCCACGGCACCCTCTCTCACCACGGAACAGAAGCCTACGCCCTGGACTTCAACCTGCCGGTGGGCACTCCGGTGACCGCCGCCCGGGACGGTCTGGTGGTCAATGTGGAAGAGCGATACTCCGAGGGGCGCTGGGATATCAGTTTGAAAGAGAAGGCCAACACCGTGGTGCTGGCTCACCCCGACGGTACCCTCAGCCGCTACGTGCACCTTCAACAAAACAGCGTGGTGGTCGACCCGGGAGACTGGGTGCAATCCGGCCAGTTGTTGGGCCGCTCCGGCAATACCGGCTACACCACCGGACCACATCTTCACTTCGACGTCTACAGCCCCGGGCCCGACCTGAAAATCCGAACCCTGGATTTTCGACTGGATGTAGAGGGTAGGCCGGTGCTGCCCGTGGAAGGGCGGATCTACCAGAACTAGGAGGTCTCCATCATGAAACTCTACGGATCCGACGCCTGCCCTTTCGTCCATCGTGCCCGACTGACCCTGGCCGAAAAAGGCCTGGAACACGAATACGTGGCCATCGATCTCCGAAACAAACCGGATTGGTACCACGACGTCCTGCCCTCCGGCAAAGTCCCGCTGTTGGAGCACGAGGGCCACCGAATCTGGGAATCGGCCATCATCTGCGAATACCTGGAAGACGCTTTTCCCCAACCCGCCCTGCTGCCCCGGCAGCCCGGAGACAGAGCCCGCTCCCGCCTCTGGATCGAGTGGCTCTCGAGCAACCTGGTCCCTCCCTTTTACACACTCCTCAAAGCCCAGGAGTCAGACGATCAGCAAGAGCCCCGGGAGAAACTCACCGAGGCGCTGCAAAAGCTCGAAAGCGAAGGCTTTCAGGAAAGCGGATGGATTCACGGTCCGGAACTCTCTCTGGTAGACCTCGAGGCCTACCCCTGGTTTGAGCGCCTGCCCGTACTGGCTCACTACCGAGACTTCGAGATACCGGCTTCCTTCAGCAAGCTCAGAGCCTGGATCACTCGCATGGGTGAGCGGGAAACCGTGAAAAAGATCGCCATGCCAGCGGCCTTTCACATCGAGCAGTACGAGCACTATGCCCGTCCCAGGATTTCCCCCGGCCACCGCTAAAGCCCCGCAACAGCATGGAGTATGATCGGCCCGATTCCAAAGTACCTGGACCCACCGATGAGTTACGCAAGTTTCTGGAAGCCCACCGAGACGAGCGGCACGTCATCGTCATGCAGGACTACCCCGATCCGGACGCCATCTCCTCGGCTTTGGCCCACGCCCTGCTCTCCCAAAAGTACGCCATCCGCACCGACCTGCTCTATCTCTGTGAAGTGAGTCACCCGGAAAATCTGGCCCTCTTGCGAGTGCTGGAGATCGAGGTCCTGCGCTGGAGCAAGGACTTCAAGGCCGACGAGTATGACGGCGCGATCTTCGTGGACAATCAGGCCATCAATACGGCCATCTGGCCCAAACTCGAACATGCCGGGGTCAAGCCGCTGGCCATCATCGATCACCACTCACCCCAAGCCGCCCCCCCGGTGGAGTTTTCCGATATCCGTCCGGTGGGAGCCACGGCTACCCTCTATACCCAGTACTTCATGGAGGGGCTGATGCCGCTCCAGAGCGGCCACCGCCCCCACGCCAAACTGGCCACCGCGCTCATGCACGGCCTGCGCACCGACACCGGCAATCTGGTCAACGCCCGAGAGGAAGACTTCACCGCCGCCGCCTATCTCAGTCGCTACTTTAGCGCTTCTTTACTCAACGAAATCTTGAGCGTCAAACGCAGCGCTCAAGTGATGGAAGGCATCGAGAAAGCCTTGAGCACTCGAAAACAGGTCAACCACCTCACCCTGGCCGGGATCGGGTTTCTGCGCCGCAAGGACCGGGACATCATCCCCCAGGTGGCCGACTTTCTGTTGACCGAAGAAGACGTGCACACCGTGGTGGTCTATGGGGTCGTCATGAACGACGACGGAAGCGAGTCGATCGTGGGCAGCCTGCGCAGTTCCAAGCTCACCCTTAGCCCCGATCAGTTTCTCAAGGAAGCCCTCGGGGTCAACGAGGGGGGCAACCACTACGGGGGAGGCCGCCGAAACGCCGGGGGTTTTGAGATCCCACTCGGCTTCATGTCCGGAAGCTACGACGACGACTACGATCAGCTCAAGTGGAAGCTCATCGAAAAAAAGATTCACAAGGTCATCCTGGGCCAGATGGACAGCAAGGAGCCTTAGGGCTCCCCTCGTCGCCCGGTGTACCATTTCTCCATCAAGAGCCCTGGATAACAGAGTATGATAAACCAGCTGATGTAGCGTAAATTTTCCATGCGAGGGGCAGAAAAGACCTGGTAGACCACATCGGGATCACCCATGGCCGTAAGGAGCTGCACGAAGATCGAAGAGATCAGTAGATGAAACCCGAGTTCGTTCATCTTCGATTCGGTGAGCCTCAATCGGGCCACCTTGTACATCAACAAGGCCATCAGCACGCAACCCAGGCAAGCCAACAGCGAAGCCAACCAACCGGCGGATCGAGGATACATCAGTGTGGCCCAATGCCAGGCCGGCACGTAAAGCAGCAGACTCGTCACCGGCAGGAAAAAATACGGCTTCAAAACCTGGCGAAAAAGCATGGCTTGGACATGAGGTTTGCGCAGGCTCTGGGACAAAAAGATGATCGTCGCGATCTCGATCACCCAGCCGTAATACATGAGATTCAGCTCCAAAAACGGCATCCGAAACGGGGTGCGGGAAGTAGGGAGACGCTGGATAAAAAATGCCTTCCACCCGCCATCCACCCCGGTCTTGCGAGCCAAAAGTTGCCCCACTTCGGCCTTTCGCTCCCCCTCCAGGTTTTGGTAAAGATCGATCAGCGCTTCGTCCTCGTCGCAAAGCACCGGACGCCCACCTTGGCGCACATCTTCGAGTAACGAACTGTCCAAAAGCTGCACCGCCTGGTCCAGCTCCTGGTTGGAAAATTCGCCGGGATTGGCGATGACCAGATAGGCCTCTTTCATCCTGAGATCGTTGTCCACGGCTAGGTAGATCAGATTGAAAAGGACGGAGAAGATGGCGGCCCCAAAGACCAGAACCCCCATCACAAACTCCAGTGAACTCCGGAGCTCTTCTTTGACGACCTTGCTGTCGGCCAAGCTTCTAGATCCGGGCAGGCTCCTGGTCAGGCGAAAGGGCGATCACCTGCTCTTGCTCCAGTTCCTTCATGGTCACGCGCCTGCGTTTGGGGCGATTGGCGATCCAGTAGCCGAGCAGTTGACCCAACTGTTTGAGATAGGCAAAAACCTCTTTGGAGCCCAGCTTACTCTGGCCTTTATCCCGGTCGTGAAAGGTGTAAGGAACTTCGGTGAAGGTCTGGTAGCGACCCCGCATCATCACCTCCAGACCGATCTTGAAACCGATGGGGTTCAGATACACCCCTTCCACCACGTTTCGATGGCAGACAAAAAATCCACTGGTCAGGTCGGCCACCGGGCAGATGGGTCTGGCCATCATCACCGCCACTCGGGAGATGATTTCCCTCTTCAAGGGCCAGTTGCCGATCCCGCCGCCGGGGATATAGCGGCTACCGACAGCGAGTTGGACGCGCTCGCTCTTTACGAACTGAACCATATAAGGCAGGATGCGCTCATCGTGGCTACCATCGGCGTCCATGACTCCCAGGATGGAGCCTCGAGCTTTCTCCCAGCCTTCCATCACCGCCGTGGCCAGACCCAACTTGCCGGCTCGCTGGTGCACCACCACCGGAAAATCCTTGGCCAACTCTCGAGCCCTTTCGGCGGTTCCGTCGGGAGAGTTGTCGTCCACGATGATCAACTCGTAAGAAATGCCGGAGGGAGCCAGAGCTTTGTGAGTATCACTCACCAACTTGTCGATGTTGTCTCGCTCTTTGTAGGTGGGTACCACCAATGAAAATTCGACGCCCATGATGTCCTCCTGGTCCATTTTCGGTCGCGCTGCCTTCGCGTCGGATCTGACATTGCCTCCAAGCGTGGGGCAGGGGAAAGGTGCCCTCGGTATAACCTTGGCCGATGTCTTCCCGCCCTCGGAAAGTGAAGCCGATAGCCGTCCTACAGGAGATTTTTCGGTATCTCAAACTCCAGTTTTCCGATCTCCAGTCCCTGGCACGCCACTACCAGGATCTCCCCAGATGTGCGGGAGCGGAGCCGTTGTGGGTTTCCCTCACCACTCTACCCAGCCGCATCTCCCGCCTGGGCCCCACCCTCAAGTCTTTGCTCGATCAAGAGGTGCGAGCCGACGGCATCCGTATCAACCTACCCGAGGTCTCCCGGCGGGAGTCCCGGGGATATGACGTTCCGGAGTTTCTGAGGGGGCTCGACTGCGTTTCGGTGGTACCCTGCAGCCGGGATTGGGGCCCCTTGACCAAGCTCATGCCCACCTTGCTCGACCTTCAAGAGCAACCCCGGGCCCGAATCCTGGTGGTGGACGACGACACCATCTACCCCCGAACACTCCTCTCCACCCTGGGCCAGGCCAGCGCCGAACTGCCGTCCGCGGCGGTCTGCATGCGGGGCTGGAAGGTGCCTTTTCAGGAGCGCCACGCAAACCGCCGCTACATTCAAGCCTCCCGTTGCGAACGCCCGACTCCGGTGGAGATCATGCAGGGAGCTTCCGGCTTTTTGGTGCGGGCGGGAAGCCTGCCCCCCGCCGAGTTGCAGGACCCATCCCTGCCTCCCGAGGCCTTCTTCGTGGACGACATTCTGGTCAGCGGATGTCTGGCCAAACTGGGGGTCGAACGCTGGGTCTTTCCTTCGGACATCGCCTTTACCAGAATGGGATCCTGGTCTTCCTGGGGCACCCCCACTCTGGTCCACGGAGAAAACAGCGACGGTCGCAATAACAATCTTTTGTATAGCCATTTTGGTGAACACTGGCAGTTGCGAGACGAGCGGTGAAGGAGCGCATCCGGGTGCTCATACTGCTGGCCGATCTGGCCGGGGGCGGAGCTGAGCGCACCATCACCAGGATCCTCGAAGGGATCGACCGGACTCGGTTCGAGCCTCGCCTGGGCCTGCTGTGGAAAGACGGCCCCTTCGTATCCAGGGTGGATGAACGGGAACTCCTGACCCCCCCGCGGATCCCCTCCAGAAATGGCACCCCGCTGGCCGCTCTGGCTCTTTTGGCTCCCTGGGTTCATCTGAAGTACCTGAGAGACTTTCGCCCCCACGTGGTCATGAGCCTGACCGCCAGCATGAACCTGTCGGCCGGGCTGGCGGTGGCCCTGGGGGGGCGCGGTTGCGGGTGGATCCTGCGGGAGGGTAACAACACCTGGCGGATGATCCAGGATGACCTCCCCCACCCCTGGGCTGCCCGGGCCCGCAAAGCGCTGACCGGCCTCCTCTACCGGCGGGCGGACAAAGTTCTGGCCATCTCGCAGGGGCTGGCCGACGGACTCGTCCAGCACTTCCGAGTGGCACCGTCCAAGATCGAGGTGATCTACAACCCGGTGGATCTACCGGAGCAGACCGAACCCGGCCGGGAAGACCCTTCCGGGCCGCCCCGCATTCTGGCCGTGGGACGCCTGGAGTATCAGAAAGGCTTCGATCTTTTGCTGGAGGCTCTGGCTCTAATGGAGCACCAAAGGGCCCGGTTGGTCATCCTGGGAGAGGGCAGCCGACGCGAAGAACTCACGCGGCAGGCCCAACAACTGGGGCTCGCGGACAGGGTGGAGATGCCCGGCTTCTGCAACGACCCGGGCTCCTATTTTGCCCGGGCTCGGGTCTTTGCTCTCCCTTCTCGCTGGGAGGGCTTCGGCTGCGTGGTGGTGGAGTCCATGGCAGCGGGTCTGCCCGTGGTCGTGACCGGTTGCGACTACGGGCCTCCGGAGATCGTGCAACACGAAGTCAACGGACTGGTGGTCCCCCCCCAGGATCCAGCCGCCCTGGCCCGGGCCCTGGATCGGGTGCTGGCGGAGCGGGAGCTTGCCCACAGGCTCGCGGCGGCGGGGCGAGCACGAGCCGATCACTTCCGGATCGAAGCCATCTCTGCCCAGTACCAGGACCTGTGGGAAAAGGTGGCGGGGAGATAAAGTGTCGGAGAAGCGCGCTTACAAACTACTGGCTCTTCTCATGGGCCTTTACACGGCGGCTTTCAGTTGGCTGGCCCTGGAGCGCCATTGGCGCATGCAGACCAGCATCTTCGATCTGGGGATTTTCGACCAGGCGCTCTACCTTCTCACCCAAGACGACAGCCTCTTCTTGACCACCCGGGGACTCCACGTTCACGGAGACCATTTTCACCCCATCCTCCTCCTGTTCGCTCCTCTCTACCTGCTCTCTCCCTCGGTGACCACTCTTTTGGTCCTGCAGACCCTGGTGATCGCCGCCGGAGCTTATCCCGCCTACCGCCTGGCCCGCCACCACGGCCTGGAGGCCCGCTGGTCGTTGGTAGTAGCGGGGGTCTATCTGGCTCACCCCGCGGTGGGATTTCTAAACCGGTTCGACTTCCATCCGGTGGCGGTCATGGCTCCGGCCCTGCTCTTTGCTGTGCTTTATTTGGAAGAAGCCAAACCCATCCCCTATACCCTGGCACTGCTGGCCACCCTGGCCTGCACCGAAGCAGCTGGCTTCACCGTGATCGCCCTGGCCGTGACGGCCCTGTGGGTGCGCGACAAGCGCTGGTTTCTGGGCACCTTCACACTGGGCGCTCTGGGCATCGTGGTGGCCAAGTACTGGCTTCGCTACTTCAACCACGACCAGAGTAGCCCGTACGCCATGCTCTACACCAACTACGGGACCAGCGAAGCCGAGGTGGCTCTGCACTTACTCTCTCAGCCCCTAAACACCGTAGCCAGTCTCTCCACGCCTCTCAATTTCGAATACCTCTTCTATCTCTTCGGGCCGGTCCTATTCTTGCCGCTATTGGCCCCCGATCGACTGCTCCCCATCCTGCCGGTGCTGCTGGGCAATCTGCTCTCCTGGCGCTACAGCCAGCACCGAATTGAAAATCACTACGGAGCAGCCCTGGCCCCCATCTTGATCTGGGCTGCGGTGGTGGGCTGGAAACGGCTCCAGACTCGAGGAGTCTCGGAGAAAGTGTTGGGCACGCTCTTGAGCGTCGCTTTTCTCTCTTGCGTGTACTTCGGGCCGCTGGGGGTCAAGCATCGCTCCCGGCTCAACCCGCGCGCTTCCCTGGAAAATGTGAAACAACAAGTCCACCCCGACGACGTGGTGGTAGCCGACAACGCCCTCGGGGGTCACTTTTCCCAACGGGAGAGACTATTTCTCTTCCCCAACCCTTTTGTGCGGGTGGCCTGGGGCAACACCTCCGGCTCGCTGGTCCAACAGAGCAGCAACGAGTATCGCCCGGTCAGCCGGGGAGCCGTTAGGCGGGGCCTGGAAGCGGTGTCTCTAGACTGCATCGTGCTACCGATAGACAGCGAAATGCGCTCCGATTTTCCCCTCTTACCGGGAGACAGCAGCATGATCCGGGCCGAGGTAGAGCGCTCCCCGCTTTGGGAAAAAGTTGAACCGGTCGAGGGTGATGCGTTTGTTTTGCGACGGAGGGCGAAGCCTTGAGGTGGCTCTTAGGACTGATGGCGATCTGGCTTGTCCTCTGTGGCTGGGTGGCCCTACAGCCCCGAGAGGCGGCGGATCCTCTCGAAACCCCCTGGATGGAAGTGAGGCCCACCCTCTCCCACGACGGGAGTTGGCTGGCCTTTGAATACGACCCCCAAGCAGCGGGTACTTTTGGGCGAAACCCCGAGGCCCGCACTTCCATCGCCCTCATCGATCGAAAGTCGAACTCCGTGTCTAAACTCTCCGGCCCGGTCATGTCTTTTCACTCACCCCGGCTGAGCGGTGCCGGCGACAAACTCTTTTTCGAGGCCGCCCCTGGGCCCGACTACCTCTCGGATGTCTATCTGGCCGAGACATCGGACCTACAAAAGCAGACCCGAATAGCTTCGCCCTGGCGCACCGGCGGCCACGGTAGCTCCTACGCCCCCAATCTCTCTGCTTCCGGAGAGGTGCTCGCGTTCATCACCCATCGGCTCTCCGGCACCTCCACCCGAACCTGGGAGCGAGCAGTGGCGGTGGGTACCCCCGAGAAAATTGAAACCCCCTTCCCGTCTCGCCTGGGCATCGCCTCATCCATGATCGCCATCTCCCCCGACGGTCGCCGTCTGGCCTGGGAAAACCGGCATCTGCAGCCGGACGGGGTGTATCGCGATCGGCTGATCGTGTGCCAGGACCTCGAACAGACCCGCACCCTGGAGGAGCCCGCCTGGGAACCCTCCCTCTCCAACGACTTCTGCGCCTACGTCACCCCCGATCCGCAAGGAGTTTACCAGATCGTTTTGTACGACTTCAATAGCGGTGAAAAAAGGATGCTCACAAGCGGAAGCGACGACAGCTTCGAGCCGTGCCTCTCGGCCGACGGAAAGCTTCTGGCCTTCACCTCCTACGCCGAAGACCTGGTGGCCAACGACACCAACCACCACTCCGACGTGTTCCTCCTGGAGATCGACTCCGGAGCCATAACCTGCCTCAGCCTGGGTGGAAACGGCAACAGCTTCAACCCCACTCTATCCGGAGACGGTTCCACCGTGGCCTTCGCCAGCCTGGCCGGCAACCTGGGACCCGAACCGGTGGAGCCAGGACAGATTTACGTCTGGGAACAGGGCTGGGAACAGTGTGCAGCGGTGGGGTTCAGGAAATAGCGGTCTCCGCTTCGGGAGTCCAATCCAGAGGCCGGGAGGAGAAGTCTCTGGAGGTTGCCGGCGATTAATTTCTATGGGCTTGCCGAGAGAGCAGATTCAGCAGGACAGGCGAAGGAAAGCTAGTAGTCCCAATTTTGTTTAAAGCCGTCAAGGATGCCATCGAGACACTGCAAGTGAAGAAAATCTCTGAGGACGTGCAAGGTGAATAAGAGGCTGCTCGAGCACGAGAAGAGGGCTATCCTGATACGTCTGCCGGTGGCTTTAGCGCTGATGCTTGTAAGTAGCTGGAGTATCGCCTTTCCTTATCTTGGTTTTAATTCTGATACTGCGATCTTCGGAGTGATGGGTAAGGATCTGCTGGCTCATAACTATTTCCCTATTTTTCTCTACGGACAAAAATATCTCTTTAGCTTTACCTCCCATCTTGTCGCCGGCTTTCTGGCCTTGGGGCTTGACGAAATTCTTGCGCTCAGACTCAGTGCTGTTCTCGTTTCAGTCGCGGGTATCTGGCTTTTTTTTGAGGCGCTCCTTCGATATCTCCCAGAGCGTGAGATAGGACTTCCAGTCTCTACTTCTGTCATGTGTCTGGTCGTTGCTTCACCTCCATTTGTCGGGCTCATTTTTCAGCCGAGCGGTCAGGATTGGACGATATTTTTGACCGGTGCCGGTCTCTGGTTCGTGGCTCGACAGAAAGAGCATACGGCAAGTGCTGCGAACTGGGTAGCCCTGGGGTATTTTTGTGCCTACACCTTTTTTTGTAGACCGCAGATTTTACTTCTCATCGTTCCCGCCCTACTGGGGGCATTACGTGGTCTGGTCCTAAGGAAAGTAAGCCTCCTCTGCTTCCTTGGAGGGCTTTTTTTCGGATACCTTCCGGTCCTGTTTCATATTGTATTCAGAGCTCATGACTGGCCAATTGTCCACTATACGCCCGCACTTATATTGGGCCGTTTTGAAGACTTCAGCCGGCAGGGTCGGCTCCTGTTCGGAGAGATCATACCGATTCTCTTTTCCATTGAATCGTTCGACAGGTGGGCTCTGGGCGGCATTGTTTTTCTGGGGGTTGTCGGGTTTTCAGTCCTTCGAAACGAGGACCTACCTACCGCTGGTCTCATCCTGGGTAGCGGCGTTACCCTTGCATTGCTTGTTGGGATCGACAAACTAACCGTGGATGTGGCATCGATCAGGTATTGCTTACCCTTCTACCTGGTTGCGATCTGGATCACATGGGTCCGGGCTTCTCAACAGCCTTCGTTGGTCAGGCCTCTCGTTCTGATCAGCTTTGCCATGCTGCTCTCCTCAATTCCGAAATGGGTGGATTTCACTTGGGAATGTGTTGCTTATCAGAAAGACCACATTTCCTTAGAAAACCGTCTGTTGGTGGAACTGCCCCGAGACGGGGTCGTTTTCGCCGACTACTGGGAATCTTATGCTTGGGGCTACGTGCTGGATGATCAGGTTGCCTTAGAGGCCTATCCTTTTCATGCGGTACGGAGAATGGGCAGATGGACAGCACTTATCGGGACAAGGCCAAGCTATTGGTTGGTGGATAAAGAGAAGAAAGGATCAATCTGGACCGAACTGAGACGGAAGGGTTTCGAGCCGGAAGGCTGGGAAATGATTAAAAGTTTTGAAGGGATGGGGCATACTTATGAGCTGTATAAGTTGACTGATATACAAACCGGTAGGCTCTTAATCGAACGGTATATTCCAGTCTATCTGCAGACCTCTTATCCCCCCGGAGGCAGCTTAACTCATTAGGCTTCTCAGTTTGAAATGAATTGCCACAAAATACCATCGAAGATAGCAAGGTAACCAAGCACATAGTCGAAAGTTGGAATCACCTGCCTCCCGATCTCGCCAGGTCGCCGGAACCTCGGCGACCTTGAAACCGTTGATCCAGGCCTTTATCACGATCTCCATCCCAATCTCGAAGCCTCCACGGCTCTCAATAGTTATGAAATCGAGGACCTGGCGCGTGTACATCTTAAAACTGTTAGTCACGTCATGAGTAGGGAATCCCACGAGGTATCTCAGGGACACACCAGCGGTTCGGGAAAGCAGCTTCTTGAACCAGGGCCCACCGATCTGTTTCCCACCCTTCATGTAGCGAGAACCACATACAACTCCGGCCCCAGCCTCGA
This sequence comes from Vulcanimicrobiota bacterium, assembly GCA_041676625.1. GTDB lineage: Bacteria > Vulcanimicrobiota > Xenobia > Xenobiales > JADMJV01 > JAEXNA01. Next base: position 11,185 of record JBAYRN010000149.1, read on the forward strand.
CTTCTTTCAGCATTGCCGGTAAAACAGATAAGTCATCCGACAAATCACCCATAACCACGAGAATCGCCTCAGTCCGAGCGTGGTCCAAGCCGAAACGGATCGCGTTGACTGCGCCCTTGCCATAGGTATTCAGGGTGGGTTTTAAAGTCAGTATCTCACTCTCATATCCCTGTAGAGCGGGCAGCGTATTGTCCTCTGGGAAATCGTAGACTATTAGGACGGTACAAGTATCGAAAAGGTTTTTCTCGAGTTCAGTGAGCGTACGCAAGATGTTGTCTGCTTCATTGTAAACAGGAATAACAACAGTGAGCGCAGGTGCTATATTCGTCAAATTCTGCCCGCCCCTAATTCCGCTTCTATCCAGGGTATGATTTCGTCGAGCGCCGTTTCCAGG